>JAUQPW010000160.1 GCA_030550175.1 bacterium
AAAACACATAGACAATATATTAATGATCAACTTAAATCTCGAAAAACTGAAAAACACAAACAAAATAAAACACACAATAAGAAATCACTTAGACAATGTAATAACGCAGAACTTTAAAAACAAAATAATGAAACAAACTAAAAAAATACAATCCTCAAAAATAGCATAACACGAAAATCTATCAACCACACTCCACACCATACATCAGAAAACAATACACACATGCCAACAAAATAAGAACCCCAACAAAAAACATTACATTAAAAAATAAAGGAGGGAATCCAAAGTGAATGTAGGAGCCATTTTCGAAAAATGGGTACAAGAGCAGCCTAATAAGCCTGCTCTAATTTTTGAGGGCCGCGAGATAAGCTATCTTCAGTTAGAAGAATGGACTAACCAGGTTGCCAACGGCCTTGTGAATTTCGATTTAAAAAAAGGTGACACGGTTGCCATTGACCTGCCTAGCGGTCCTGAACTTGTGATTAGTTACCTGGGAAGTATGAAGGCGGGTATGGTTGCCAATGTTATAAATGTACTTCTAAAGGCCGACGAAATCAGTTATATTCTAAAGGATGCCACGGCAAAAGTGATAATAACCCACGCCGATAATATTCCGACTATCCACCAAATCAAGGATCATCTTCCCGCTCTAGAACAGGTTTTGATCACCGGGACATCTGAAGCCCAGGGATTTTTAGCCTTCGATACCTGGCTCTCTAAAAATTCTAAGGAATTTAAACCCCTGGATTGTGACCGGGGAGATGTAGCCAATCTTTTATATACGTCTGGAACCACCGGATTTCCTAAAGGGGTTATGCTGACACATCTGAACATCTGGGATAATGCGGAAAATTTTGCCAAGATCCATTATCAGCGTAACGATCGATTGATGGTGGCCGCTCCCCTCTTTCATTGTTGGGGGCTTATAAACGGAGTTCTGGCCATGCTATATGCCGGCGGCACCATCGTTATTGAACCACGATTCATAACGGAGAAAGTCCTGGCAGACATAGAAAAATATAGACCCACGATCTTCCAGGGAGTCCCCACCATGTATAATTACCTGTGCAAGAGTCCGGATATGAAAAAACGGGATATCAGCTCCCTTCGGTTTGTTCTTTCAGCAGCGGCTCCTATGCCTGTAGAACTGATCCGCACTCTGAGAGAAGAGTACCATATCGAATATGCTGAGGCCTATGGACTAACTGAAGTTTCTCCGGTTATTACCACCGCTCCTTATACAAAAACCCGACCCGGTTCCTGCGGCTATGCCATGGGGGATACCGAATTCCGAGTCGTCAATGAAAAAGGTGAAGATGTTCCGTTGGGAGAACCGGGAGAACTTTTATGCCGGGGAACGGCCGTCATGAAAGGATACCTGAATAAACCTGAAGCAACCCGAGCCGTAATTGACGAAGAAGGCTGGTTTCACACCGGGGATATCGTAACCATGGATAAAGATGGATATGTATATATTGTCGATCGAACCAAAGATATGATTAACTTTGGTGGGTTTAAGGTATATCCCCGGGAAGTGGAAGAGGTGCTCCACAAGCACCCAAAAGTTCGCGATGCGGCCGTAATTGGAATCAAAGATGAAGTTAAAGGGGAATTGGTCAAAGCCTTTATTGTACCCAAAGAAGGAGAGAAACCAACCCCAGAAGAAATCATCCAGTTTTGTCGGGAGAGAATAGCTTCTTATAAAATTCCCCGGGTGGTTGAATTTGTGGATCAAATTCCGCGAAGCGCTTCGGGAAAAACACTGCGCAGGATTCTCCGAGAGAAGAAATAGATCCAAAAATCTTGAAGGATAGAAGATTGAAGAGAGGGAAGGCTTCGTTTAGCTTTTATCCTCGATCTTCTATCCCCGATCTTCTTCTTTGATTTTCTTCATTGTGGCTTATTGTCCCCGGTTTTAGGAGCTTCTTGCCATTGAATCATTTTCTCATCTTCAATCTTAGGAACTACTACCATACAATACGGAGCCGTCAGGGATTGAATCGTCATGGCATCTCGCGGAGGTTCTTTGCTTTCTAGATAAACCAGAATTTCTTTATCTTTTTTAATAACCTTCGAGATGGAAATTGTGTAGCCTCCGGTAGGTTTCTGTCCCATGAAGGCGGCAAGGACCGTATGCTTGGTAAAATCTATATCCGGTAGCGGAGGTGGAGGAATCGTCAGGCTATGGACCTCCTTCCATAAATTTTCCCAGTCTTCTTTTTTGTTGATCACCAAACTTTTAGCCTGAGTCACCCCACTAAAAGCACCTTTAAAAGTTTGAAGGATCTTCATTTCATTTTCCTGACCGGTCTGCGCTTTCTCCACAGATTCTTTAACCGTTTTAGAAGATTCCGAATCGACCCAACAGGCAAGATTAAAAATAAATCCAAATCCAAGGAACAAGCCTGCCAGCAAAATATTCATACTTGAGTTCTCCAGGTCCCCCGGTTCTAAATTTAGAGGTTATAAGAATACGAGTTTTCTATTCCAGGTTAAAACAAGGATAAAAGTCTTGTCAAGGAGAACCAGTAAATCTGGATTAATTTTGTGTAAGGACTTCAAATGAGGACCTTCAATCTTTATCCCGATGAAGTGAGAACATAAAACCAAGAAAAGTCAATTCCCGTCTTGCTTTTCCGATTCTCCCCAGCCCATTCTTTTTACCCAACAGATCAGGTTTTCCCAGACTTATGGGTAATGCATAGGGTGAAACGGAGGAGGGACCGGGTGGGGGCCTTAACCTGGTAGCCATGGAGGCCAGGGGGTGTTCAGACAGAAAAAGTGACACCTACTAAATTGCTACAGTTGCAACCTGATTTATTTCCTTGACCCGGTTTTGAATGGGAGTTATCATTTTTGTGGGAATAAAAAAATTAAAAAAGTCGCAAAAGGGTAATAGAGAAATTCCGGGTTATTTTTCGATAGGTTTTAGGCTGATAACATGGGTGAAGTAAACTTTCATGGAGTTTTTCCTTATCTGGTAACCCCCGTTGATACTCAAGGAAATATCAAAAGTGAGGTACTAGCCCGTTTAGTCGATCATTTAGTGCGTTCCGGTGTACAGGGTCTTACACCCCTAGGTAGCACGGGAGAATTCGCTTATCTGAACTGGTTCCAAAAACGGCGTGTTGTTGAGGTTGTTTTAGAGGCGAACGCAGGTCGGGTACCTGTTATAGCCGGGGTGGCGGCCACGACAACGGCAGAGGCCGTCCGACAGGCTCGTGAGTTGGAAGCCCTGGGAGTTAACGGCATTCTGGCCATTTTAGAAACTTATTTCCCAATTCCAGAATCAGGGGTAATAAATTATTTTACCGAAATTGCACGGGCTGTATCCTGTCCCATAGTTCTTTATACAAATCCGAATTTTCAGAGAGGCGACCTGACATTACGGGTCATCGAGCAGTTGATGAAGGTACCCAATATCCGTTATCTCAAAGATGCTTCCGGGGATACTGGTCGGCTCCTTTCCATTTTGAACTTAGTAGGAGATCGAATCCGGATATTTAGTTCTTCGACCCATATTCCCCTTTGTGTGATGTTGATAGGAGGTATAGGCTGGATGGCGGGACCTGCTTGCTTGATCCCCTCTCAGAGTGTTCGACTTTATGAGCTGGCCAGGGCAAAAAAGTGGGAGGAAGCCATGATTCTGCAACGGGAGCTGTGGCGGATTAATCAGGTATTTACCAGCTATTCTCTGGCCGCCTGCATCAAGGCAGGACTTGAACTCCAGGGATTTCCGGTAGGGGATCCACTCCCACCCCAGGTACCGTTGAAGGAAGAAGCACGAGAAGAAGTTCGACGGGTCTTAGAGGCAGTGGGAGCTCTATAGACAACCGATTCCTGTTCCTCAGAATTTAAACTTCTTCCGGCCTATCTCCTGGAGCTTATCCTGAATTTTCCTAAACTTATAATCCTGAATCGGGTTTCTATTTTGTAGGGCTCTAAAACTATTTTTTTATAAAGTTATGACCCGATCCACATCTACAGAAAGTTGCATGGTATCTTTTGGTGTTATCCACTTTGAGTTTAACCACGTTAAATCCTCATCGGTAACCCCCCGGGCCTTTCCGCAGGCTCCTCAGGTATAAACCGGTACCTTATTATCCCGGGCAAATTGGATCAACTCCTTAAGGGGTGGTAACCCCACAGGGACAATACTTTCGGCAACCACTTTCTTTGCCAGGACACTTCCATCACCTGCCAGTACCACTTCTGGCCTGTGTCCACCTTCTACGGCACCCTTGGCGAACAAAAATGCCATGCCTGCACGGGTAGGGTCTTCTGAACCACTGGTTGCGATAATTAATATCCTTGCCATAAATAATACTCTCCTTTCTTTATGAGAATCTAAGGCGCCAACCGTTCGATCAGCCAGCTATTATCCGGTTGACGGGTATAACGGAACCGATCGTGTAAGCGGTTGGGGCGTCCCTGCCAGAACTCTATAGTTTGAGGAACTAAGCGAAATCCTCCCCAATCGGGAGGGAGTGGGATATTTCCATTTGGAAACTCCGCCCGCAGTTGCTCTACTTTACTTTCTAAAACCTCTCGACTGGGGATAACCCGACTTTGCCTTGAAGCCCACGCGCTTAGACGACTTTCCAGGGGGCGACTTCGAAAATAATTTTCAGACTCTTCCCGCGTAACCTTCTGAACCTGACCCGTAATACGGACCTGCCGCTCCAGTTCGGCCCAATAAAAAACCAGAGCGGCATAGGGGTTTTCTGCAAGCTCCCGACCCTTCTGACTTTCATAATTGGTATAAAAAACAAAACCGCGCTCATCAAAACCTCTCAGTAAAACAATTCTTGCCGAAGGCTTACCCTCCCGGGTTGCGGTGGCCAGCGTCATAGCATCGGGTAAAAGGAGTTGTGCCTCCAGAGCTTGCTGAAACCACTTACTAAACTGTTTAAAGGGATCGGGATCTAAATCCTGTTCATTCAGGCTATCTGAGATATACTCCTTACGGAGATTGGAAGTATCCAACTAAACCTCCCTTTTTACTACCAGTAAACTATCCGGAACCTATCCGAGAGGTCGGTTCTAAACCCAACAACTGTTCCAGATATACCCATTATTCTCCAGCCCCAGAACAGGTTCCAGGTTCCGCATGGGGAATAGCACTCAAGTATTCATAAACAGCCCGAAGGTCCTGATCCGTCATATGGCGATATACCGGCCAGGGCATCACCTGGAGTATGTTACCGGGGGCCGCTGGATCCTGACCTGTACGCAGGACTTGTTTGAACTGATTGAAGGTCAGACCGGCCGGTTTCCCGGTTTGGTCCGGTGTAATGTTCCTGGATACAATAAAAGGCCCAAAAGGTACCCCTCCGGCAAGATAGTTGAAAGCATTGTATTGCCCATCTCCACCGCTGAAAGGATTATGCCCCGGCGTATAAGACGGACAGGTGTGACAATCATTACAACCCCCCTGGGCATTGACAATATAACTACCTAAACCCACTAAAGCAAGATTTTTTCCTTTTATATTAACGAGAGGAACCGGATTGATGAGGAAACCCTGGGTTACCCTATTGTCAGATTGCTGGGCAGGAACTTCATTAATAAGGGATGGAGTAAGAATAAATCCTATAAATAACAAGGCTGCCATGAAGGTTTGTTTTATCATTTTTATCCTTTCTTATCCTTCTCTGAGATCTCAGAAATACCTTCTTCACTTCCTGGACCCCTTGAAAAGTTAAGATATCTAGTCCTTACTCAAAGTAGCTCAAATTGGGTTAACCTACTTTATAATTCTGCTTTTATAAATCTGTCAAGTTTTTTGATTTCATGCCCCTTCACCGGGAAAAATTTCATATCGGGTAAGAAACTCTATGACATCACCTTCAGGGTTTAGGCGATATTTCAACATGGGATCATTTCCCAACAGGGAGAAAGGATAGAGCCTTTTTGTATAGTAACTGTAACCATTTAGTAGGT
>JAUQPW010000161.1 GCA_030550175.1 bacterium
CAATACCATTTGGAAAGGCGAACCAGGTTCGTTTTCCGAAATTGTAAACATCGGGTAGGATCAGCTACCTTTCCCAATTTTATCGGAACATTACGGTAATGTGGATAAGTCAGTGACACAACTCCAACCTGTGAAGGTAATAATGACCTTCTTACGTTTCTCTCTCCGGAGAACGACCCCGGTCGTTACCACGAACTTTCTTCCTGACGTATTAATCCCTAACTCCAGGTCCCGCAATAAATTCACCATTTTCAACGACGATATCTGCATTAAAACCCTCTCCCCCTTCGACCCCATCTTTTCCCAGGGAGATGAGAGAATAGGTTTGATTGTCTTCCCCAACTTCGTAGATAAATTCATTTCCCCAACCGTCCTTAAGGGGAATTTCTGGAAGGTATTTTGGGACCAGCTCTTCTAAGGTTTCCGGCGGTGCGCCTTTTTCAGCTATGTAACTCTCAATGGCCGTCGTCAGAACTCTCATATCGGCCAGGGTCTTGGCCTGCTCGGCATTATCATTGGATGACTTCTGGGTTGTGGGGGATGACAAGGCTCCGATAAGACCCCCTGCCAGGGCTAAACTCATCAAGCTCCCTACCGGGGAATAAGCCTCTGAAACAAATCCGTCTTCTCGGGTTGTAGAAACCATCATCATCCCGAATAGAGCTTCGGCTATTCTATTTAACTCAGGAGGTTTCACCTGATCCAGACCCGGAGCAGTTTCTTTCATTTGTTGAGCTAAGGAAGCCATTCCCTTGTCGGCTAAAGGAGCCATCAGCTTTAGAATATCTTTAAGATTAATATAAACACGCCCGATCACATTTTCTTCAGGGAAATGGGTTTTAAGCTCTTTATAATCGGGAGTGTTTACCAGGGCTGTATCTCCCTTTAAGGCGTGATTGACCTCACCTATCATAGATTTAGAAAGGCTGAGAACCCAAAAATCATTAAGAAACGCATAATTAAGCCGAACTGGAAAATCAGGATTGGGAATATCCAGATACTGAAGGGGAGTGTCTCCGACCTTGTCTCGCTTAAATTGTAATTGAAGAAGGGTTCCTATTTGCGTAAGGGTCTGTTGAAGGCCGGGGGGATTTTTGAGCTTCAACATAAACAGGAAAGGGAAATTATCCGGAGAAGGTTTCCCGCCGGCCATTAACTCATTCAAACCTTTTATATTTAAGGCTAGAACCACTTCATTTCCCAAATACTCTAAAAGATTTTTTTCCGGATCTAACTTTAACCCATCTCGAAGAAAAGCCAGACCTAACTCAAACTTCTGATACTCTTGCGGAGGCATGGTTTCCTGAAGAACCGTCAGGAGATAGCGCCAGAGCTGAACCCAATTAATCAAGCTACTCTGGTAATAAAGAATATCAGCCGGAATCATAGACTCTGAGGTTATCGAACTTCCCTCCAGATCTTTAAGCATCTGAGTCCAGAAACCCTTCTCAGAAGGATAGGTTTGAATAAAAAGCCGATCTTTCAATCCCGCCCCCTCCACCGCTAAACTCCAACTCAGGGAATTCAAATTGTAGTAGTCCAGAAATTTGAGGGCTTGCTGATCAGAGGGTTTGCCGGTAGTACCTATCTGCTTTTTAACCAGATCCAGAACCTTTCGCATGTCGACATAGAGATGGAACTCACTTTTATCCCGCGCAATGGCTTCGGCTACTGATTGGTAAGAGGCATTATCGGCCATACTTTTCCTTCCCCCCTGACCGCTCTGAAGGTCGATGACCCTTTTCATCAGGGAAGGTTTTAATGAAACGATAAACGTATTACCCAGAAAAGCATAACTGATGGCTTCTCCTTCTTTATTGGTAAGGGTCGTTAGTGAAACGGTTTTGTACTTTTCTGTGGTAACCTGGGTTTGGGAATCCTCTTGCTTAATTTTAGGAAGGATCTTATTCTCCAGGAGATCCTTGAGTTGATCCTGATTTTTGCCTACATCGGCCAGAATAAGAACCTCCGGAAGGACTTGTGATCCTTTTTTATTTAACTCTTCCAGGTCTAAGTTTACCAGCGCAAAGGTCAGTCTCCCTCCGAAAATATCCAAAAGTTCCATAGGCTCAAAGCCCATCTCCTCTACAAATTTGGAACGGAACTCCTCATAGCTCTTACTTATTACTTTCCAAAACCTGGAAGTGCTTTCGGATAACTCTAGGGATTGAAGAATCTTAAAGAGGGCTGTTCCCTGAAATTTCTCTATGGATTGCTTTAATCCTTGAAAAGAAATCAATCCCAGACTCCCATCAGGGACAAGCCGTTCTAGAGGCTCTTCGGCTGCAAAGAGCCTGGATAGCCAAAAGGTGAAAATTAAGAAAAATAAAAGACCGGCCGTAAGTTTTTTCATACCTGCTTTTTGAAAGTGGCTCAAGCCTGGCCAGAGAACCCAGCTCCAACCCCCTCAAAAAATAAATTTAGAAACCCTATCTGGTTTTTAGATACTTTTCCTTCTATAAAAATCAATGTTCCTTAAAGGGATAAATATTTCTCAAATCCTTCAAAGGTTTAAAGATACTTCTTCTAATTTAATTACTATACTTTACGTTTTAAACAAATACAACTTTTTTAAATATACCTACAAAGATTTTGTTAAAACTCTAATCAATCTTGATTAAAAGGTCGTCTTCGTGCACTCTGTTCGCCTGGGCAAAATCCAAGGACTCAGCGGAAAGGAGGGAGGCTGGAGGGGGGAGGGCCGAAAGGTTTCAGACTTACAAAGAACCTATGAAGCACGGTTATTCTTGACGTTTTCTCTCAAAACAGGTAAAGTTCTTTGGCAAGGGATATGCAAAAAGTGTAGTTAACTTTGGTGATTCAGAAACCCATTTTCCCGGAAAGTGGATTTCTGATGGAAAAATACTTTTTAATTTTTAAAAGGTGTTGATGAGATATGGAAAAGCCCTGGTTAGCCCATTATCCGGAAGATGTACTTCAAACAATCTCCTATCCGGAGGAATCCCTCTATCAAATTCTTCATCGTTCTGCCCAGAAATATCCCAATCATCCGGCTATTATTTTCTTTGGGAACCGGATAACCTATCGAGAACTGCTTGAGCAAGTAGATCGCCTGGCGACGGCTCTCCATAAGCAAGGGGTTCAAAAACAGGATCGGGTAGCCCTCTTCTTACCTAACTGTCCACAAAGTGTTATAGCTTACTATGCGGCCCTCCGACTGGGAGCCATTGTGGTTCAAGTTAATCCCCTTTACGTGGAAAGGGAATTAAAGTATCAATTGGAAGATGCCGGGGTGGAGGTTTTAATTGCTCTGGATTTACTTTATCCGAAAATCCGTAACATTCGAGAAACGGTCCCCCTCAGGCAGGTTATTCTAACAAGTATTAAAGATTATCTTCCTTTTCCCTTAAATCGGCTTTATACACTCAAACAGTTTAAAGATCGAAATCGAGTTAAGATCCGTAAAGAAGAAGTCCTCTATTTGGCAGAACTTATCAGGGAACATCCTTCGGCCCCCCCGAATATAGAAGTAAAACCGCAAGATATAGCCCTTTTACAGTATACAGGAGGAACCACGGGAACTTCCAAAGGAGTTATCCTGACCCACCGGAATCTTGTAGTTAATGCCGTTCAGTGCAGGAACGGGCTTCCCAAGCTTCGAGACGGGGAGGAAACGGTTTTGGCGGTTCTGCCTTTCTTTCATGTTTTTGGGATGACGGTTGCCATGAATTTAGCTATTTATGCAGGATTTTCTATGATTCTCCTTCCGCGTTTTGAAGTGGCCAAGGTTCTTAAAGCCATCGATAAGTATAAACCGACCTTCTTTCCAGGAGTTCCAACCATGTATGTGGCCATCAACAATTATCCAAAACTGCATCGCTATGACCTCTCTTCCCTCAAGTTTTGTTTAAGCGGAGCAGCCCCTCTTCCTTTAGAGGTTATGGAACGATTTGAAGCGATCACAGGGAGTCGGATTGTAGAGGGATATGGACTGACCGAAGCATCTCCTGTTACACACTGTAACCCGGTTTGGGGACTCAGGAAGCCGGGGAGTATTGGATTTCCTTTTCCCGACACCGAGGCAAAGGTGGTAGATCCCGTTACAGGGGCTGATCTGCCCGTTGGTGAAATCGGCGAATTGGTTATCCGGGGACCTCAAGTTATGCAGGGTTACTGGCATCGGGATCAGGAAACGGAAAGTACTTTAAAGGAGGGATGGCTTTTTACAGGTGATCTGGCTAAAATGGATGAAGATGGATATTTTTATATTATAGATAGAAAAAAGGACCTGATTATCGCAAGCGGCTTCAACGTCTACCCCCGAGAGGTAGAAGAAGTGCTCTATGAACATCCCAAAGTTCTAGAAGCTGCCGTGATCGGAATTCCAGATCCGTATCGTGGAGAGACCGTTAAAGCCTTTGTGGTTCTTAAAAAAGATCAAAAGGCCACAGAGAAGGAAATCCTGGATTTCTGTCGAAAAAATTTAGCAGCCTATAAAGTTCCTACCCACATAGAATTTAAAGACCAGCTCCCCAAAACATTGGTGGGGAAGGTATTACGCAGGGTGTTAAGGGAAGGATAAACCTGGTTTCTATCCTCTGCAGAGGAATGAAGGGGAGGCAGAAAGGTTAACCGACCTTGTGGGAGAGGGTAGGGACTTTTTTCTTGACTTTTGTTTTTAAACAGATATTTATTTTCTTAAATTTGTAAGGTCACCAATAAACTTTTAAAAAAGAAAGAGGAGGTAAAGGATGGTAACCCCACAGGATATAGAAATTTATCTGGATGACAGTGGATTCCCTTTTGAAAGAATCAGTGAAGGGGTCTGGCGTGTAGAATCCCCTGCCAACAAGGTAACCAATATTATTCTGAGCGTGGTGGAACCCATTTTGGTTTTACGAATCAAACTCATGCAAGTACCGGAAAAAAATCGAGAACAGTTTTATGAACATCTTCTTAAGCTTAACGCAAAGGATATACCTCATGGAGCTTTTGGAGTGGAAGACGGCCAGGTTGTTTTGATTGATTCCCTTCAAATGGAAAATCTGGACCGTAATGAACTTCAGGCATCCATAGAATCCCTCGCTTTTACAGTAGCTCAATACTATAACGAGCTGAAAGAATATTGCGAGAAGTAGACTTAAATTAAAAAGAAATGGAAAAGAGGCGAGTTCTAGATTCTTACTTGCTTAAAGGGAGGAGAAAAGGATATGGGAATTTTTAAAAGAATGGCCGACATTCTTAAATCCAACATAAATGATTTGATCAGCAAAGCAGAAGATCCGGCTAAGATGTTGGATCAAATCATCCTGGAGATGCAAGAGCAACTGAGGGATGCTAAAATTCAGGTTGCTAAAGCAATTGCCGATGAAAAAAGGCTCAAACAACAGCTGGATCAAAATCTTGCCCAGGCTCAGAACTGGGAGAGTAAAGCGGTTCTGGCGCTGCAGAAAGGGGATGAGGAACTGGCCAGAGAGGCCTTGAAACGAAAGAAAAGCTATGCAGACATTGTGACGACCTTGGAGCCTCAGTGGAAAGATCAAAATGAGGTGGTGAACAAGCTGAAAGAGAGTCTCCGAGCCCTGGAGGCTAAAATCGATGAGGCCAGAAGAAAAAAAGAAGTGCTTATTGCTCGTCAGAAGAGGGCCGAAGCCCAGAAGAAAATTCAAGAGGTTATGATAGGTATGTCGGATACCAGTGCCTTTGACAACTTTGCTCGAATGGAACGAAAAGTTGAGGAAATGGAAGCCCAGGCAGCTGCCGCAGTGGAACTCAGTACCAATACCCTGGAAGATAAGTTTAAGGCTTTGGAATCCGATGCCGGCGTCGAGGCTGAATTGGAAGCTTTGAAGGCGAAGTTAGCCCTCAAGGGAAATACCGAATCAAACCCAAAAGCCTCTTAGCGAGATTGTAATGAACAAAAAGCTGTATATGGCATTGTTTATAAACCATTTTAGAGAAGAAACGACCCGCTACATT
>JAUQPW010000162.1 GCA_030550175.1 bacterium
ACATAGGGACCATCTGGAAAAGATTGTCAAAAGGATATGTGACTCTGAGGCAGAGGTTTTAATTCTAGGTGGGGATATCTCAGAGATTCAGGAAGAGCGTTATCGCCGATGTTTGGGACTTTTCGATAAATTCAAAGGGCTTAAAATAGCGACCGTAGGGAACCATGATCTCTGGGTCTTGAAGGGAGAAGACTCCTATCAGCGATATAGGCAATGGTTTCCCGAGCTTTTTAAAGATCATGGCTTTTATTATCTGGATCATCAGATTACACCTTTTGTTTACAAAAACATCGCCTTTGTAGGAAATATAGGATGGTACGATTACTCTTTTCGGCAAACCCAAATCCCTTTTTCAGATGAAGTTTTCGTTGGTTACCTGGATAAAGAAAAGGGAAAGCGGGTTTACAAACCATGGTCTCAACTGAATGAAGAAGACTACGCCCGAAAGGTTCTTCTCTATATCAGAGACAAAAAATTATATGTGGTAACCTGGAACGATGTGGTGGGTATTTCCTGGATGTACTCCGATGATACCTTCTGCAATCTCATGCTGGAACATCTAAAGGCCCAGTTAAACTGGTGTCAGCAGAATCCGACCGTCGAAAAAATTATCTGTATTACCCATCATGTTCCCTTTAAAGAAGGAATCAAAGAACGACCGGATCCCGGACTCGCCTTTAGTAATGCTTACATGGGAAGTCATCGGATGGGCGAGTTGCTTTTAAATTATCCTAAGGTAAAAGTGGCCCTTTGGGGGCATAGCCACAACTGGATGGACCGGAATTTCACTATTCAGCATATTCAAGGGATTAATATGAGTTTGAGTCCGGTTTTGGAAGAGGTTGTTCAATTAGAGATTTAATCCACTGTCTATTGTTAGTTGTCCTGACTCAGGGTTAGCAAACAATAGGCAACAGGCAGCGGATAACCAACCACCAAAGTGTTTGAACACATTAAACAAGAACGAGATCCCTTTTATCATTATGTATCTCTGGCTTTAACTCATCAATCTAAAGAAGATTATAATCTGGCACTGATCTATTGGGGCCATGCCGTTAAATTTACTCCTCCAGGCCTTTCCTTAAAGCCCCAGATCGTTCGAGAATATCATCGAATTATTCAAGATCTTTTGAACCGTCAGAATCATATAGAAGCTGAAAAGATCAGGAACCAACTGGCTAAGTTTGAGTCGAACTTTGAAGTGTTCTTAGAGAAGTCAGAGTCGATCTCTCTCCAGCAATATCTCTACTTAGGAATCCTTCATCAGTGTCAGGGTAACTATCCCCTCTCTTTTGCCTACTGGAAACAGGTCATGGCTCATTCTTCATTGGAATCCATGGATAGTGAACTCTCCGAACTGATACGTAAAGCTATTAAAGATTATTGCTGGCTTGCCGATCAGCACCTGAAGAAAGGAGAGATTCGTAAAGCTAAGGAGATCTATCGGGGTCTCATTGAGGTCTATCCTCAATTTCTAGAGGGTTATATCAACCTGAGCCTGATTTATTATAACAGTGGAGAAAGCCACAATGCCATCAGTCTTTTGGAGAGATTTGAAATGGAACATCGAGAAAATCTCCTGATTTCCAGGTATCTGGATCTTTATAAAACCATTGAGGAGTTAAAGAACCAATTTGATGGAGTTCCTTACGCTGCTATTGAAAAGCTTGTGGAGCAAATTCGAGTTGAAAACATCTTTTACCCCTTCGTACAGGAAGCTTATCTGACCCTTTTGGTGAATTATCTCATAGAAAAGGAGAAGAAAAGTTTTGAACGGAGAAGATTGGAGGTTCAGGAGAAAGCCATTCTGGGTACCAGCAAAGCCCTGGCCAAGGAGGGGATTTCCCTGGGTGAACGCATCACCATGGCCCGGAATGCCACGAAAGCAGAGATCCCGAAATTTCTCCATGATAACGACCCAAAAATCATTGAAGCCCTTTTGGTTAACCCCCATTTAACGGAAGAAGACGTATTGATTATCGCCCAGACCAGCAAGGTTTCAGAAATACTCAACCTCATTGCCCATCACCCTAGATGGTCCCACCGCCATGAGATTCTGCTGGCGATTGTTTGCAATCCCCAAATGGATCCCGCCTCCTCAAAGAAAATTTTACCTTCCCTGCGATTAAAGGATCTTGCTAACGTCTTCCATAGGAAGAAAATAGCCGCAGAGGTTCGTTTGGAAGCCAAGAGAATAGCCCGAGAGATTTTTATCCATCTTTCATTATCCGATCAGATAGCGGTCATGGAGGCTTCTTCAGGGGATATTCTAAGGATGTTGGATCGGTTACCTCCGGAGAGCCTTAAATTCTTAGATTATGTTCTAAAGCGGTTCTTTCACGATGCCGATATGATTCTAAATCTTTCCCGGTGGTTAGAAACTCCCGGCCATATCCTAGATAAAATTGGAGAAAATCCTCAATGGCAGAGCCACCCCCAAATTCGCTTTGCGCTTCTTAACAACCCTCGAACCCCCCCTCATCTTATTTTAAAATTGTTGGAGGGTTTCGAGCTGGACGAACTTAAGTGGATGTTGGAAAACAAGGTCATGCTTCCCTATGTGAAAGGGGTGATTGAGAAGAAGATTCAGGGCTTTCCGGAGGCGCGTTCTGATTCAGAGCCGGAGTAGTTTTAGAAGATAATCTAAAAATCTGTTTTCCTCCTGGCAACGAAAGTGCTTTCAAAGCCGCAAACCAACCCCCTCAGAGTCAAGGCGGCACAAATACGATCAGGATTAGCCACCGTAATGTTACTGAGCCCATCCTATTCCCCCAGCGCAATACTCAGAGGCCACGGTCTTGGAATGGCTAGAAACATTAAGGCGACTCCCACCAGGGCCATGTTCTTTGTGAAATTGATCATGTCTACCATCTTCATTTGTTGATCTTCAACTGCCCAAAAATTATGCATTATGAAGGAAACGGGAATCAAAAAAGCTATAATCAATATAATCCCCACAATGGGATATACCCCGAGAAGTATACTCAATCCGCCCAACAGGATCATGATACCTGAGACTATCACTGCTGCTGAGGGAGCTGGCGTGCCCTTCGATTGGGCATAGCCCGATAACATATGAAGATTTTTAAAATGGTTTAAACCACTTAAAATGAAATATCCACCGAAAATAATTCTTCCTATGAGAAACAAAATGTTCATGGTTGTTACTCCTTTCTTCAAAAACGAGTAGGCTTTCAGAGGTGATTACTCCACTTGCAGCACTTGATTGGTCCCTGCAGATAACGTATTCCCTGCCATCTAACGGGATCAGGATTGCCCATGCCTCACAGATGGGTCTGTGATGCCAAATCGAGTGGATCACCTCTGTGAGAATTTCCCTGATTTATGGTCGGCTGTTTTATATCCCAAATTCTTTTTTGACTTCGGCAAACATTTCTACGGCAAAATCCAAATCTTTCCGGGAGTGGGCTGCTGAGATCTGAACCCGGATTCTGGCCGTTCCTTTCGGGACCACAGGGTAAAAGAAGCCGATGACATAGATTCCTTTTTCTAATAGTCTGGCGGCCATCTTCTGGGCCAATACCGCGTCACCCAGCATGATCGGTACAATGGGGTGGGTACCGGGTTTAATGTCGAATCCAATTTTGGATATTTTTTCTCGAAAGTAGTGGGTATTTTCTTCGAGCCGGTCTCGTAAAGCAGTTGAAGTCGATATCATTTCCAGGGCTTTGAGGGATGCGCATACGATAGCAGGTGCAAGGGTATTGGAGAAAAGGTAGGGCCGCGAGCGCTGGCGCAACAGTTCTACGATCTCCTTTCTTCCACTGGTATAACCGCCACTGGCTCCACCCAGGGCCTTTCCAAGAGTACCTGTAATGATATCTACCTGATCCATGACTCCCCAGTATTCATGGGTACCCCTTCCTCTCTTGCCGAGGACTCCCACGGCATGGGAATCATCGATCATAACCAACGCTTTGTATTTATCTGCCAGATCACAGATCTCTGGTAATCTGGCGATGGTTCCGTCCATGGAAAATACTCCATCCGTTGCTATGAGACGGAAACGGCAGTCGGCGGCTTCCTTGAGTTTAGCCTCGAGGTCCTCCATATCACAGTTCTTGAAACGAAATCGCTTCGCTTTACAGAGCCGTATGCCATCGATAATGCTGGCATGGTTAAGTTCATCACTGATAACCGCATCTTCTTCGGAGAGCAGAGTTTCAAAAAGTCCTCCATTGGCATCAAAACAGGAAGTGTAAAGAATGGTATCTTCCGTACCTAAAAATTCGGAGATTTTTTGCTCTAAAATTTTGTGAATCTCTTGAGTTCCACAAATGAAACGGACCGATGAGAGTCCGTAACCCCATTTGTCCAGTCCTTCTTTAGCCGCTTTGATAATCTCAGGATGATCGGCCAGGCCCAAGTAATTATTGGCACACATATTCAGAACACTCTGGCCTGTCTTCACCCGGATGTTGGCCCGTTGGGGGCTGGTGAGGATCCGTTCGACTTTATATAGTCCACTTTCCTCAATTTGTTGAAGTTGTTGCCTCAGGTAAGGTTTCATGGTATCAAACATGGGCATTTTCCTCCTTTTTAGGAGTTGATGAACAACAGGAGTTAATCACAAGGATATGAAGACACGAATGGGACACGGGGCCTCCTAAGACAGTGGGACGCGGGGATTGGGAGGCGAGGGGAGCCCTTGCGTCTCCGTGTTCCCGTTTCCCACCGTCCCAGAACCGTGTCAGAGAGCCATGTCTCAATGTCCCAAAGCCGTGTCCCAGAAGTCCTCCATCTCCTAGTCAATCCAATTAAGAATAACCTTTCCGGATTTACCGGAGCGCATGACTTCAAAGCCTTCTTGAAAAAATTGATATCGAAACCGGTGGGTGATGACCGGAGAGACATCCAGGCCTGTCTGGATCATACTGGTCATTTTATACCAGGTTTCGTACATTTCCCGGCCATAGATACCTTTAATCGTTAGTCCGTTAAAAATGATCTGGTTCCAATCAATGGCGAAGTTGTTTTTATGGATTCCCAGCATGGCGATTTTACCACCATGGCACATATTGGCGAGCATGCTTTTGAAGGCGTCCTCATTTCCGGACATTTCAAGCCCCACGTCGAAACCCTCCTTCATTCCCAGCTCTTTTACCACATCTTCGATACGCTCCTTGGTGACGTTGACCACCCGGGTAGGCTTTACCTTTTTAGCCAGCTCCAGTCTGTAAGGGTTAACATCTGTTATTACCACATAACGGGCACCTGCATGCTTGGCGATAGCTGCGGCCATGATGCCGATAGGACCGGCTCCGGTTATCAGAACATCTTCACCCAGAAGATCGAAGGAGAGGGCTGTATGGGTGGCGTTACCCAGAGGATCGAAAAAAGCAAGGATATCGGTCGGTATGTTAGGATCACAGTACCATACGTTGGTTACAGGAATACAGATATACTCTGCAAAGGCTCCATCCCGATCCACTCCCACCCCTCGGGTGTTCCTACACAGGTGTCGGCGTCCGGCCAGGCAGTTTCGGCAGCGTCCACACACAATATGCCCTTCACCGCTTACCAGGTCTCCTTTGTTAAAATCACGGACATTACTTCCCACCTCTTCCACGGTTCCCACAAACTCATGACCTACGATCAAGGGAATCGAGATGGTCTTTTGTGCCCATTCATCCCAATCGTAGATATGAACATCCGTACCACAAATAGAAGTTTTATGAACCCTTATCAGGACGTCATTAATGCCGACCTCCGGGACCGGCACTTCTTCCAACCACAGGCCGGGTTCGGCACTTTTCTTAACCAGGGCTTTCATTTTTTTCATAGGGATCGTTACGTTAATGTCCGAATTTTTCAGGATCCGGTTTCCGCTTTTCCTGGAACGAAGCCCCCAGTTCTTTGGACTCGGCCGTATCCAGGTAAAGTCGGAGTAACAAATCATGGGAT
>JAUQPW010000163.1 GCA_030550175.1 bacterium
GATACCACCTCAGCCCGATGCACCACAAAAACCCGAGGAAAGGCCTGCTCGTTGCGATAGACGTTGGCTTCTTGTTGGTAGACCAGGGTGAAGAAGGGGGCTGGTGGGGGGGTCCAAGGGGCGGTGATCAGATATTTGAGGTTAAGGAAACTGAAGAATCGGTTCTCTACGTTGGGAACACTGAAACCGTTAAAGTAGCCTTCATAAGGACGAAACAATTTTTGTGAAAACTCAGTATATCGACGATAGAACAACGCATCGACGGCACCAAAATCGTCTAGTCCATAACCGCTGGCCGTACTGGGAAATAAGAAAGTATCGAGACCGTAAACCCGGAAAATCCCCGGATCTTGCCGGATAAATTTTATATGAGCCGGAGGGTCCTGATAGGGAATTAAATCTGATCTTTTATGATGGATTTTGGGCATCCAGATGAAAAGTTCCAGGATTAGAAGAAGACCGAAAATAAAGGTAAGGGTTTTATTGGTGGGTAATAATAAGGATAAAGGAGTGGGAGAAAGGAAACGTGGTGGGGTCGGAAAGGAGGCTTCCTTTTCTTCCTTTTTTCCTTCTTTTTCTCTTCTTCCCATTCTTCTTTCTTCGATCCTTTGTCTTATATATCGCAATCCCATCGTTACACCCAGGAGTAAACAGAAAACGGCAGGGGGGAGGGTTTGCCCGATGGCATAAGCCAGTTTCTTGAGTTCGATCAGACGGGGATAATAAAACGCCAGCAACCACCCCAGGGAAACAAAGCCAAGGGTGGTAGAAAGGACTAGATAGCGTAAACGGACCCGGCCTTCCCACAATCGCTGGAGAAATATTCCGGTCAAAGCGGCAGTAGAGAACATAAATTCTCCTGGAAAGTATCGGGTAAAAAAGCTAACCCGAAATGCCGGGAGGTTACCAACCCATTCGTTAAGGCTAGAGGAAAGGCCATAACCCTTCAGTAAGAAAAAGATCACCATGGCTGTGAAAAACCGGGATTTTCCCTGGAAAGCAAATCCCTGCAGGCACAAAGCCGTTACGAATATGGTAACCAACAGGCCTATATATCCGGGAAAAATCTGCCAATTTAAATCATCCCAGGCGTCATTAATGGGTCCCCAGAAATAAGGCACCCACAGTCCAAACAAATGGGACGGAGAAACCGTCAAGAGTCCTACTTTATGTTCGGTTCCATGGACTCCGATGTCTGCTAACTGAACAAATTCCAGAAAGGGAATCAAGGCAATCGCCGAAAGAAGAAATCCCAGGAGGATGGCTATAGCAAAAAGAAATAGCTGTTTATAAAAGAAGGGAAGCATAGCAAAGTGTTTCTTCTTTACTTCTGTTATCCAGCGGAACAGGTAATAGACCGATCCATAAAACAGAGCAAAAAAAGTAGATTCAGGATGTCCACCCAGAATAATAAGTCCGACGAAAATAGCCGTTAAAAGGAGATTTCTTAACTTGGGTACTGCCAGCAGGAGTTCAGATGTGTAGAGAAGACCGGGCAGGAGAACCACCGCATTGATATAAACCATGTTGAGGTTGAGGATGAGATGCCCAGAGAGCATGAAGGCCGCAGCTCCAAAGAAAGCCGGAAACCTGTCCAGGGAGAGGAATCTGCGGAAGAAGGCATAAGCCAGAAGACCCGCCCAGAGGATCCGGAGGATCATAAAGGCATCCCACATTTTATCACTGGGGTTCAAAAAGAGAGGTAGATGAGGCGGAAAGAATACCGCCGTATGCATATGACCGTTTAAAGGAGATCCTAAAGCGGAGTGGGGATTCCAAAGGGGAATCCAGCCGTTTTTATAAGTTTTAGAAGCAAATTGTGTATAGGGCTCATGTTGAAGGGCCGAAGCAGATGGGTCAATGACATGATGGGGCTTCGTAGGCGGCCCCCCGGTCAGGAGGCTATAATCCAGGAAGAGAATATCGTTAAAAAAAACCAGAATCACCAGGGCAAATCCGATCAGGACCCCTACCGTTGGGAGAGAGAAGGATTTAGCCCAGAGGCGATGAAGTCTCTGTGAAAGTTCGTAGAGAACTTTCAAGAAGTCGGGGAAAGTCTTATAGGCTAATCCCATTCCGGATAGAACCATCAATACCCAAAATCCCCCCTGGATTTTCTTAAACCTTTCATACCTACCCACTTTTAAACTTATGGGAAATAAGTTCTCCGTCTTTAATTCGCTTAATGCCTTCTCCTTCTTTCCCCATCTTACCTCTATTTTCAGAAGTCCACCCCCTTGTACATATTCCACCCGGATCGGATGTAAGCCCGGGTCTAAGTACACATCTCCTATCGCCTCCTGCAATCCCATTCTCCCAGCATTGTCCACCACCAATCGCTCCCCTAGATATAATCTGGATCCATCGTCCGATTCCAACCTAAACCGATATTCTCCGGATTTCCTCACCTCTACATAACCTTCCCATCTCACACTGAATCGATTCACACCTAACTCCTCTCTCCGTTCCTTCAACAAAGCGGTAGATACTTCCGGGTCTAACTTAACCAAAGTCGGTGGACCCTGCCAGGATAAATTGGAATAGTACTGACCCTGTAACCCATGGGAAGGGGCTTCTTTCCTGATTAACAGATAACCTGCAAGAGCGATTACAAACAGAATTAGAAAAAGAACTTTTCGATTCTTAACCGGACGTATTTTATAGAAGAATCCCATGATGGCTTCGTGCCCTCTATGACTTCCCCTCCATCACCCGGACAGGCTTTGCGATCCCTGAGGTTAAGAGATAAGCCGGACAGGACGATGGAAAGATAGAGAGGTTATAGAAATAATCCCAAAAATTACTTTCCAACTCTCCTCTCAATTTTTCTAAAACAAGCCCAGGTCCACAAAGCAGCTACCACGCTACCTCCCAGGAGGGTTAGCCAGGCTCCCAGTTTATAAGATAAGGGTTGATAGAGAAATTCTACCTGATGAGTCCCCGGCTCTAAAAAGATCGATCGAATCAGGGCATTGGTCACGTATATTTTTCTTTCCTGACCGTTTACAAATCCCTTCCAGCCTGGGAAATAGGCATCGCTCAAAACTAAAAAGCCGGGATGTTGAAGATGGGCTTTTATAACGATTCGGGTGGGGGTATAAGCTAAGATCTCGGCTATAGATTCATCTACGATAGGGACCTTATCTCCGGTTAACAGGGTGGTGTCTTCCCCGGCTTCTTCTAGAAAAATCTGTCTTCGCAGGTCAAAGGATTCTTCCTTTAACCGTTTGATAGCGGCTTCTAAATTCGGGGCGATCTCGGCCCGGTGAACGATGAAGGCTCTGGGGAAGGCGTTTTCATTCCGATAGACACAGGCATCCTGCCAAAAAACCAGAGTAAAAAAAGGTGCCGGCGGGGGAGCTCCGGGGTTGGTGATGACATATTTCAGGTTAAGAAGACTGAAAAATCGATTCTCCACATCGGGAACACTGATTCCGGTAATATAAAAATTTTTGTAGGGACGAATCAGCTCCCGGACAAAGGTTACGTACCGGCTATTAAACAGTCCATCGACGGCCCCAAAATCATCCAGCCCATAGCCGCTCGCCGTGGTGGGAAATAAGAAGCCGTGCAATCCGTAAACCCGGAAGATGCCAGGTTCCTGCTTGATAAATTTTATATGCGGAGGAGGATTTGCGTAGGAGTAGAGTTGAGATCGTTTATAATGGGCTTTAGGGAGCCAGATAAAAAGTTCTAAAATCAAAAGAAAACCCAGAAAGACCGGGAGGGTTTGATGAAGGAATAGGTGTTTTTTCCATAGTATGCCGGCTCCTATACCGGTAAGCAGACAGAGAAGAGCCGGAATTTGTACTTGTTGAAGGGCATAATCCAGCTTGTTCTGCTGGATCAACACGGTATAATGAAGTCCCAGGAGTAATACCAGGGATAGAAGTCCCAGGAAGGCCGAGAGGGCCAGATAACGTATTCGAATACGACCTTCTTTCCATTGCTGTAGGAAGATACCTGCCAGAGCCGCCGTAGAAAACATGAATTCGCCTGTAAAGTATCGGGTAAAGAAACTAACCCGAAAGATGGGGAGATAGCCCCCCACCCATATATGAAAAGCGGGCCAGAGACGATAAGCCTTCAAGAGGAAAAAGAGCACCATGATGGTAAAAAAGAGGGCTTTTCCGCGAAAGGCCAATCCTTGAAGACCCAAAGCCAGGATCATCAAAACAACCATCATACCGATATATCCCGGAAAGAGTTGCCAGTTCGAGTTATCCCAGGTAGCTTGAAGGAGGGGCCCCCAGAAATAAGGAACCCACAATCCAAATAAATGGGAAGGAGAAACGGCTTCAAGTCCTACCCTAAAATATCGATCATCATGGATGCCGAGGTTGGCAATTCTTAGAAATTCTGTGAAAGGAAGTAAAGTAATAGCCGAAAGAGCAAAACCCAGTAGAGTCGCCCCCATAAACCAGCAGCCGGAAGTCAGAAGCCGGAAGCCGAAGGTGAGAAAACTTACCTTTAACTTTTGGTTGCTGGCTTCCTGAACAGTTCGAAATAAAAAGTAAATTCCCGTATAAAAGAGGGCAAAAAAGGTCGGCTCCGGATGTCCACCCAAAATGGCCAGGCCTATGAGAAGTCCGGTTAAACTTAAGGTTTTTAGACCCGGATTTTCCACAAGCAACTCCGATACGTACAGGAGACCTGGGAGTAACATGACGGTATTGATGTAGACCAAATTAAGATTTAACACGAGATGACCGCAGAACATAAAAGCTGAGGCCCCTACAAAGGCTGCGAACTCTTCCAATTTCAGGAAGCGACGAAAGAACAGGTAAGCCAATACTCCGGCAATGAAAAATCTAAGGAGAATAAAGAAATCCCACATCTCCGGACTGGGATTCCAGAACAGGAGGAAATAGAGGGGAAAGAACACCGCCGATTCCATGATGGCATTGAGGGGAATCCCCAGGGAAGAATGGGGATTCCAAAGGGGAATCTGACCGCTTTTATAGATTCTGGAAGTCAACTGGACCAGAGGTTCGTAATAGGCGGATGAGGATATGGGATCGATAACATGATAGGGTTTGATAGGAGGTCCACTGGTCAATAGGGTATAGTCTAAAAAGACCACATCATAAAAAAAGATTCCGATGAGAAAGATAAATCCGATGATGGCCCAGAAGTCTTTTTTAATTCTTGCTTTTTTAAGCTGAAGTATCCTGAATCTTAAAACCATTTATTTCTTCCTGACCCTGCCGGAATAAACCCAGATAGCGGCCACTATTCCACATCCTAGGAGGGTCAGCCAGGCCCCCAACTTATAGGACAGGGGTTGGTAAATAAATTCTATCTGGTGGATTCCTGCCTCTACAAATACAGATCGGATAAAATAATTCGTCAAGTAGATGGGGGTTTTCTTACCATCGATAAATCCTTTCCAACCGGGAAAATAGGCATCGGTCAAAACTAAAAAACCGGAGTGCTCCAGATTAGCTTTTATGACAACCCGATTGGGGGTATAGCGTATTATTTCCGCCGTAGAACCATCGATCACCGGAGCATTATACCCGGTTAACCTATTGGGGTCTTCAACCGCTTCCTCCAGGACAATCTGTCTTCGCAGATCAAAGGAAGGGTCCTTCAACCGCTGAATCACCTCCTCTGAATCCGATACCACCTCAGCCCGATGCACCACAAAAACCCGAGGAAAGGCCTGCTCGTTGCGATAGACGTTGGCT
>JAUQPW010000059.1 GCA_030550175.1 bacterium
TAAATGAGTTTTTCATTAAAAACAAGCAGTTTTTACACAATTCAGGTAACAGGGTACTGATAAAAGAAACTTCGTAGAAATATACTCCATCCCCACCCGGGCGACGTAGGAAGTATGTAGCAGAAATTTAAAAATTATCACCTTCCCTGAGGTATGCGAAAAATGCATGGTTTATAAGACTTTTTCTTTTCCCCCTGCTTTTTAGTGCCAGAATAGCACGATCTTATCCTGGTCTCCAACCTACCATGCAGATTCAGCATAGTTTTTATCCTCCTTATCTTTATTCGCATCCTTTTTCCTTCCCTATAAAATTTTTAAAAGATCTTTAACCCTTTTAACTTTCAAGGCTTATACAGGGAGAATGTTTTTATTTAATCTCAAATTTTAATCTGGCATAAAGGTTGCGCTTAAGCATAGCAGGGAGGCAAAATTTGGATTTTCCAGATCCATGGCAGGATAAGCCAGGATTTTATTGCTACACCTGAAGAGCTTTTAAACCCTTGTTCAACCGGCGATCTTATGAAGTTCGATTTCAATTATGACGAAACGGAGAATATTTTAACCGTTTCCTTTGAGGGATTCGTTTTCCGAACCGTGGAAGATGTTAAAGAATTCATAGAAGCAAAGGAAAAGATCTGCGAATCCCTGGGAAAAAAATGTTACTTCCTGATTGACTACAGAAAAGCTTGTTTTGGTCCTGAAATCGATTATAAAACCCTTAACTTTCTGGGAAGAGAAATTAAAAGGATGATGGACCAATATGCTTTAGGAGTTGTGCGATTTGGAGGAGCGCTCTTAGATTACCTCATCATCGAGAAGGAGGGGTTGCTTCATCACTTTGATTCCAACTTTTATAAAACTCGAGAAGGGGCTCTCAATGCTTTAAAGAGAATGAAAAAAGAGAATGAAAAAAGTAATTTGGATCTTTATAAAGGAAATAGGACCGATGAAGAGTAATTTCTATGACCCGACGAATTAAAACAACTCCCATTAACAGAAAATCCTGAAGGAGGTAAATAAAAATGGTTTTGGAAAGCCGGGTTAAATCGGTCATAGCCGAATACCTGGGTCTTGATGCCGATGAAATATACCCGGATGCATCTTTTGAGAGCCTGGGGGCAGACTATTTAGACGTCGTAGGTCTTTTTATCAGTTTGGAAGAAGAGTTTGGCATCGAAATCCCTGAACGAGATGCGAATCGAATGAAAACGGTGAGGGATATAACCTGGTATATCCGATGTGTCCTCGAAAATGAAGCCCATAAAAGCAGGATAAATAAAAAAAGAAAAGAGGGAAACTTTCATGATTTATAAAACCCAATTTGTGGAAACTTATTGCCCGAAATGTCGGTTTATGTCTGAACACTTTATCCCCATGTCTTTTAACCGGCAGGCTTCGGATCAAAAAGTTCAATGTACCCTCTGTAAGACAGAGCACAAATTTTATCACGATCTGTTGGAGGCTTCAAACGAAGTCAATTCCAAGAAAAGGAGAAAAAAATCCACAGGAACCCATTCCCATGACCCTACTCAGAATAATTCCCAGGTTAAAGAAGCCTGGAACGAGACTCTAGCCGGAGAGTTTAACCACAAAGATTGCGCAACAATCTATAACCCTCAAGTTACCTTCGAACCGGGAGATCTGATTTTTCATACGACCTTCGGCCTGGGTATTGTCATCAAGGTAGAAGAATTTCATCGAATTAAAGTTTTATTTGAGCACGGCGTTAAAACCCTTGCTCAAAGATTGAATTCTGAAAGGATCAAAAAACTTTAGAGAGATAAAGGTTATGACCGGTGAAAACTTAGGGGATCCTTCCTCACTGCCCTTTCACTTTGACTATAATCAGGCAGAGAATATGTTGATTATTTCCTTTCGTCGCTGTTTATTGGGAACCCATCAAGACATAGAGTCTTTTATAAGCAAGATGAAAGTATTCTGCCGATCTCTCAACGCCAAATGCTATATATTAGTTGATCTTCAAGATCTCTACGTAAAGCCTGAAGTAGGAACGTTTTTCTGGAGCGAACTTAAGCGGTTAGTCGACCCCTATGCCATTAACATATTGGGATATGCGGGTCCGGTTTTTGATGGGACCGTGGGGACCCGGTTAGGTACACGATACTATTTATTTCCTATTTTCTATGGGCGTAAGGAAAGGGCGATAGCGTTATTAAAAGAAACCTCTGAAAACGAATAAGTCCGCCGTTGACGTTACTGACAGAGTTTTATGGAAAATTCATTGTAATCAAAACCGAACTTCTGGGAAGTTATTCTTATCCATCAGTTTGGTCGTTAAAACTTAAATTCAGAGACCAAAAGGAGGCGAGGGATTTTGGACTTTAAATAATTTTTATGCAGAGTTTTCTTCTTATCTTACCGTTGTTTCTTTACCTGGCTGGGGCCATATCGAGTTTATGGTTTAGTGCCAGGCCTTCAAAGAGTGTACGATGGGCTTTTGGGTGTGCCCTGGGAGCTTCTTTCTTGAGTTTTCTTACTTCTCTATCCTTACTTATCTCCGGAACTTCCTTGAGAGTTTCTTTTCCTGGATTCCTTCCTTATACGCGTTTTGAAATCCTTGCCGATGGCTTGAGTAATTACTTTATAGGAATAATTTCTTTACTGGCCTGTGCGACAACTTTATTTTCTTTCGCATACGTTCGGGAATATTTTGGCCGAAAATCCGTTGGGTTCCTGGGATTTTCCTACAATATTTTTCTCCTTTCCATGATTCTGGTCACCCTGGCGAACAATGCCCTGATGTTCATTATCTTCTGGGAACTCATGACGGTGATCTCCTATTTTTTAGTTATCTTTGAAGATACACAAGAAGAAGCCCGTCGTGCCGGTTTTATTTATCTTGTGATGACCCATGTGGGTTCTGCCTTGATCCTGGTTACTTTTTTTATTTTCTTTCAGTTTACCAATAGCTTCGATTTTGATGATTTCCGACAAACAGGTCCAACCCTCTCCGTAATTCTTCGAAGCCTTTTATTTCTTTTAACATTCATCGGGTTTGGTACCAAAGCCGGTATTATCCCGCTCCATGTTTGGCTACCCCATGCCCATCCCTCTGCACCCAGTAACATTTCGGCCCTCATGTCCGGAGTAATGATTAAAACGGCTATTTATGCCTTTATTCGGGTTGTGTATAGCTTTCTTGGTGCGGACCAACTCTGGTGGGGGCTGGTAGTTCTGATGATTGGAGCCCTCTCGGCACTCCTTGGGGTTATGTACGCTTTGATGGAACACGATCTGAAGCGACTGCTGGCCTATCACAGCATAGAGAATATTGGGATCATTTCTATGGGAATCGGTATGGCTTTAATCTTTTTATCTCTGAAGCATTACCCTTTGGCCGCATTGGCCACCATAGCCGGACTTTACCACGTAATGAACCATGCCATGTTCAAAGGATTACTATTCCTTTGTTCTGGTTCGATACTCCAGGCTACCCATACCCGAAATATAGAAGACCTGGGGGGATTGATTAAAAAAATGCCTTGGACGGCCTTCTACTTCTTGATTGGATCTGTCTCTATTTCAGCTCTCCCTCCTTTCAATGGTTTTGTAAGTGAATGGTTAACCTATCAATCCCTCTTATCAGGGGGGATGTTATCTTCGGTCCCCATCAAAGTGATAGCCCCTTTAGTCGGTGCCATCCTGGCTCTTACCGGAGCCCTGGCTGCAACCTGTTTTGTAAAAGCTTTCGGGATAACTTTTCTGGCCCTCCCTCGCAGTGAACACGCAAGAAAAGCCCAGGAAGCCCCTCCGGCTATGAAAATGGGAATGGGGCTTCTTGCCTTAATGTGTGGAGTTTCAGGAGTGCTTCCCACCTTCTTTATCTCCCTGTTAGATCACGTGACGGTTTCACTGTTGAATACGTCGGTTTCAGAAAAAATGATTTATCCGGCCGGGTTAGCCCTTATTCCTGTTGAAAGCCGATTCTCCAGCTTATCCACAACGACCCTGGCCCTCCTTTTACTCGCCTTTCTCCCGGTACCCTGGATCCTTATCCGGCTTTTTAGACCATTTCGCCAGAGGATCCATGAGACCTGGAACTGCGGCATAAAGCTGAATCCCCGAATGGAGTATACGGCTACGGCTTTTTCTAACCCTATCCAGATGGTTTTCAAAAAACTTTATCAACCCCGTGAGGAAGTAAGGATTTCTTATCTGAAGAAACCTTATTTTCTCAAGTCCCTGGTTTATCAGAGCCATATTACCTCGATCTTCGAAGAACGTCTGTACCGGCCAATACAACAAGCTATCCTCCGCTTATCCCATCGGGTCAGGACTATGCAGACAGGAAGTATTCATACGTATTTAGCCTATATTTTTATGACCTTAATTTTATTACTTATTTTTGCCAGATAACCAAAAATGGGAAACCCGAGAGACCGATATGGTTCGTCTTGAGTCCCAGGTTTCAAGCCTTAAGTTATGATCTTGACCAAAATCTTGTTGGGATTACTCCAGATAGTATTTCTTATGGCTCTAGCCCCTTTGGTGCAAGGGATTATAAAGAAAATTAAAGCACTTTTTCAATCCCGAAGGGGTCCTAGCATCTTCCAATCCTACTTCGATCTCATCAAATTTCTTAAAAAGGATCAGGTCGTTTCAGAGCAAGCCTCCTGGATTTTTCACATAACTCCTTATATATGTATGATTTCTGTCCTGACAGTCGGTGCTTTGGTCCCTGTCATTGGAGTGAGCGTACCTTTGGGTTTTGCAGGAGATGCCTTGGTGGTCGTTTATTTATTTGCTGTTATGAGATTTTTCATGGCCCTGGCCGGGCTGGATACCGGAAGTGCCTTTGGTGGAATGGCCAGCAGTCGGGAGATGATGGTGGCCTCCCTGGCTGAACCGGCTCTCCTGCTTTCTTTATTTACTCTGGCCTTAACAGCAGGATCCTTGAACCTGAGTGGGATGGTTCAAAAACTGGCAGATCTTAAGATCGCCGTGATCTCTCCTTCCTACCTGTTAGTCTTCGTGGCCTTTGTTATGGTGGTGTTGGCAGAGACCGGAAGAATTCCGGTGGATAACCCTACAACCCATCTGGAGTTGACCATGATTCATGAGGGGATGATCCTGGAGTATTCGGGAAGGTATCTGGCCCTTATGGAGTGGAGTGCCTGGATTAAGCAATTGATTCTTTTTACCCTGCTGGCAAATCTGTTTGCTCCCTGGGAAATACATCTCCTCTGGTATCCCCCTAAAATCCTGGTGCTGGCCATCCTCGTGGCCTGTATTGAATCTTCGGTGGCTAAGTTGAGGCTCTTTCGAATACCGGACTTACTCGCCGTATCCACAGCGCTTTCTATTTTAGCCCTGATAACCCTTGTCCTGAAAGGTCTTTAAACTATGATTGCTGAAACTGCCGAGCAAATCCTTAATCTGCTTACAACTCCCCTCCTGATCCTCTCTTTGATGATTGTAGGGCAGAGTCGAATTGGAGCCTCCATTCGCCTCTATACCTTCCAATCCGCCAATCTTGCCCTGCTCTGTTTTGCGGTGGGGTATTTCGAACAAGAATTTTCCCTCTACTGGGTGGGATTGCTGACGTTGGTCATCAAAGTGGTCTTAATTCCCACCGTCCTACTCTATATTGTCAATAAAATTAAGGTTGCCCGGGAGGTCGAGCAACTGATAGGCGCGCCTTCTTCCTTGATTATCTCGGCTGCACTCATCGGATTATCTTATTATACCACCCGCCCTATTTTGGAAGACCTCTATGTCGTAACCAAAGACTGTCTTCCCGTTTCCATTGCCCTGGTTCTTATAGGCTTGTTTATTATGATCGGTCGAAAGAAGGCTGTTATGCAAATAGTCGGTTTACTCATCATGGAAAACGGGATTTTCCTGGCGGCCCTGGCTACAACGCTTGGAATGCCTCTGGCCGTTGAATTGGGTATTTTCTTTGATCTCTTGGTGGGAGCCCTCATCATGGGCATCTTGGTCTATCACATTAACCAAACCTTTGAAACCATAGATGTAGATAAATTGACGCGACTCAAAGGATAAAAATACGAAGGGAAGAAGAGGGAAATGGGAGACCGCCCATTCTCTTCATCTTCCATCCTGGATTCGATTCGATGTTACTGACTTTTCTTTTATTCACTCCCCTTATAACCGGGATCCTCTGTGGCCTCCTTTCCCAGAAAAAAGCCCTGGATGGGTTGAACATAATGGGCGCAGGAGTAGTTTTAAGTCTAGGCCTGGGCGTGTTCCAGAAAGTGCTTGTACAAGGTGTGATAACAGAAAGTGAAACCAGTAGGGTTTCTTTTCTGGCCCTGCGAGCAGATGCCCTGAGTGCAATACTTATCTTAATTATTTCTATCCTTGGGTTTTTGACGGCTGTTTACTCCGTAGGCTATATGGGCCGGGAAATAGAAGAAAATCTTATGGATCTCGGCAAACTGCGCCGATATTACCTGCTCTTTCATCTATTTATCTTTACTATGCTTCTTGTGTGTATGACAGATAATCTGGGCATCTTGTGGATTGCTATAGAGGCTACCACCCTGGCTTCGGCTTTTCTTGTGGCTTTTTATGGGCATGAACACGCCCTGGAGGCAGCCTGGAAGTATATCATTCTTTGTACTGTGGGAATTGCCTTTGCTCTTTTTGGAACCATTTTTGTCTACCTGGCTTCGATTAACCTGTCGGATACCGCCGAACCGATGAAATATGCGCTAAACTGGTCCTATCTAACCCGTGTGGCTTCTCAGTTGGATCCTAAATTTATGAAACTGGCATTTCTTTTTATCCTGGTGGGTTACGGTACCAAAGCAGGTCTGGCGCCCATGCACACCTGGCTTCCTGATGCCCATAGTCAGGCTCCAACTCCCATTAGTGCCCTCCTTTCCGGAGTTTTACTCAATTGTGCCCTCTACGGACTGATCCGGTTCCATATTCTGATCAGCCAAAGTGTTGGGCCGGACTTTTCCGGTCGTCTTCTACTCCTGTTCGGGATATTTTCCCTGGCCATTGCAACGCCGTTTATCCTTGTTCAAAATAACTATAAACGCCTTCTGGCTTACTCGAGTATTGAGCATATGGGGATTATCACCACTGGATTGGGCTTTACCGGCGCTCTGGGAATTTATGGAGCTATTTTACATCTCTTTAATCACGCCATGACCAAAGCCTTGATGTTCTTAACCCTGGGTAATGTTCGACTTAAGTACAAGACCACTAAAATTGACAAACTCAGAGGCGGTCTACTCCACGTTATGCCCGTGACTGGCTCACTTCTGCTTATCGGGGCCCTGGGACTTGCCGGAGTTCCTCCTTTCAGCATCTTTCTAAGCGAATTTACCATCCTGAGTGCCGGATTTAGCTATATAGAAGGACCCGGTCGTATATCTCTCATTTTCTCTCTTTTACTTTTATCTTTTATCACCTGCATCTTCGCAGGACTTATATATCACGTCGCCAAGATGGCCTTTGGAACCCCTTTAGAAAAAGTTGTCAGAGGAGAAGGAAGCCTTTGGACTTTGGTTCCTCTGGGAGTTCTTGTGTTGTTTATAGGCTTCATGGGTTTTCATATTCCCGAAGATCTCCATACGATGATTCTCAAAACTGTAGAAATCCTGGGAGGACACGATACGATGGTCCTGTTTCAACGGAAATAGATGCTCAGTAGGAAACGTAAAGGGTGAAGCCCATCTTTTCCTTCCCCTTTTTTAGGTTTTATCCTGCTTTACCCTTTGCGTTTTACTTCTTAAATGACAGATACCTATTTCAATGAGTTAACAACCCAGTTCTCCTATGCTTTCCTGGATTCAGAAACCCCTGTGCCCGATGAATTATACATCACGGTCAAACCCGAAGCCTGTGTGGGAATTTGTCGGTACCTTTATGAAAAGTGTGGGGCTTCCCTGGTTTCTATGGTAGGTTCCGACGAACGACCCTTAAACGGAGGATTTCGCCTCTACTATTTTTTTTCTTTACCCGGGCATGGATCTTCGGTTCCTCAAGGCTCCAGGTCTTTTGTGAACCTTCAAATGAAGGTGGATGAACGGCATCCCGAATTTACTTCCATAACCCCCTATATGCCGGCAGCCCATTGGTATGAACGGGAGATTCAAGACCTGCTCGGGCTTAAACCGGTAGGACATCCCGACCCCCGACGCCTGGTCTTACACGAGAATTGGCCCAAGGGCTTCTATCCCTTACGCAAGGATTTTGATTACAAAACACAACCTCCGCGTACTTCAGAAGATTTTGAGATGAAACGGGTTGAAGGAGAGGGGGTTTTCGAGATTCCGGTAGGGCCAGTACATGCAGGAATTATCGAGCCCGGACATTTCCGATTTAGTTCGGTCGGAGAGAAAATTCTGAATTTAGAAGCCCGACTTTTCTATAAACATAAGGGAACTGAAAAACTGGCTGAAATCCTTCCCTTTACCAAAGGACTCTTTTTAGCCGAGCGTATTTGTGGGGTTTGCTCATTTTCCCATGCCACTTCTTATTGTCAAGCTTTGGAGAAAATTGCCAATATTCAAATCCCAGAACGGGCCCACTACCTGCGAACGATCTTTTTAGAATTAGAACGCCTCTATAACCATGTAGGTGATGTGGGAAATATTTGTGCCGGAACCGGGCTCCTGGTAGGAAATGCGCAAGGTATGTTGCTTAAAGAAAAACTCATGGAGTTGAACGAAGCGATCACTGGAAATCGCTATCTCCGGGGTATGAATACCGTGGGAGGACTTCGAAGAGATCTATCAGAGGAAAAACGGATTTTAATCCTTTCCACCTTACGCCAAATCCAAAAGGAATTCAAAGCGTTAATCGATGTGATCATGTTTTTGAGTACCCAGCGCGATCGGCTAGAAACCACCGGTATTCTCTCCCAACAGGTTGCTCGGGATCTCGGCGTGGTAGGTGTAGCGGCCCGTGCTTCTGGGCTGGACAGTGACTTGCGAAGAGACCATCCCTACGCAGCCTATGACAAAGTTTCTTTTAAAGTCCCCCTTCGCACGGAAGGAGACGTTTCGGCCCGTGTCTGGATCCGAATCGAAGAAGTCTTTGAGTCTATTCGTATTATCGAGCAACTTTTAGATACTCTGCCTTCGGGCGATATTCGGGTAGAAGTGAAAGAAATTCCCCCCTATAAATATGCTCTGGGTTATACCGAATCTCCTCGGGGGGCCAATATTCACTGGATCATGACGGCACCAGACTCACGCCTTTATCGCTATAAGATTCGATCCGCTTCTTATGTGAATTGGCCTGCTGTTCCCTTGGTAGTACCTGGAAATATTGTGCCGGATTTTCCCCTTATCAACAAGAGCTTTAACCTGTGTTATTCCTGTACAGATTTATAAAATAGTAAGAGCCTGTTGTGGAGACGCCCTGCATAATGTCTTTACAAATGACTACCGATAAGGAAAGAAAAGATGTTTCGGATTTTAAAAAAGAGTTTATCGACTGGAATCGTAACCAGCCGCTATCCAAAGGAACCGGATCAGGCGCCTGAAGAGTTTCGCGGGCGACCAGAAGTAGATTTTGAAAAGTGCACAGGATGCAAAGTTTGTTCAGAAGTCTGTCCCTCGAGAGCTATCACCTATGAAGATGATCTTAAACAAGGAATTCGGAACTGGCAGCTCTCTTATGCCAATTGCATCTTTTGCGGTGCGTGTGAAGAGCAATGCCCCTATGGAGCCATCACCTTGAGCCGGTTTTATGAGATGGCTTCTAGAAATAAAGACGACTTGTTGGTAACTGCGAAATTTCAATTGAGTTCCTGCCCCCGCTGTGGACAATACTTTGAAACCATAAGGGAAATCCGGCGAACTCCAAAGGAAGTTTCCCATGGATGTAGGTAAGTATAACCTGTAACTACCTGGATTCAGCTCGGTAGTTTTTCCTACAGGTATACAGGACTTATCCTCCTATCATGGGATATAAACCTAAACCATGGACCAGGAAATGATCGAATTCCAGAAGCCAGAAGAGAATCAGGAAGTATTAAGAACCCATCTGGAAGAGTTAGGAAACCATCTCAGTGAAAAAATCGGAAAGATCTTTGGAAGATCCCTGCACATAAGGGAAGTAGATTCAGGCTCTTGTAACGCCTGCGAATGGGAAATTACAGCCTTAAGCAATCCGGTGTATGATCTGGAGCGTTTTGGTATTTACTTTGTCGCCTCACCGCGTCATGCCGATGTACTTCTGGTTACCGGTCCGGTCAGTCGGAATTTGTACACGGCCCTTCTTAAGACGTATGAAGCAACCCCGGAACCTAAACTGGTCATCGCAGTTGGGGCCTGTGCTTGCAGCGGCGGGTTATTTCAGAAAGGATATGCCTCTCTGGGTGGAGTAGATAAGGTTCTTCCGGTGGATGTATACATTCCGGGATGTCCGCCGAGACCCCAGGCTATCTTGCAGGGTTTACTCTTAGCTATGGATAAGCTAGAGCAGAAAATCCGAAAACGAAATTTTTCTGACTTACATGAGGGTGATACCTGTCATCGCCCTTAAACAGGATGGCCTCGAGGGACTGCTCCTATAAGGTAGGGGCGGTTTCCATGTGGAAACAGTAGGGAAGCGTAGTTTACTTAATTTTTGATTAACCCCATTTCCCTGACAGGTTAAATCCCGCTCGTCCCGAGCCTATCGTAAGGTGATGGTGCTTCGAGGGAACCTGTCCTGGGTTTATCGAAGGACTCAACCCAAATGGGGGCAGAAGAAGTTATCCCTTGAAGTCAAAAATGGCTTCATCGCCCCATTTATACCGGGCTTAGTCGAAGAGCCTCTGACAATAACCCTTTGAGTTGGTTTTAACCGGCCCTACCACCAGACGATCTCAATCAGCCTCTTGCTTTGGAGTTGAGAGGGTACTGAAGATAACTTCATGAACTTCCAGTTTGTTGGGTGCAATAAAAGCCTCCTTTGGTAAAGTTCCGGAGCGGGCATGCCCTTTAATAAAGGCATCGGATTTTGTCCAGGACTCAAAGTGGGCATAGGACTCCCAGAAGGTAAGCACAATATAAGGGTCCCCCGGATGGATGGGCCGCAATACCTGATTGGAGATAAAACCCGGCATACCATCCACCAAACCAGCCCGGGTACGGAAACGTTCCTCAAAGGCTTCGGCATATTCTGGGGCTACAAAAATACGATTGGCAACTGCGATCATAACTAACTCCTTTCCTAGGGTTTCATTTTCTATTCGGTTATAGGTGATGTTTAACATCTTTATCCTTTTCAGGAAATCTTTTTAAGATCCATGGAGAAAAATTTTTAGGGAGGACCCCTTACTTTTTCTCTTTGCATCGTCCTATCAGATCTACCGAATTTGGTACCAGATCCGGCCCCGGTGAAGGGATGACCAGCGGACACCCCAGATAGGGGTGAGGTATTACAACAACGGACATCGCAAAGGCACTCTGGATTACCTCCGGGGTGAGAACATCCCAGGGGGATCCTTCTGCTATAAGTCGTCCCGACTTGAGAAGAGCGATGCGGTCGGCGTATTGTGCCACCAGATTCAGGTCGTGTAGAATTAACAGAACCCCTACCCCGGCCCGTGCAAAATCGCGTACGATTTGGAGGGTGCTGTACTGATGAATCAAGTCTAGCCTGGCAATAGGCTCATCGAGTAGCAGGTAGCAGGGGTGAATGGAGAAGGTATCTCCTATCTGAGCCAGAACACGGGCCAGTTGCACGCGCTGGCGCTCACCTCCTGATAGGGTAGGATAAAGACGTGCTTCCAAATGCAATGCCCCCACGGCTATCAGGGCTGTGCGGGCTATTTCATAATCGCAGGCCCGTTCTAAGTCTTTACAGTGTGGGGTACGACCCATGAGAACAACCTCTAGAGCGGTAAAGGGAAAAGCAAGAGTCGAATCTTGGGGTAGCACCGCACGCCTGCGGGCTCGTTCGAGAATCGACCATGTTCTGAGAGGCCGACCTGCCATCCAAACTTCCCCATCCGATGGAACCCATTCACCGCTTAGTACCTTGAGTAAAGTAGACTTGCCTGCTCCGTTTGGCCCAATCACAGCAACTACTTCGCCTGGAAGAATTTTAAGAGATACTCCTTGGAGGAGAAATTGGGCCCCTATTTTCACAGAGATCTGATGGGCTTCGATCATAAAAACTTCCCTCGACGACGGTCTTGCAGAAGCAGCCAGAGAAAAAAAGGAGCACCAACAAAGGCAGTCACGATTCCCAAAGGTAACTCGGCCGGTGCTATCAGAGTCCGGGCGATCAAATCTGCGGTCAGGAGCAAACAGGGACCCAGTAAGGCTGATCCCGGAAGTAAATAGCGATGATCCGGTCCAATCATTAACCTTAGCAGGTGGGGAACTATAAGTCCTACGAAACCGATCATACCGGTCATGGAGACGGCCGCTCCGACCATCATAGCTACAAGAATCACCACCCGTCGTTTGAAGGGTTCAACCGGAACACCCAGGTGCTCGGCTTCTGCTTCACCTAAAAGAAGGACATTAAAGGGGCGAGAGAGTTGCAAGATGAAAATGATCGCGGCTAAAATAAACGGGGCCACTACGCCCACCGTTGTCCAGGTTGTACCACCTAAACTCCCTAAGTTCCAGAAGGTAATGCTACGGAGTTGTACATCGGTAGTCATATAGGTCAACAGCCCAATACCAGCACCGGCCAGCGTATTGATGGCAATGCCTGCCAGGAGCGTCGTGGTTACCTGGATTCTTCCTTCAAAATGTGAAAGCTTATACACCGCAAGGGTAGTCCCTAATCCACCTATAAAGGCTATAACCGGAAGGGTAAAAAATCCTAAGGCATGGAATAACCCCCCAAACAACTTTGTTCCGAGTACAATTATGGAAACTGCTGCCAGGGCAGCGCCACTGGAAACTCCTATTAAACCTGGATCAGCAAGGGGATTACGGAATAAAGCCTGCATGGCTGCCCCAGACACGGCCAGACCGGCCCCTACCAGAATACCCAGTATCCCCCGCGGTAGACGAATGGCAACAAGAACAACCTCTTGTTGTTCCTCAAATGGCCGGGATAAGGAAATACCTACCTGTTTAACAAGAATAGCGAAGATTTGACCCGGCGAAATACGGACAACACCTATTCCGACCGATGCCAGGACAATCGCCATCAGGAGTATTACCAGTATTGTTAATACAGAAATAGATCGCCTTCTACGAGGCAGAGATTTAACGGTAAGAACGTAAGCCGGCGTACCCATTACCGTTGTCCTTCTCCAAGCTCAGGATATAACGAAACTATCAACTCCTGGATAGCCCGACCCACACGTGGACCAAATCCTAGCAGATATAAATCATCCATGGCGATAAACCGACGGTTCTTCCCGGCCGGTGTCAGAGATAATCCCGGAAGTTTGAAGAGACCGTCGGCCCCGCCCATACTCTCAAGGCCCCGTGAAGGTAGCAAAAGCACATCGGGTGCAGCCACTATGGCTGCTTCTGCGGTCAAAGGCTTGAAGCCTTCATAGTGGGTTATGGCATTGAGACCCCGGGCAAGTTTAATCATTCCATCGGCCGCCGTACCTCCGCCCGATACGAGTAAGGTACTCTGCCCTCGAGCATATACAAATAAAACCTTTGGAGGTTTCGAGCGAATGAAAGCCGCCTGTTGCTCTATAACCCTGAGGTCTTGATCTATCGACCTTTGGTTAATTGTTTAGGAATAGATCTAAAATCCGATGGGGGAATATCTTAATGGCAACGGTTAAGATCTTCCACCCATCATTCTTCCAGGCTACTTGGAGAGGTCGAGGAGGTGTCGTAGCCTAGTAGAGAAAAGACTTACTATGATAACTAACCCTTTACCCGGAACCCCCAACACGCATTTTATCTTCACCCACTAGCTTCGATAGGGAGTTTTATCGAAATACCTTTGTGACCTCCGATATCCACTTTGGAAACCATCATTGATATTGATAATCATTATCAATGATAATATAAAAATCATGAAAGGGTTTTCTGTCAAGAAAAATTTTAGAAATTTTATAGCACTTTGAGAGTCCAGAAGGTAGCAATATCTCATCTTTAAAACTTGACAAAAAGAAATATAGTTATTATAGATAGAAGATTACCACTCTGTTTTATTGAGATTGTAGAGGGGAAGCATCTCGGGTTTTAAATCCATTTCATCCCCTAGAGAAGCAGAGTAAATTCCAGTTGGTTTTATCTGGTAGGGGGACCCCTGGGGTGGGGGTGCTTCCTTTTGGGTAATCCACCCGGGTTACCTGGCTTAAAAGGAAGGAGGCTATTATGTCAGAAGAATCTATGGAGGAGCTTCAAAAGCGTTTAGAAATGGAGAATGAGGAGTATGCACGGCTTAAGAAAAGCCATCGAGAGTTAGACCTCAAACTCCAGCAGTTAGAAGAAAAGCGCTATTTGACTCCGGAAGAGGAAATGGAAGTGAAGAAAATGAAAAAAGAAAAGCTAAGATTAAAGGATCACATGACTGAGATGCTTCGGGCTTACCAGAAGAAAGAGGCGACTTAGAGTAACAACTCCTATAGGAAAGATAACTAAACCGTTGTAACGGAAACCTTTAGCTCTATTCCCTGATTGGGTAGAGTAGGGGTAATTGAAGGGCTTGTTTTATTTTCCCGGGGGAAGGAAGCTCAGGGCAGACTTCCTATCATTCTACAGACCCGGGGTTTAAGGTTATTGGGTGGGGAACCACTCCTACATGGGTCCATAAGGGGAAAGGGTTATAAGGTTGGAGGCATAGGAATGAAATTAACAGGTGCACAAATCTTAATAGAATCCTTAAAAGCGGAGGGTGTGGAAGCGATTTTTGGTATTCCAGGGGGGGCTATCATGCCCGTGTATGACGTGCTATTTGACTCTGGAATTGCCCATATCCTGACCCGCCATGAACAGGGAGCGATTCACGCTGCCGAGGGCTATGCGAGGACTACCGGGAAAGTCGGGGTGTGTATGGCGACTTCCGGACCGGGTGCCACAAATCTGGTGACTGGTCTGGTCGATGCACTGATGGACTCCACGCCCATTGTGGCTATTACAGGTCAGGTTCCAACCCACCTCATTGGAACCGATGGCTTCCAAGAGGCCGATATTTATGGTATTAGTATTCCGGCAACCAAATATAATTATTTAGTTCGAGACGTCAATAAATTAGCTCAAATTGTCGCGGAGGCTTTTTATATTGCCAGAACAGGACGCCCTGGACCGGTCTTGATAGACCTGCCGAAGGATATTCAGCTTGCCGTAACAGAGTATGTAAAGCCTAAACCTGTCTCCTTACCTTGTTATGATCAATATTTTCAAGAAATTAATGAAACGCAAGTAGACAAAGCCATCCAGGCTATTGAAGAAGCCGAGCGGCCCGTTATCTATGTGGGCGGGGGTGTGATCATATCCGGTGCTCACCAGGAACTTTATGAGTTCGCTAAAAGAACCCATATTCCGGTTACTACGACCCTTATGGGACTCGGGAGTTTTCCCGGAACCGATGAGTTGTCCCTAGGGATGCTTGGGATGCACGGAACTAAGTATGCCAACTATGCCATGGGGGAGGCAGACCTTATCATAGCCCTTGGAGCTCGTTTTGATGATCGGGTCACTGGAAAGGTTTCTGAGTTTGCACGGAATGCTAAAATCGTCCACGTGGATATAGATGCTGCTGAAATTAATAAAATTGTCTATGCCCATATTCCTATCCGGGGGGATGTGAAAAAAGTCCTGCAGGTGTTCCTTAAAAAGCTCGATAAGGCGAAACTCAAAACCTATGACAAATGGCATAAACAGATTCAGGAATGGAAAACCCAGTATCCTTTAACCTATGAGAATTCCGAGGATGAGGTCATACCCCAGTATGTGGTGGAACAAATTTACGAAGCGACCAAAGGGGAAGCCATTATCACCGTTGGGGTCGGACAACATCAAATGTGGGCGGCTCAGTACTACCGATTTCAGGCACCCAGATCCTGGGTCTCCTCTAGTGGATTAGGGACTATGGGCTTTGGTTTCCCGGCTGCTATTGGGGCTCAGGTTGCTTATCCCCATAGAACGGTCTTTACCATAGATGGGGATGGAAGTTTCCAAATGACCATTCAAGAACTGGCTACCGCCGTACAGTATCATCTACCCATTAAAATCGCAATCTTAAACAACGGATACCTGGGGATGGTTCGTCAATGGCAGCAACTTTTCTTCAAAGGACGCTACTCCCACACATTCCTTGGAAGTCCGGATTTTGTGAAAATTGCAGAAGGTTATGGAGCCGTGGGCATGCTTATCACCAAAAAAGCGGAAGTCCGACCGGCCATTGAAAAAGCCCTTGAAACAGATAATACGGTGGTTATGGATTTTCGCATTCCTCAAGAAGATAATGTTTTCCCCATGATTCCTGCCGGTGGAACTTTAAAACAAATGATCGGCTAATCGGGCAAAAGGGGTAAGGCGAAAGGCGAAAGAGCGAAGGGCAAAAGGTAAAGGAAGTTTTTCCTTTTACCTTTCACCTTTCACCTTTTTTGACTTTTCGCTTTTCACTCTTCACCTTTATTTTGGAAATGTTACACACTTTATCCTTGCTGGTCCGAAATCACCCCGGAGTCCTTTCCCATGTGGCCGGACTCTTCACCCGTCGAGGTTATAACATTGAAAGTATTTCTGTGGGTGTAACCGAAAATCCTGAATTATCCAGAATGACCATCGCCGTGGGTGGCGATGAACGGGTCGTACAACAGATCATCAAACAATGCCAGAAGTTGGTAGATGTTCTCTCTATCAAGGATTTAAAATACGACGAATCTATCACGCGAGAACTGGCCGTATTTGTTGTCAAGACCCCAACCAATCAATCCCGAGCAGAAATTATTCAAATAGCCGGTGTTTTTAATGCCCGGGTCGCCGATATGTCTGAAACCAGTATCATGATTGAAGTGACCGGTAATCAGCGTCAAATCGACTCCATCACACGGCTCTTAGCCCAGTATGGAATCGAAGAAATGGCCCGAACGGGGATCGTCGCTCTGACCTTCCCGAGCAAAAGAAAACCGGAGGATTCTTCGGAGAGAGAATAAAAGCACAAACCGTAAGGTAAAACGTAAGAGGTAAAAAGGGAATATGTTGTATTTTTACGTTTTACGTTTTACGTTTTATGTAGAAAGATATGCCGGCAACCATTTATTATGATAAAGATGCGGATTTGAATGTCCTTAAAAACAAAACCATTGCCATTATCGGTTATGGAAGCCAGGGACATGCCCAAGCCCAAAACCTGCGTGACAGTGGGCTTAATGTCGTTGTAGGCCTTAAAAAAGATAGTAAAAGCTGGGCCCAGGCTGAACGAGACGGATTAAAAGTTACCACAGTCCCGGAGGCCTCTGCCCAGGCAGATGTGATTCAGATTCTGGCTCCGGACAGCATCCAGAAACAACTCTTTGAAACCGAAATAAAACCCAATCTGGAAGAAGGTAATGCCCTGTTTTTCTCCCACGGATTTAATATCCATTTCGGTCAGATAGTCCCTCCCAAACATGTAGATGTCATTCTCATAGCCCCTAAAAGTCCCGGTCATATCATGCGTCGGGTATACGTGGAAGGAGGGGGAGTTCCTTCCCTCATCGCGATTCATCAGGATTATACGGGAAATGCTAAAAGCATTGGATTGGCCTACGCAAAGGGAATTGGCTCTACCCGGGCCGGAGTTTTGGAAACAACCTTTAAAGAGGAAACAGAAACGGACCTTTTTGGGGAACAGACTGTCCTGTGTGGAGGAGTGACAGAGCTTGTTCGAGCCGGATTTGAGACCCTTGTAGAAGCAGGCTATCAACCCGAAATAGCTTATTTCGAGTGTATGCATGAACTGAAGCTCATCGTGGACTTGTTTTATCAAGGGGGTATCAATTACATGCGCTACTCGGTAAGTGATACGGCCAAATACGGAGATCTTACGCGAGGAAAAAGGGTGATCGGTAAAGCAACCCGAAAAGAAATGAAGAAAATTCTGGATGAAATTCAAACCGGTCAATTTGCTAAAGAATGGATCTTAGAAAATGAAGCCGGCCGACCAGTTTATAATGCGACCCTGAAACGAGAGGCCAACCACCTCATCGAACAGGTTGGGCGAAACCTGAGGAGGATGATGAGCTGGATCGATGCAAAGGAAATTGAGTTTTAATCTCTGGAGTGAGGTAGCAAGAGGGGCAGGCCCCCTGCCACCTCACCCCCTCTCTCAGGCATGCCTATAGCTAAAGAAGGTTATATCTTTATAACTATCCCGCTGATCTTTACGTTGATCCTTTTCCTGGTACCGGGATGGCGGGGGGGTTTCTTATGCTGGCTATCCCTGGCTGTAACTCTTTTAATGATCAACTTTTTTAGGGACCCGGAAAGAAAGCCGCCAGAAACTCCGGGAGTCATCGTCTCACCGGCCGATGGAAAAATCGTTCAGGTCGTAGAGGTCGATCGCCGGGAATTGAAAGGACGCTATCAGCAGGTGAGTATCTTTATGTCTCCACTGGATGTTCATGTGAACCGGTCCCCTATCACCGGCGTCGTGGAATCCATCACTTATAATCCCGGTCGCTTTCTACCGGCTTTTCGGGATAAAGCTTCTGAACTCAACGAACAGACCCGTATCATCCTGACTGCAGAAACTCCCCATGGACCGGCTCAGGTTATGGTCAAACAAATTGCTGGACTTCTGGCCCGTCGAATCGTTTGCTGGCTTCGGCAGGGAGACAAAGTAACGGCTGGACAGCGGATCGGCCTCATTAAATTCAGCTCCAGAGTTGATTTATTTCTTCCGGCCACGGTTCAGCTTCAAATAAAGGTTGGAGATAAAGTCAAAGCTGGAACCTCCATTATAGGTCGGTGGTAAAACTTATGAAAACAATCTATCTTATACCCAATTTTTTTACCCTGGGGAATGCTTTCTGTGGGTTCTATTCCATCATTTCCGCAATTAATGGAAGGTATACGACCGCAGCTATCTTTATTTTAATCGCAGGATTGTTCGACATTCTGGACGGCAAAATAGCCCGAGTTACTAAATCTTCCACTAAATTCGGTGTTGAATTTGATTCCCTGGCGGACCTTATTTCCTTTGGAGTGGCTCCGGGTTTGCTAGTATATCTGTGGGCCCTTAAACCCTACGGGAAGGTAGGATGGTTGGCGGCATTTCTCTTTGTAGTCTGTGGGGCTCTGAGACTGGCCAGATTTAACGTGTTGGTAGATAAAGTGAGTATGGATCGGTTTATAGGATTACCGATTCCTATGGCGGCCGGTACCTTATCCTCTTCGATTATATTACAGGAACAGGTCACAGGTCAATTACCCAATCATACCATTTTGATGGCTATTTTGACCTATGTGTTGGCCCTTTTAATGGTCAGTGGAATTAAATATCGGAGCTTCAAAAAAATCAGCTATCGAAATAAAAATCCTTACCATATTTTGGTCATGGCTACGTTGGTACTGATTGTCATTGCAGCGCATCCGGAAATTATGATTTTTACCCTGTTCTCGATCTTCACCTTATCGGGTCCTGTGGAGCTTCTCCTATCCAGACAAAAAAAGCTGAGAAAGTCTGAAGGAACCGTGCAAGGGAACGAGGTTAAATCCTATCCTGAGGATCAACCTTTAACCATAAAAAATGAGCAATGACCTGTAGTTCAGGATACATGGGGGTTATAAGTCGTTAATTTTTAGGAGGTGATACCATGAGTGAAAAAGTCATTATATTTGATACCACCTTGCGTGATGGAGAACAGTCTCCTGGTGCAAGTATGAATATCGAGGAAAAGATGCAAATGGCGAGGCAGCTGGCCAGGCTGAATGTAGATGTTATTGAAGCAGGCTTTCCCATTGCCTCCGAAGGGGATTTTCTGGCGGTCAAAGAGATCGCTCAAGAAATTAAAGGCCCTATTATTGCCGGACTGGCCAGAACTACTAAACAGGATATCGACCGGGCCTGGGAAGCTTTAAAATATGCCGAACGTTTTCGAATCCATACCTTTATTGCTACTTCGGATATCCATGTCAAGTACAAGCTGAGAAAAACCCGTGAGGAAGTTCTGGAAGACGCCATCAACGCCGTTAAAAGGGCTCGAAACTATACCGACGACGTAGAATTCTCACCGGAAGATGCAGGCCGTACTAAACTGGATTTCCTCTGTAAAGTAATCGAAGAGGTGATCAAAGCCGGTGCCACAACCATTAACATTCCCGACACCGTGGGATATACCATTCCATGGGAATTTGGGGATCTCATCGCTCAAATTCGAAATCGGGTCCCCAATATCGATAAAGCCGTCCTTAGTGTACACTGCCATAATGATTTAGGATTGGCTGTAGCTAATTCCCTGGCTGCAATTAAAAATGGAGCTCGACAGGTGGAGTGTACCATTAATGGAATTGGGGAACGTGCAGGGAATGCTTCACTGGAAGAGATCGTAATGGCCATCAAAACCCGAAAGGATCTTTTCAATTTTGTCCATACCGATATTAAAACCGAGGAAATTTATCGAACAAGCCGCTTACTCACCCAACTTACCGGACTCATCGTACAGAGAAATAAAGCCATTGTAGGAGAGAATGCTTTTGCCCATGAAGCCGGTATCCATCAAGATGGGGTTTTGAAGGAAAAGCTAACCTATGAAATTATGACCCCGGAGTCTATTGGAAGATCCAGCAATGAACTGGTTCTGGGTAAACATTCCGGTCGCCATGCTTTTCGAAATAGACTGGAAGAATTGGGGTATAAATTATCCGAAGAACAACTAAATGAAGCCTTTAAACGATTTAAAGACCTGGCCGATAAAAAGAAAGAAATTTACGATGAAGATCTTCAGGTTATCGCAGGAGAACTTTCCCTTTCAATGCCAGAAGCTTACACGCTGGAATATTTGGGAATTATCGGCGGGACCGGGATCGTTCCCACGGCAACGGTTAAGATTCGAAGGGGAGATCAGGTGGTCCAGCAGTCCGGATGTGGGGACGGACCTGTCGAAGCAGCTTACCGCGCCATCGATACCATCACCGGGATCCCAGGCCGACTGAAAGAATATTCCATCCGTGCCGTCACCAAAGGTAAAGATGCTATTGGAGAAGCCCTGGTAGTGGTGGATTTCGATGGGCAACTGATAAGTGGTAAAGGGTCCAGTACCGATGTTATTGAAGCCAGTGCTAAAGCTTATTTGAATGCCGTGAATAAAGTGGTTATGAAACGAGGCCTTAAGGAAGTAAAAGATGAAGGACCTTAATTCGAGACGCGGAGACGATTTGGGACGCGGGGGCAGGGAGACGCGGGGATAATTTGGGACAGGGAGACGCGAGATTATTTCCATCACGGTGTCCCCGCGTCCCTCCTGTCTCCGTGTCCCCGCGTCCCAAATTATCCCCGCGTCTCCCAAATTGTCTTTGTACTAAAACTAAAAAATGAAAATAGATTTCTTTAATACCGAGTCCCTCCTCTCTGAAGAGGAAATTCTCATTCGGAATACCATTCGAAAATTCGTTGATGAACGGGTAATTCCGATTATCGGGGACCATTTTGAAAAGGGGACTTTTCCCATGGATTTGATTCCAGACCTTGCTAAATTAGGGGTTTTTGGTGCCAATCTCCAGGGGTATGAGTGTGCCGGGCTTAATAATGTAGCCTATGGGCTTATTATGCAAGAACTCGAACGGGGGGACAGTGGGCTGAGAAGTTTTGTTTCTGTACAAAGTGCCCTGGTCATGTATGCAATTTATACCTATGGTTCCCAGGAACAAAAAGAAAAGTGGCTTCCCAGTATGGCCCGAGGCGAGAAGTTTGGGTGTTTCGGATTGACAGAGCCGGATTATGGGTCCAATCCGGCAGGTATGCAGGCCAGAGCTGTAAAAGATGGTAAGTTTTACATTTTGAATGGAACCAAACGGTGGATTACCAATGGGAGTATTGCCGATGTAGCCATTATATGGGCCAAGCTGAACGGACAGATCCGAGGCTTTCTGGTAGAGAAAGGAACGCCCGGACTTACGGTCCTGGAAATGAAAAAAAAGCTCTCCCTTCGAGCTTCTATTACCTCTGAGCTCATTTTGGAAGATTGTCGTATTCCAGAGGAAAATCTCCTTCCCAAAACCGAGGGACTTAAATCTGCACTTTCTTGCCTTACCCAGGCCCGTTACGGGATTGCATGGGGTGCCGTTGGATCTGCCATGGCCTGTTACGAAGAGGCCCTTAACTACGCAAAAACCCGAATTCAGTTTGATAAACCCATTGCTTCCTTTCAACTCATTCAGGAAAAACTTGTTTTCATGCTTACCGAGATTACCAAGGCCCAGTTGATGTGTCTCCAATTGGGACGCCTCAAAGATAAAGGAGAGATGGATTATACCCAGGTTTCCATGGCCAAACTGAATAATGTCCACATGGCCCTGGAAATTGCTCGAGAAGCCCGGGATATCCTGGGAGCCAATGGAATCAGCCTGGAATACAGTGCCATCCGCCACATGAATAACCTGGAAAGCGTTAAAACCTACGAAGGAACCGAAAATATGCATAAGCTTATTCTGGGACAGAAAATTACGGGAATTCCGGCGTTTAACTAAACCGGTAAATAAAATTAGAGGGCGAAAGGCCTCCCTCCTATCCTTCCCGTGGACAGAAAGTGTAGGATGGAATCTTTCGCCTTTTTCTTTTGACTTCCCTCCTTGTAAATTCCGGCATAGAACTTGAAAAAATTTAAATGAGAATCGATTTGGAATTCTTAAAACAGCAGAGAGAGTAGGAGTAGTTCTAGGCAGTCGCTCACAAGGTTTACCAACCCTTAGCTCCCTGTATATGAGGCTACCCCTACCCACAGGATTTAATCAAAAGGTCCATGGAGGATAAAGTACATTCCCTTCAACCCGCTTTAACTCAAGACCAACTACAGAGTCCAAAAGAGAAATTGGTTAAAGCCGCAGAAAGGATCCAGGTCGGCGATGAATATTACATTCAGGCTTCTGCCATTGCCGCTAACCTTGAAAAGCTGGTTTTAAAAAAGGGAGAAACCTTTTTGGTTTGTGATCGGAGAACCGATATTCCCGGACGTATTCACGGAGAGATGGGTTTTTATGTGGAGGGAACCCGCTTTTTAGATGAATTAGACGTCCGTATCTCCGGAGAATATCCCATCTTGCTTGAATCCTCCACCAGTGATGATGATTTCGATATTCTGGTGGATTTGACCAACGGAGATATCTTCCAGGATGGAGTGTTGATCATTCCCCGAAATTGTATTACCTTAAATCGAAGGGTCTCTTTGTGGCATAACCTTCTTTTTATAGAATTGACCCTCAAAAATTTTCATATTAATCCGATTCGTATCTCACTGGAGATGTCTTTGGGAGCCGATTTTGCAGATATCTTTGAAGTACGCGGAATGAAGCGGCCGGCCAGGGGCCGGCTTTTTCCTCCCCATTGGCAAGATCATCAACTCCTTTTGAAATATCAAGGACTGGATCGTCAAGAGCGAACGACTTCCGTGGTTTTCGATCCAAAACCTGATCAGATTCAAGGAAGCGAGGTTCGGTATTGGATCGAATTAAACCCGCGAGAAGAAAAGAAAATTTTCCTGACCATCCAGGCTAAAATAGAAGGAGTTAAAAATCCTCCCGTCCTTTCTCTGGCCTCTTTAAGAAAAACCTTCCAGAGAAGTTTCAATCAATGGGTAAAGGCAGGTTGCTCGATTTCTTCCAGCAGCGAACTATTCAATAAATGGATCAATCGCTCCCTGCGAGATATTTATTTGCTCAGTACCCAGACACACTGGGGGTGGGTCCCCTATGCGGGGATACCCTGGTACGTGGCTCCCTTCGGTCGGGATAGTTGCATTACGGCTATGGAACTCCTCCCCTTTCGACCTAAGCTGGCAGAAGGAACTTTAAATTTTCTGGCCCGCTATCAGGGAAAAACTTTCGATGCTTTCAAAGATGAACAGCCTGGAAAAATTCTCCACGAATTCAGGAAAGGAGAAATGGCCAATTTGAAGGAAATCCCCTTCATTCCCTATTATGGGAGTGTCGATGCCTCCCCTCTGTTCTTAATGCTACTCTATCAATATGTTTCTTGGACGGGAAATCTCTCTAAAGCCAGAAAATGGTGGCCAAAAGCGCTGAAAACCCTGGCCTGGATAGATCAATATGGGGATCTGGATGGAGATGGATACGTAGAATATTACAAAGAATCTCCCAAAGGTTTGGTCAATCAAGGATGGAAAGACTCCTGGGATTCCATCTTTCACAAGGACGGGAGATTAGCCGAAGCCCCTACAGCCCTGGTAGAGGTTCAGGGGTATGTGTATGCGGCTAAAATGGGAATGGCCCGTTTAGCAGAACTCTTTTCAGAAACTGATCTGGCTCAGAAACTTCGACAAGAGGCTGAATATCTGAGGCAGAAATTCCATAGAGACTTCTGGATGGAAGAGGAAAACTTTTTTGGTATCGCCCTGGATAAAAAGAAGGAACTCTGTCGGATTATCTCTTCCAATCCCGGACATTGCCTTTGGAGTGGCATTATGGATCAGGACAAGGCCAGGTTAGTTGCCGAACGGCTTTTTCAGGAAGATATGTTTAGTGGATGGGGAATCCGAACGATTAGCGAACGAGAAACTCGATATAATCCCATGAGTTACCATAACGGCTCTATCTGGCCCCATGATAACGCCTTGATCCTCGCCGGATTAAAACGGTATGGGTTAACCAGATACGTGGATAGACTTACCACTGCTCTGGCAGAGGCTTCCATGTTTTTCCGGGATTATCGACTTCCAGAGCTCTTTTGCGGTTTCAGCCGTACTTACCATCACGGCCCTACACCTTATCCGACTTCTTGCTCCCCTCAGGCCTGGTCCTCCGGGGTCGTTTTTGAAGTATTAAAAGCGTTAACCGGCCTTGAAGGAGATGCCCTGAATAATCGAATTTATTTCGTCCAACCTCAATTGCCCCAGTGGTTGGATTGGATCGAAGTAACCAACCTGGAGGTTAACGGCCGGTATGTGGATTTTTATGTGGCTCAAGGTCAATATGCAGCTTCCGTTGAAATTCTGAACAAAAGTGCTGATTTGGAAGTGGTTATTAAACGATGAGTCAGGAAAGTACTATCTTGAGAATTTTGGCACGAACCTTGCTCTTCTAAGTCGTTACTGGGCTTTAAATCCTTTAGAAGGAGGTAGAAATATGAAAATTGCCCAAGTAGCTCCCTTAGTGGAGAGGGTTCCGCCGGAAATGTACGGGGGAACCGAGAGGGTCGTTTTTCACCTCACCGAGGAGTTGGTGAAAAGGGGACACGAGGTAACCCTGTTTGCAAGTGGAGATTCTCTCACCTCGGCTCAACTGGTTCCAGTCTACCCAAAAGCCTTACGGCTGGATCCAACTGTGAAAGATTATCTTCCCTATCATATGCTGGAATTGGGAATGGTCTATGACCGGGCCAGGGAATTTGACCTGATCCACGCCCATCTGGATTTTATTACCTTTCCCTTTACCCGGTTAGTTTCTACACCTACCGTTCACACACTCCATGGACGCCTGGATATTCCAGATATCCATAAAATCTATCACTATTATCGGGATGGCAATTTCATTTCGATCAGCAATGCCCAAAGGAAATTTCTTCCCGATCTAAACTGGCTAGGGACCGTTTACCATGGGTACCCTTTGGAGAAATTTCCTTTCAATCCAGAACCCGAGGATTATTTGGTTTTTGTAGGGAGGATCTCGCCCGAAAAAGGTCCCGTGGAAGCCATCAAGATTGCTAAAAAGGTCCGTATGAGGCTGGTGATAATCGCCAAAGTGGATCCCACAGATCGGGCTTACTACGAGGAAATGGTCAAACCCCTCATCGAGCCTCCCTTTATCGAATACGTGGGGGAAAAGGGTGAAGAAGAGAGAAATGAAATTGTCAAAAAGGCCAAGGCGTTTATTTTTCCCATAGACTGGCCAGAACCTTTCGGATTGGCTATTATCGAATCGCTGGCGTGTGGAACTCCCGTAATCACTCGAAACCGTGGCTCTATTCCAGAGATCATGATTCATGGAAAAACCGGTTTCATCTGTGAAACCTGGGAAGAAATGGCCGACGCGGTTCAAGATATCAAATATATTGATAGACAGGCCTGCCGTCATCACGTGGAAGAGAATTTCTCTGTTTCCCGAATGGTCAACGAATACGAAAGAATCTACGAGCAACTGGTAAACCGCTAGGTGGAAAACGGAGATCGGTGGGTTTCTACCCTCTAGACCCCTCTGGGAATTTGCCATAGAAAGTAAGGGTACCTTCGTGCCCTTACTTTCCTAAAATCATGAATAAGCCGGTTCTAAAGAATACGGGAAGGAAGGATTTCCAGAGGTCCATCGCCCTGTGACCAGGAAACCATTATCCCGTAAGAGCCTCCAGCCTGAAAGTATCGAATCTGTAGAGGGTAAACCCCCACCTTCAGGTAAAGTTCGCCTTTGGCCCTTGTTAATCCGTGGGCACTTCCGTTATTTACAATTTGTTGATTATTAATCGAAAGCCAGCAACCATCATCCGAGGCAGTCGTAAAGGTATATGTTCCGGATTTCTCTATGACTATGAACCCATTCTACTCAACACTGAATTGATTTTCCGGAAATTTCTCCCCGTGGTCTTTTAGAAGTTCACTGGAGATTTCCGAATCAAGGGTTACATACCTGGGATTCCCGTACCAATAGGGATTTGCATCATACTTGCCTATCAATCCATGGGGAAGGGTCAGGTATTGGTTGAGTTTGTATATTCCTAAGAAAATAACAGAGAGGCCTAACAGGGAAAGGATCCACCGGCTTCTCAAATGGCGAATCGTCTTCATTTTTCAACTCTTAACCCTGGGATTTAAAGAGGCTTTCCTTTTACTACTGTCTGCGTAGTTTAGGATCCAGTAGGTCTCGAAGAGCATCTCCCAGTAAGTTAAAGCCAAAGACGGCCAGGCTAATAGCCAGTCCGGGAAAGACAACCAGCCAGGGAGCCTTCTGGGCATATTCAGCCGCAGAAACAGAAAGCATACGTCCCCAAGAGGGATAGGGCTCCGGTACTCCCATTCCCAGGAAGCTCAAAGAGGCTTCCACTAAGATGGCACTTCCCAGTTGGGCCGTGGTCAGTACGATAAAAGGCCCCAAGGTGTTGGGCAGGATATGGTGGAAGGCAATACGACCCTCTTTGCTTCCAAGGGCCCTTGCTGCTTCAACATAAGCCATCTCCCGGATGGTCAGTGTGCTGGCTCTGATGATCCGCGCAGCACGAGGGACAAGGGGAACCGAGATGGCCAGGATGACATTCCACACAGAAGGACCCAGAGCTGCGGACATCACCAAAGCCAGAACAAGAAGAGGAAGCCCCTGCATAATGTCCAGAATTCGCTGACTGATCAGATCTACTTTTCCTCCCAGATAGCCACTCAGAAGTCCTACGATACCTCCAATAACCGAACCCAACAGGGTAGAGCCCAATCCCACTAGTAAGGAAAGCTGGCTTCCATAGACAATTCGGCTGTAGACATCTCTTCCCAGATTATCCGTTCCTAGCCAAAAAGTTCGGTTGGGAGGGGTCAGGGTTTGGGCCGGATGGGTCCGCGTCGGATCCTTAGTAGCCAGGAAGTCGGCAAAGACAGCCGTGAAAACCAGGAGAAATACAATGATTCCTCCTGCAGCCCCTAAGGGTTTCCTTCGTAAAAATCGACCGACCCGGCGAAGTATTTGTAGCCACTTTCCTTCTTTCATGGTATTAACTTTCTAAAATTCTTTTAATTTGCCCCTCGGCCCATGCAATGGCCTGATCATAGGAAGAACCGGTTACCACCTTGGCTACCATGTTGGGCAAAATGAAGAGATCGTTAATTCGCTGGATATAAGGGTTTGGAGGAGAAGGCCATCCCAGGGCATGACCAAACCGGGCTTCTCCGGGGAGAATCTTGAACTTGGGATTTTGGGTCCAGATGGGATGATTTTCGTATCTGCGGGAAGGACCGTGGTTAAAACCGCCCCCTGCTTCGATCCACGCATTATAGTTTTCCGGCTGCATAAGATAAGTCAGAAAAGTTTGAGCCAGCTGTTGATTCTTTGAAAATTTCCAGATGCCGAGGCTATAGATCCCAACGGCACTATGCCTTCCGGCGGGGCCCGTTGGAGTTGAATAAATTCCGATTTTATCGGCCACTTCCATTTTCTTTTCTACTGCAGTCAGATAAGCACTGATAGGATTCTGGGTCCATGAGCCTTTCCCTGAGAGGAGGAATCGGTTATTACTGGCATCATCCCATGAAAGGACCTCCGGCTCCATCCCTTCTCGATATAGGTTCTCATAATATTCCAGGGTCATCTTTGTTTCAGCAGAATTCAGGGCAATGGTTTTTCCATCCGGCTCCAGGACTTTACCACCAAACCCCCAAAGAATAGACCAGAAGGCGTTATAAGCATCATTACACTGACTGATGGCAATTCCCATCGGATGTCCCTTTGGTTTTAGGACACGCCCGGCATTTAAGATATCTTCCCAACTATTGGGTGCCGGAAGACCAGCTTCTGCAAAGAGATCTTCGCGATATAGGCTGGGCCGGGTTAGCCAACACCAGGGGACCGCTTTCCAGGATCCCTTCACGTAAAGACTCTCCTTGACAAAGGGATAAAACATTCCTTGATCTTCTTCCATGCGAGCAACCACGGCATCTACATCGATTAAATGTTCATGGTAAAGCCAGGCCGACTCTCCAAGTAACCAGATAATATCGTGTCCGGCCTGAGCATGGATCTCTGCCGCCAATTTACGTGGAATTTGCAAATGGGGCATGGTATCTACCCGGACGATGACGCCATGTTCTCTGGCAAATGCGGCAGCCTGTTCCTTTAATTTTTCATCGGAAGCCGGAACAAAATGATTTAAGGTCAATATGCTCAGCTCGGGTGTTGTCGCATGAACGCGAGAGGGTCGGAAGATGGAAAAGCCGGACAGACCAACGGCAGTACGGGTTACTTTTTTAATGAATTGACGACGGGTTATGGGTGAATGATACATAAACTTCCTGCGACTTCCTTTAAATATTCCTCCACGAAGCGGGTAGAAGGATGGGAGTATGGGAGTGTGGAGGGTTTAGGGCAGCCAGGAGGGCTGCCCCTACATGGTGTAAATTCTCCCGCACTTCCATACCCCCATCCTCCCACACTCCCATACTTTTCTTAACCCTTCGTGGATAAATAAAATTAATAATTTACAAGAAAATTCAAAAGTATAGCATTATCTATTAGCCTGCATACCGTATCCGGGGGTCGAGCCAGGCATAGAGGAAGTCTACAATCAGATTGGAGAGCACCACAATAACGGCGATAAACATCACCAGGTTCTGTACAATGGGATAATCTCGACTTAAAATGGCTTCCACTAAAAAGCGGGCCACTCCGGGTAGATTGAAGACCGTTTCGGTTACCACCAATCCTCCTATGAGGAAAGCGAACTCGATACCGATAACGGTAATCACCGGGAGAATGGCATTTTTCAGGGCATGTCGAAAAATCACCAGGGTCTCACGTTGTCCTTTGGCCCGGGCGGTACGGACATAATCTTCTCGCAGGACCTCCAATAGGGCGGAGCGGGTAATCCGCATGATCAAGGCAGAACTTCGATAGCCTACGGCCAATGCCGGAAAGAGAAATTGAAGAAGGTGATCCTTAAAATTTTCAAAGGGGGAGATATAGAGCAGAGAGGGCACCCAACCCAGATTTCGCACCAGCAGAAGAATGACGAGCATTCCTAGCCAGAAAGCGGGCATCGAAAGGCCTGCCAGACTGAAAATACGAAAAGTATAGTCCAACCAGGTATCCTGCCGGACGGCACTGATGATCCCTGAAGGGACACCCAGAGCAATGGCAACCAGGATGGATAAAACACCCAATTCTACGGTAACCGGAATCCGTGGTTTGATAATCTCCCAGGCAGGAACATCGTAATGATAGGACTTCCCCAAATCCCCTTGAAAGAGATGGACAATCCAACTTCCATATTGGGCAATAAGAGGTTTATCAAACCCCAGCTCATGGATCAGGGCTTTTTTATCTTCCGGATCTACATACCCTGCCGAAGCAAAAATAATATCTACAATATTTCCCGGTGCCAGGCGTAACAATACAAATATCACAATAGACATCCCAAGCAGGGTAATGAATCCGATCAAAAGCCTTTGTAAAAGATAGACTCGCATAGTTTCTTACTCTAAATGGTACGTTTTACACTCAAATCAGCCTTTGTAGCCCCCTACGCATCAGGATAAGGATTGAAAGCCCCGGTGGGGCGATCGGGTTGTAACCTCTGAAATTAATCTTCGGAAGAGGTCATAACTTATTAAAAATCTCTTATAAACCGTAGACCCGGGTCAAGGAAAAATGTAATTACTCCTTTCCTTCTCGTGAAGGCGCCAGCCCCTATTTATCTAACCAGACTTCCTGCATCCGACCGTAATTATAAACACTTTGATGGGGTACTAAGTTTTTAACATACGGCCACATGGCAAAGTAATCGAGGGCCCAGCCCAGGATAGGCCTGGCCCCATCTATCTGGAGTTTTTTATCGATTTCCTGGACCAGTTTGAGGCGTTCGGCAAAATCGAGGGTCTGAGATTGCTTCTCAATCAATTCATCGATCTCTTTGTTACAATAACCTGAGTAATTGCGGGGCGAGCCGCATTTGTAGTTTTCAAAGTAATTGGCATCGGGATCATCGGGACCGATACCGGTTCGATTGGCGGCAAGTGTATACTCTCTGCGTGTAACCTTCGGATGCCAGACTCCCGTTTCCACCTGTTCTAAAGTCGCCTCGATGCCTACTTGTTTGAGCTGATCGATGACAAAGTTAGCCGGGTCTAAATAACTGGCCGTGGCCCGTGTAGATAAGATGACTTTCAAGGGATTATCCGGACCATATCCCAGCTCGGCCAGGATTTTTTTCGCTTCCTCCTTCTGTTTAACCGGATCTCCATAGCCCGGTAGTTTAACCAGCTCTTCTTCAGGAAGCCCCCAAACTCCATAAGGTTTAGGGAGCATCGCTCCGCCGATAATTCCTCCTCCCTGATACACGGCCTGAACATAAGCCCTACGATCCATGGCCAGATTAATGGCTAATCGCAACTTTGGATTATCAAAGGGAGGTTTCTCAAAATTAATCAGGATGTTCTCATTAACGTTTTGGCTGGTCTCCACGATAACCATATCCGGATTGGTCTTCTTCAAGGTCTCGGCAATGGTTTTTGTAGTATCAAAGGGAAAGGCAATATCGACCTGTCCGGCCTGTAGGGCGGCCGTGCGGGTGGCTCGGTCTTTAATCATGATATACCGAATACCGTCCAGGTAAGGGCGTCCCGGAATAAAGTAATCGGGATTTTTCTCCAGCTCCAGTACTTCGCCCGGACGATGTTCTTTCATTTTGAAGGGACCGGTTCCTACACATCTGGTGCGAAGTTGGGCAGGGGGAATATGGGCGGGATAAACGGGAGAATATCCCGAGGCCAGCATCATCAAGAGCGAGGGTTGGGGTCGTTTCAGGCGGAAAATAACTGTAGCTTCATCGGGAGCATCGATAGCTTCTACGTTATCATACCAGAGTTTACGGGGATTTACCCGTAATTTGACCGTCATACCGGGAGCCTGACGAACCAGATCAAAGGTATACTTTACATCTTTGGAGCTGAAAGGTTGACCGTCATGCCACTTGACACCTTTTCGCAGATGAAAAACCAGACTCTTTCCCCCATCCTGCCACTCCCAGCTCTCGGCCAGTTCTCCAATGATGGTCTCCATACTCTCTTGTTTTTTCAATGGATCAAAGAGTACCAGGTTATTGTAGCAGGGCATCATGGGCCATACGGTAGAAGCTGTTGCTTCCTCGTGGATGCTTAGACTGGGAATGTCTGCAATGTGAGAAGCATTAAGAATTCCTCCGTACTTCGGCTCAGCTTGAGCCCCCGAAGCCTGAGAGGATAAAAGTAACCCGAGAGCAGAAATTCCCATCAAGACAAAAAACATTTTTGGATATTTTTTCATACCTGTCCTACCAAATTTGGATGATTACTTCGCCTCGATCAAGACAGCAAAGCGCGAATTATTCAAACAAATTTGGTATCGTCCCTAAAAATAAATAAAGGTCCTCAAAGGACACTTATCATCTGTTGCAGTTATAATATAACCTAACGTAAAAGTCAAGAAATGGCCTGTGAAAAGTAACTGTAACAATTTAGTAGGTGTCACTTTTTCTGTCTGAACACCCCCCTCCCCCCGTATACGGGGGATTAGAGGGGGGCCAGGGGGTGTTTCTTTTTCCACCTACTAAATCGATACAGATACCTGTGAAAAAGTTACCCGGCCGGTACTGAGGACCCGACGCTTTCTGGAAGTAACCTTACAGGAAGGAAGAAGGCTATGGTACAATGAAGGGATGAAGATAAGTCTAGGACTTTTTATAAAGTACCCCAGATTCTATCCGGTTCAAAAAAGCTGATTCTATTGAAGTTTTCCCCGCTGAGTAAGCAAGATAATTTTTCACGGGAGGGCCTTGACAATAAAATTTAGAAGAACTAGTTTATCCATACAGACAGGATGATTAAAGTCTGGGATGTTCTCCCTTTATCCTTCCGAATCGGGGTCGTAGTTCAGTTGGTTAGAACGCCGGCCTGTCACGCCGGAGGTCGCGGGTTCGAGCCCCGTCGGCCCCGCTCCCTGGATTTATTCTTCTTTAGAGGTTTTTTCTTCTTTCCTCACAAATCACCTAATATTTCCCGGCTGGTATTTCCTCATCTCATACCATTTTTACGTTAAACCATCGCATACCTCACCTCCTTCTTTCTCTCTTGAAGCTTCAGGAGAGGGGGCAAGGTGGGCTGCCCTGTTTAAGGGTAATCGCCCAAAATCGCCCTGCAGATTATAGGACATTTCTATTTAGATTTTATATAATTTTTTCTGGAAAAAGCTTACCAGAACCCTTCCCTGTTTCATGGGGAAGCGCTAATATTTTGTTTACCTGGTTTTGCTTGAATTTTAAGCGGCCCTCACCCCCGGCCCCTCTCCCACGCTGCGGGAGAGGGGAGTTGGGGATTGATATTTAGAAACCTTACAAGCAGAGTATTTTTAGATAAATTTTAGTTTTGTGATAAATTAAGAATAAGAATAAATTAGAATAAGGATTTTTATGAAACACCCTCTTATCGTTTTTTTCATTTTATTTTTTATTCTGCCGGTTTTACCTGCACAACCTCATATGAAAGCCATTGTGGGCGGAACTCTCATCCATACAGACGGAACAGATCCCCTTGAGGACTCGGTTATTTTGATAGAAGGGAACAAGATTATAAAAGTGGGGAAATTAAAGGAAATTCCGATTCCACAAGGCACACAGATCATAGACGCTAAAGGAAAGTGGATTATTCCAGGGTTAGTAGATGGCCATGTACATTTTTTTCAATCGGGAGGGCTTTATACCCGTCCAGATATCCTGGATCTCAGAAAGTATCGACCTTACCAAGAAGAGTTATCCTGGATTAAAGCCCATTTGACGGACACCTTTGCACGGTATTTGAGATGTGGAGTTACTTCGGTGGTCGATGTAGGAGGCCCCCTTTGGAGTTTCAAAGTTCGAGAGCTGGCCCAAAGGACTGCTCTGGCCCCTCGTGTAGCCGTGGCAGGTCCTTTGATTTCTACTTACCAACCTGAAGAACTCATGACCGAAGATCCTCCTGTTATTAAAGTAAATTCTCCTGAAAAAGCCCGGGCCCTGGTACGGCGCCAGGTAGAATGGAAACCCGACTTAATCAAAATCTGGTTTATCCTCCTTCCGGGTTATAACCCAGAGAGCTATTTTTCTTTGATTCAGGCAATTATAGAAGAGAGCCACCATCACGGAATTCGGGTAGTTGTTCACGCCACCGAGCTGGAAACGGCCCGGGTAGCTGTAAAGGCAGGTGCAGATATTCTGGC
>JAUQPW010000060.1 GCA_030550175.1 bacterium
GGCATACGCGATGGCGTTATGTGACTGGAGTTCAGACGTGTGCTCTTCCGATCTATAGGAGAAGGTGCGAGGGCTCTTTTCAATGCCAGATTGAGATCACAGGCAGTTCCTTGTAGTTGTGGCTCTCAAGTTTCTGAGTGTCCATTCTGGAAAGATATCATTCGGGAGATTGATAGCGAAACCGAAAAGTTCGGTAGAGAGAAGATCCGAATTCCCTATCTTCCTCTTTTAATGGGACCTATAAAGCCCCGCACTTTTCAGAATCAATTCCAACAATTTCTATCCAAAACAGAAGAATTATATAAACTCGTTGCTAAAAATGCCGGTTGTAAGGTGATTGTAGACTCTTCCAAGAATCCACCCCATGCTTTCATGCTCAGTCAGATCCCCGGTATGGACCTCTATGTGGTGCATTTAGTCAGAGATCCCCGAGGGGTTATCAGTAGTTGGTCTAAACCAAAAAAATATCTGAAAAGGTTATCCGTAAAAAGAGTTATTTTGAATCTGTTATCCTTTAATTTCCTCTCTGAGTTGTTACGTAGGTATGCTAAGGGATATTTGCTAATCCGATACGAGGATTTGGTCCATAACCCTCCAGAGACCCTCAAAAAAATTGCCAACTTCGTTAACGAAGACGCTAAGGATCTGGATTTTCTGGAGAAGACCAGAGCTCGCATAGGGGTTCAACATTTACTGGCCAGTAATCCCGATAAATATACCCAGGGATGGATTTCCATTGAAGAACAAACCTGGAATCTCTCGCGGCAAAAACACCTGTTGGTCTCCTTAATGACGTTTCCTTTGCTTTATAGATATAGATACCCATTCTCTAAAACTTTTTTCTATGAGAACTAGCTAAAAAATCGGAGCAGATGAACCCAGAGCGACATGTATTTAAAAATTCTATTGAAGGTGTCCTGTCCCTGGGATTGGGATCTCTTCTACAACTTTTAGCCTTCTCTTTATTGGCCCGTTATTTAGGAACCGTAGGGTTCGGTCAGTACTCCTATATTATGGCCTTTGTAGGCGCCTTTCAGTTGTTTGCAGAGATGGGATTAACCCTTGTACTGGTTCGAGATATTACCTTAGATAAAAAAAATGTTAATAAATACATAGGCCAGGCCCTTCCTCTGTTGTGGGTTCTGGCTATTGTAACCTTAACCTTAATTATTCTGGTTGCTCACCTTTTTCATCTGGCTCCGGAGCTCTTGTACCCTCTTTATATTGCCGGAATTGCAACGGTTGCAACTATTCAGCCGAATATCTATGTTGCCGTCTTCCGTGCCTTTGAGAGCATGGAAATTAATAACCTCGGGTTTGTTTTACAAAAAGTTTTCTTTCTGGGGCTTATTTACCTTCTGGTCATTAAAGGGAAGGGACAGGTTATTAGTTCATTTTTGGCCCTTGCAGGAGCGAATCTGCTCGTATGGTTTTTTTATTATCTCTGTGCTATTCGAAAATACGGTCGATCTCAACTTAGGATCAATTTCAGGTACTGGATCTCCCTGTTAAAGGAGGCTGTCCCGTTAGGCTTTGGAGCCATTTTGCGGAAGATCACCTGGCAGGTCGACACGCTTATCCTGGGAGTTATAGATACGGCAGTCTCGGTTGCCCTTTATAATAGTGCTTATAGGCTTTTGGCTGCGTTAAATATGCTTCCCCAAGTCCTTGCTATCTCCATGTTTCCTTATTTCACTCGATTAGCAGAGAATTCTCAGGATGATTTTGCAAAGGTCTATCAGAAGAGCTTGAAGTTCTTGTGGATTTTGAGTTTGCCTATAGCTATCGTAACAACGGTGCTCGCCGACCGAATTATCCTTCTATTTTTCGGAAGTAGCTATGAAGGGGCCGCAACTGCTTTAAAGATTCTTATCTGGGCTTCTATTTTTCTTTTCCTTTCCTCTCAGTATAAGCATATTTTCACAATCCTACGAAAACAGCATCTTTATACTTACCTGGTGATCTTTGCCCTGGTTGTTAATGCGGTATTAGATCTGATTTTGATTCCCATATTTAGTTATATCGGCGCTTGTTTTGCGACTCTGATAACTGAAATTCTCCTGTATGTAGCAGGCTACTACCTTCTCAGAAGGTTAGGGGTTTCCATTGCTCTTCTTACAACTGCAGTTAAGCCTGTGCTGGGGGGGTTTATAACAGGAGCGATCCTTTACTTAGTTCGAGATGTCTCTTACTTGCTTTTAGGGCTTGTTATCATTGTGGATTTTGGACTCTACGTTGCCCTGCTTTTTTCCTTCGGAACTTTTTCCCAAGGTGAGATAGACCGTATGCTTCGACTGGTAAAAAGATCTTAATGGCTTTTGTCTGTTGTCCTTTCCAGTAGACAGGGGATAACAGACCATATAGACAACAAGAAGATAACATGAAAGTTCATATAAAGGCCGGGGTTTGGAGTGGTGTTTTAACCGGTTTTTTGTTTAGTTTTCTGGAATCCATATTTTTATTGTTTACCACCGGGAGCATTCTGGCAGACCTCCTCTTTTTTCTGAAGGCTGCACTCCTTTATGGAGTCGTAGGGGCTGTAGGGGGATTGTTGATGGCTGCCCTTTTGAAGAGTTCCTTATTGCGAGATGTTCCTTGGGAAGAGGAAAAGCTAAAATCCTTTTACTTTTCTCTGTTTTTCGGTATGTCTCTTTTTGTAGAAATAACGGTTTATTTGCTTGATATAGTTTTTCCCATTTTTGGAAGAGCTCCCAGTAACCTTCTCTATATCGGACTTGTGGCCGTCTTTTCAGCGATTTTGAGTTGGCTGTTGTTTAAATTCCTTCCTATTTCAAAGTTGGGTGGGAAGAGTAAAAGGTTTATTCCCATCAGTTTGGTCATTCTGTTGATAGTTTATTATGGATTATTTTTGATGGAAAAAAACAATGAACAACAGTTCTATACGGCCAAAAAAGTTTCCTCTTCAGATCAAAGGCCTAATTTCCTGATCATTTCCATGGATACAACCCGAGCCGATCGTTTTTCTTGTTATGGACACTATCGGCAAACCACGCCCCATATTGATCAGATAGCCGGAGAAGGTCGGCTTTTTAAAAACGCCATCTCGCCTTCTACCTGGACGGTTCCCTCCCATATCTCTCTGTTTACAGGAGTTTATCCTTCCAAGCACGGTGTGGGCTACCTGAATACTCATTTAACAGAAGATCTACCTACCCTGGCAGAAATCTTATCCAGGAATGGTTATCGCACTTTCAGTATCTATAATAATCCCTTTGTAGGAAGGATGGTAGGAGGGACGAAAGGCTTCAACGAAGCCATAGGGGTTAATCTGGATCGTCGGGTTAACTTAACCCTTGAGAGATTATTGGAACGATTCATCTACAATGATATCGGAGCAAATTCCAAGAAAACGGTGGATCTGGCTTCTAACTGGATCAGTGCCACTGCTGATCCAGGGCTTCCGTACTTTGCCTTTGTCCATTTCAATGATGCCCATTCCCCCTATCGAGCTCGAGAACCTTACTTCAGTGAGTTTGTTAAAGATTTGGATCTCACTCAGGTGGACCTCTCTAAAGTTCAAAAAGTTAACGCCCATCGCCGTGCCTTCCACAAATATCTTACCGGGGAAGTACGACCCTCCCGGGCAGATTTCGAATATTTAAAAGCTTTATACGACAGTGAAATCAGGTTTGTAGACGAGCAGATCGGAAGATTACTTGAATTTCTAAAACAGAAGGGATTCTTAAAGAACACCTTAGTCATCATCACCGCAGACCATGGAGAGTATATCGGAGAGCATAACCTAATGAATCATCATTTTTATCTCTATAATACCGTACTCCACATACCTATGATCTTTTGGTATCCGGGACGGATTCAACCCGGCGTAGACCTTCGTTATGCCTCTCTGGTGGATATTCTACCAACCGTTTTATCGCTGGCAGGTCTGGAAGGTCAAATACCTTCCCATATTCAAGGGGTCAATCTGATTACCCCGGAGAGCCAGGACGTAAGGGTTGTTTCATCGGAACAGCCGAGATCTGTTTACTCAGAGTGGTGGGGTTGGTTGTTGGGAGAAGATGGACAGGACAAAGCTCAAAGTGTATCTAAAGAGGGGAGCAAAGCCATTTTGAAAGAAAATCTGACCCCGGCTGAAATTTTGAACTTTACCAACCAGTCCTCTAAGGATAGTTCAAAGGCTATTTACGACGGGGTCTGGAAATTAATCTGGCTGTCTAATGGCAAGCACGAATTGTATAACCTGGCTAATGATCCAAATGAACAGAGAAATCTTATAGAGGCTTATCCTGAAAAAGCTCAGGAATTGCAGGCTAAGCTGGATCAATGGTTAGGTTCTTTTCAGCAAGCACGTGCAGTGTCGGGTACAAATAAAAAGCAATTCAGGCAGATGTTAAGATCCCTAGGTTATGTGCAATAACAATTATCAATTATATCAGTTGTTAATTGTTAGTTATTAATAATTGTTAACTTATGAAAAAAAGAAGAGTGGTTGTTACGGGATTAGGAGTAGTTACACCTCTTGGGAATAGCGTCCAGGAGTTCTGGGAAGGACTTTGTGCCGGCAGGTCGGGGATTGGCTATATTACTCGATTTGACACTCAAGACTTCCCAATCAAGATTGCTGGCGAAGTAAAAGGATTTGATCCTCTTCAGTATATAGATAAAAAAGAAGTTAAGAAGATGGATACTTTTATTCATTATGCCCTGGCAGCCGGTGAAATGGCTGTGCAGGATGCAGGGATCAAGTTAGATGATTTGGATAAGGATCGTGCCGGAGTCCTCATTGGGTCTGAAGCGGGAGGCCTCCCGGCCATCGAGGAAGAACACAAATTACTCCTTGAGAAAGGCCCCAAACGTATCTCCCCCTTTTTTATTCCAAGCCTTTTGATTAACCTTGCTTCAGGTCAAATTTCTATCCGTTTTGGATTTCGAGGACCCAATCTGGCCGTAGCTACCGCCTGTGCTGCGGGAACCCATGCCATTGGTGACGCCTTTAAGATTATCCAGAGAGGCGATGCCGACCTCATGATCAGTGGAGGAACTGAAGCAGAAATTACTCCCCTTGCCATTGGAGGTTTTAATGCCTTAAAAGCCCTCTCTCGACGGAATGAAGAACCTCAAAAAGCCAGTCGTCCTTTTGATAGAGATCGAGATGGTTTTGTCATGGGAGAAGGATGTGGTCTTCTCGTACTGGAGTCCCTGGAACATGCTTTGAAAAGGAATGCGGATATCAAAGCGGAAATCGTGGGTTATGGACTGACGGCAGATGCCTACCATATAACCACGCCTTCTCCTGGGGGAAGAGGAGCTGCCCAATGCATGAAAATGGCCCTGGCGGATGCAGGATTGGCACCAGAGGAAGTAGATTATATCAATGCCCACGGGACTTCCACTCCTCTCAATGATGCTATAGAGACTGCTGCTATCAAAGCAGTTTTTGGTAAGCATGCCTATCGGCTGGCCGTTAGCTCGACCAAGTCCATGATAGGGCACCTCTTAGGTGCCGCCGGAGGAGTTGAAGCAGTTGCAACCGTTTTAACCATTCGAAATAATCTCATCCCTCCCACCATTAACTATGAAACCCCAGACCCCAATTGTGATTTAGATTACGTACCAAATAAGGCGCGGCCTGCAGAGGTTAACGTAGCCTTATCCAATTCCTTCGGTTTTGGGGGAACGATCGGTTGTATTGTTTTTAAGAAATTTCAGCCGTAGTCCTTAGGTCTGTGGACCGTTGTTGGTAGTAATGCAAATTATTCCGTATCTTACAACGGACCACAGACGGCAGTCCTATGCCACTCAAACTTTTTAAACCGCTTGATAAGGGACTGAATCTCCTGATAAATCTTTTAGAGAAGCTTTCAGTTGCGACTCTTTTAGGAGGTGTGGGAGCCGGTTTTCTTTTAGGAGGCTTTATTCTGGGGTGGTATAATGATCAGATTACTATCCCTGCAGGAGGCTATCTTACTCCCATTTTAGAGAACTCCCTGGGGAATCCCGGCTGCAAACTTCTCTCCTACATGAGCTTGACCATCTCGGCACCTGAGATAGCCTGTCATAACCCACGTCCGGCAGTAAGGGAAATATTACATGCAATTCCTCGTCTCTCCTTTGGAAATTTGGCTCTGGTATTTGGAGTGTTGGGAAGTCTGACTATTTTTCGTCCCTTCCGCTTCCTTCGGATTCCCATTGGAACAGCATCTTTACTTCTAGGAGTAACCTTCATCGCTAAACTGACGTGCTTTCACTCAAACCTTTTAGAACCTTTAGTGGATATCAATGACCAGCACATGAAACTTCTCTTTTTCAGTACCGTGAATCTCCCTCCTAACAATCTGGCTTTTGAGCCGAGTTTTATACCTGGATTTAAAACGGATTATTTGTTGGATCGGATCGATTCGACTTTTTACTTTTTAAGCTGGGGTTGGTATCTGACTATGGCCGGGGGGGTACTTCTCGTAAGTACGGGTTTACATATAGGTATAGAGAAATTTAATTATGTGCCTTTATCGGTTATATTACGCAGGATGGGAATGGTTCTTTTCTTCTTATTTCTCTATAGCCTTGGTTTATTCCTACCCTGTATGTTGGCCGAGTATAAACAGATAAAGGGAGATAATTACCTGGCTCAAGGGAACTACGAGCAGGCCTTGATAGAATATTTCTCAGCTCAACGTTTGAATAACCAACTTTTTTATCATCCGGTCTTTCGTGAAAATTTGGGTGAAGTTTACTATAAGTTAAATCGAGCGGATACGCCCGAGTATTATATCTATCGAGGAACTCTTCTTTCTAAGGAAGGCAAAACCCTGGAAACTCTGGCTACTTACCAACAGGCTCTGAGGATGAGTCCGGATGATCCCGTGATAAAGAAATATTTGGTTTCCCTCTATATTCAGCAGGGATTAGATTATTTTAATGCCGGTTCCAATGAGTATAGTGCTATCCAAAGTTGGAAGGCTGCTCTGGAGATCGATCCTCGCCAGTTGCAGGCCCACTTTTATATGGGGAAAGCCTATTTTGACATGGGTAACTATGAGCAAAGTATCGTAGAAAATCAGACTTTTATTGCTAAAACTACCAATAGCATTTTGAAAGCCAATGCTTATTCTAATATTGGGGATTGCTATGTCAAGATGGAAAAACCTAAAGAGGCCAGAGCCGCCTATTTACTATCCAGAAGTTTAGATCGAATCCTCAATAACCGAATGACAGATAGTCTGGCTGGAGGTATCTAGGAGGCTGAGGGTAAAGTATTTAAAGTTTCTTTCAGCTTTGGACACTTTAGGTATTTTTATGGAAGAGCGTGGGGATATAGAGAAAAAGGACGAAATAATAGAGGGATATGGAAGTGAGGGAACTCCCTCTGCATCCTCGCGTTTCCAGATCCCTATTTCGTTTACCTGTGCGCTCCTGGTTGCAGGATTTGGAGCTCTTCTGGGCTATTTTGTCTGGAATACTTATGCCAACCATACACTCCTTCATTCTTATCCCTTGACTTGGGGAAATGCCCAATGGATCGCGACTCAGACAGAAGCACCCCAGGGATATTTCCGCAAAAATCTTTACCTGCCGCGCAAAATTAATCATGCCTGGATTAAAGTAGCTGCCCCGGATTCCTATACCCTTTTGGTCAATGGAATATCTGTAGGTAAAAAGACTTTTCATGCCATCAACGTCTCTGGAATTTATGATATTACTCCCTATTTACGTACCGGAAAGAATGTAATTGGAGTTTTGGTTCGATTGTCCGTTTATCCCGGAACCGGTCGAACTCTGGTGGAAGGTGCTTATGTCGATGATGTGAATCAAGAAACCCGATTCATCTCAGATGGTACCTGGAAGGTTAAGATTGTTGAGGAAAGACAGGGAGAAGGAACTATTTTATGGTCAAGTCCGTCATTCGATGATGGTAACTGGCCTTTCGCCAAAGTCCTGGGTCCTGCCGATATAGAAAGGATCTACCCCCTCAATGTGGATTATGGAGCTACAGAGGATTCCATCACAGCCGTCGAAATCCCACCCACACATCCTCAGCTTATTACAGAAGCTCCACACGGGGAGTGGATCTGGTATCCGGATCCAGAGGTACGAACAGCCTATTTCCAGAAAACACTGGATTTATCCCACCGAATCCGGGAGGTTTGGATTCGCGTTGCAGCCAGTCAGCGCTATAATTTAGAAGTCAACGGTATTGAGATTGCAAGTATTGATCAATCCCTTAATCCTGCGATTCAATCCACCAGCACCACAAATATCGTTACCTCAACCACTTCTATCGCTCCGGTAACTCCTACACGTTCTACAAATCGCATACCTGCCGGAGTTTCTCAGAACCCGGCTGAAGGAACCAGCTCACCCGCTCCCTCTAAATCCGGTCAGCTATCGGGATCATTGGATATTTATAACATTACCCCTTTTATCCATTCGGGCCTGAACAGAATAGGAGTGAGTGTTCACGGGGAGCGCTCCTCACAAGCCTTACTTGTAGATGGCCTCATGGTTCATCAAGATGATGAAGTAGAATGGTTTAAATCCGATTCATCCTGGAAAGCCTTACCTGTAACGGATTTGGGTCCGCAGCACTCCCTGGAGACAATTCCTTCAAAATCTTTACTTAAGGATGCCAGAATCGTGGGGAAATATTCGGATCTGCCCTGGGGTCTTCTTAAGAAAAACGCAAAAATTATAACCTTGCCGAGTAATCTTCAAACCATCGCCTGGCTACTCATGCTGGCTTATATGTTGGCAGGTGCTCTGATCATGATATTCTTCTGGATTCTCTCCGGCTATTTGCGCTATCGGCTTAATCCCGAAAGCATTCGGCAGAAAGCCAGGGGAAGTAAACTACCCGTTGGTTTAAATCAGGCCCTTAGTTTAGATACCCTTGCTCACGTTCCTCCGGCCCTTTTTCTGGGTATTTGCTATCTACTCCAGTATGATGTACGCTTTGATTATTCTTTTCCCTTTCAACCCTGGATTCTTGCCGTGGCTATCTTACTTCTGATAGGATTCAAACTGGCTTTCATTTTGGAAGCTAAAAATGTAATGCGAAATGGTATTTCACGCTACCTCCCTTCGATTTCTCGCCTTCCTGTTGATGCACTTACCTTAACTACCCTGGAGGAGAATAAAAAATTTCAACTGGGATGTTTGTTGGTTATTTTGATCTGTGGGGCCTGGTTGCGAATTCATAATATAGATTTTGAATCCATCAACGGAGATGAATGTGGAACCCTGCGGGATGCCTTATCTATTCTTGCCCGTGGGTATGCTTTCAGGACTTTGGGAATTTACGAGAAGCCCCTGGTAACCTATGAGCTGCTTCCTTATCCCATTTCCTTTTCCTTCTTACTTTTTGGAGTTAGCGATTTTGCTTTGCGTCTCCCTTCTGCTCTATATGGAATTTTCAGTATTTTTCTCATCTTTTACGTAGGAAGTAAGTTGTTCAATAGAAGAATTGGTCTGCTTGCTTCAGCTATTTTCGCTTTCATTCCCCTTTCCATCCATTGGGCCCAAAACGATCGCTATCCACAACCTACCCATACCCTGGGTCTGATAATCAGCTATCTCTTCTACCGGGCCATCAATGAAGAAAGAATAAGACCTCGATATATTTACCCTATCGCTGTTTTATATGTTTGGATGTTCTTGACGTGGGAAGGAACCGGTTTTATGCTTGGAGCTCTTGCTTTAGGCCTCATCCTGGTTAGATGGAAGGATTACAAATGGATGAAAGAGCCCCATCTTTGGGCGGCTCTAATAGGAATTATAGTGGTTGTTCTGGTCCAGGGATTCCGACGTAGAGTCTATACGGCAAAATACCTGGTAATTGGAGAAGGGCTCCTAAGTGGAGTAACTTTAGCACCTGTTTTTTTCGATCCTTTATACGATCCTTATTATTACATAGATAACTTTTTCCGGGCCGAGAATCATTCAATTATGACGGCCCTCTCCCTCGTAGGATTACCTCTTTTTGTTATTAATTCGGGATTGCGCTTCTTTGCTACTATTCTGATCACCGTTTGGTTCCTGTTCACCAATCTCTTTCCCTTGCCTACCAGCCGATACCTTTATCATGCTCAACCGTATCTAATTATTCTGGCTGCGGCTACTTGTGTTTATTACGGAGATTATCTCATTTCCCTTGGCAAAGGGGTTATTTCTCAAACTAAAAGCTGGATCAATACGATTATTTTGATTGTTCCTCTTTTGGTTCTATTCCTTGCCACGAATCCTTTTATTTTACAATTGTACCGACTATCGAGTCTTCCTAATACCGGGGTCGTGGATACGCGCTACCGTACTTATCAGTCGGATCAAAAGACCTCCAATCAGTATATAAGAGACCATTGGCAGGAAGGAGATTATGTGATAAGCGCAACTCCAGATGTGACAAAGTATTACGCCGGGCAATCCGATGCCTTTCTGGAAAGTTTTACTACCCTCATCGTAGTATATGCCGAGCAGGGAAAGGACTTCATGTTGCAGGATAAATCTATCGGTGTACCCTCTCTCATAGGACTACGAGATTTAAAAGACGCTGTGAACCAACATCAACGGGTCTGGATTGCAGCTGTCCCAAACAGTATGTTTAACAAGCTAAATACACCTGAAGTGTTAAACTACATTAACACAAATTTCAAGGTCGTATATGAATCCTACAACGCAAAGATTTACCTTTGGGAAAAATAACTCATTGTCCCTTGTCTAAGGACTCTAGGCAAGGGACAAAAAAGACAAAGGAGGAAAAAATATGTTTTATAAACCCACTTACTTTAACTTTGTAAAACTCCTTGAATCTAACTGGCTAAAGATTAGGGCGGAGGTTGAGCGGCTGCAGAGCGAGAAATTTAGTCCCTGGTATGAGAGGTCTCTTTATAATAGAGATTGGACTGCTTTTGGTTTGTACAATGGATATAGACAAGAGAGGGGACAAAGGATAGAAGAAAACTGCGCTTTGTGTCCGGAGACTGCCAGGATTATTGAAGCTATTCCAGGTTTGATGACGGCGGGTTTCTCCTGTTTGGCTCCGGGTACACATATAAGACCGCATAAGGGTTATGAAGGGAATGTGCTACGTTGTCACCTTGGCTTGATTGTTCCAGAAGGTTGTGGCATAACCGTTCAAGGAAAAACTAAAACCTGGACGGAGGGAAAATGTATTGTATTTGATGATACTTTTGTTCATGAGGCCTGGAATTTTGGAAAGAGTAAAAGAATTGTGTTGCTGATGGATATTAAGAAAGATAAGGATATCCTTGGAATAGATCTTTCTGATGAAAAATATATAGAACCTTTCACCTGGGATGAAATTCTTAGAAGAGAGTTTCAGTATACCCGGCTTTTCTACTATAAAGTAACGACTAAGTTAGCCAAGATGAAACAGGCCTTGAAGGGTTCTGGTGAAAAGCCATACAAATCCGCTGCCTGACCCTTCTATCTGTTTTGAGGATAAAGCATTCTTTAACGGTCAGAGTTATTTCATCCTGCTTTTACCGCTGAATGCTTTGTCCTTACTCACAAAATATTGCTTGATAAATATAGATTTTAAGCCTATTTTATTGTCGATAAACGCTGGCAGATTATCTCTAACTTCAAAAGCCAGGGGTTCTTGTTCCTTCTTCTTTATAAAGGAATATCCAAAATTAAACCCAATGAAATCGCCATGCGTAAAATTCGACCTATTCTATATGTAAGTATCCTTGTAATTCTTTTATTTGCAGTTTTCCTCAAAAAACATCACTTCTTCAAGAAAATCTTCATAACCCAGAGACAACGAACCCACCCATCTGAGCAAACTCAAAAAATCAATCGGATCAAAAAAGATGTGAATATCATTCAGCCCGAGCTAACCGACCCCAATATTAATACCTACCTTCATCCCCATATTGCTTACCGAAATTTAGAGGTTCCCGGGAAAGATAAACTCTTTGTATTTCTTCCTGGTACCGAAGCTAAACCCAGTGGTGTGAAGCAGTTACTTAAAGTAGTTGCGGATACCGGAACCTCCATTATTGGGTTGAGCTATCCTAATGAGCCCAGTGTTCGAGATCTTTGCCGGAATGATTCGGAATGCTATGGTAAAGTCCGGGAAGAGGTTATTTACGGAGCAGATACCTCTCCGCTCGTTAATATAAATCGTGCAAATTCTATTATGAACAGGCTCATCAAGCTTCTGCAATATCTGGATCGTCAGTCTCCGGAGGAAGGATGGGGGGAGTTTCTCATGGAGGGTAATCAGATTAACTGGGCAAAGATTATCATTGCAGGTCATTCCCAAGGAGGCGGGCATGCCGCCTTTATTGCAAAAAATCACCTGGTGAGTCGTGTGGTTACCTTGGCTGCACCTTTTGATTCGCCCAACGATCCGGAGGATCCGCAAATTAAACCTGCCAGTTGGTTGCTTGAACCCCATGTGACCCCTGGTAACCGTTATTATGGTTTTGGTCATGTAGAGGATTTTGCATTAACAGTTCTTGTACCGATCTGGAGAACTTTACAATATCCTGGGGAACCCGTGAATGTTGATAAAACAAGTCCTCCCTATAATAATAGTCATCAACTTTATACCGCTTTGGAACCTTCTGCAGTAAAAAACGTCCGTATAAGTATCCAAAAGGAAGCTCATATGATGATTGTGTCCGATATAGCAACACCCCTCGACAGAAATGGAGAACCGGTATTTGCTCCGGTGTGGAGGTATATGTGTTGCCAGGAATAGAATGGCGTGTAAAGATGGGATGTTTATTTTTCATAAAATCTTTTTCATTCTTTATAATCAGGGAATTCTTCTTTTTTTACTTGTAATTCTTCTGGGATGTACCCAAATTGGGAGGGGGAGTCCTGTGGGCAGATTACCACCTGAATTTGAACAAATTAGAAGAGAGGTCCATGTAATCCGGCCTTATCAAACAGATCCCAATATTAATACCTATTCTAACCCGCATATTGCCTATCGAAATTTACGAGTTCCGAGGAAAAACAGACTTTTTGTGTTTTTACCAGGCACGGAAGCAAAGCCTAGTGGGGTTAAACATCTCCTTAAAGTGGTCGCAGATACCGGCATACCGGTTATTGGATTGAGTTATCCTAATGAACCCAGTGTCCGAAGTCTTTGCCAAAACGATCCTGATTGTTATGGTAGAGTCCGCTATGAAATTATCTATGGAGTCAATACCTCTCCCCTTGTTAATGTAGATCCTGCAAATTCTATTGTCGGCAGACTTACCAGATTATTGCAATATCTGAATTATCAGTTTCCCCAAGAAGGATGGGGGGAATTTCTTATCAATGGTAATCAAATTAACTGGTCCAAGATCATTCTGGCAGGTCATTCTCAAGGAGGAGGGCATGCAGCCTATATTGCCAAGGATAATATGGTCGGCCGTGTCATCACCTTTGCTTCACCTTTTGATGCCGTCAGTCAATCGGGAAATCCAAGGGTAAGACCTGCAAACTGGTTACTCCAGCCCCATGTAACTCCTGCGAATCGTTATTACGGTTTTGGTCATATTAACGATTTTACACTAGATGTTCTTGTACCCATCTGGAGAGCCCAGCAATACCCGGGCGAACCTGTAAATGTAGACAACGCAAATTCCTGGTACAACTACAGCCATCAACTTTATACTACCAGACCCCCTCGAACCGGAAATACCTATCGCGATGCTCATATGAGTATTGTTTTAGATATAGCAACCCCTATGGACAGGAATGGACGTCCTGTCTTTGCTCCTGTATGGAGATATCTCTGCTGTTCAGGTTAAACCCGTATTTTTGAAAGGGTTGGTTATTTTCCGTAGATTTATCTTCCCCCCGAAGCCGCTACAGGAATATCTCCGGGCTGACCCCATAGAGTGAGAGTAGAAGTTCTAAATCCGGAGGAGGAGGTAAGGATAAACCATTCTCCTGTAGAAGCCCGAAAGATTCCCAGGTCGGTCCGCCCATCCCCGTCAAAGTCTGCCTGAACCGGGAAATCGCCGGGTCGTGACACTTTTTGGACTATTTTACCTTTTTTGAGCAAAACGATCCAGGTATGAGTGACCAATCTCCAGACGGCTACATCAGCCAGCCCATCGCCATCATAATCTCCCGGTACCGGAAAATCTCCAGGCTGTCCCAGGATGGAAATAGTACTCCCTCCTCCGGAGTTAAGGATGTACCAGGTTCCGTTGGAAGGTCGAAAGACGGCAATATCCGTTTTTCCATCTCCATCATAATCGGCTGGCGTGGGAATATCTCCGGCAATGCCCCAGGAAGTGACTATGAAGTTAATGGGATTGGACGAGGAAGATCCCGATAAGGAAATCCACCATTCTCCTGTCGCAGGCCTCCAGACAGCACGATCTGTTTTTTTATCCCCATCATAGTCTCCTGGAACCGGAATATCCCCCCGGACTCCCCAATTTTGAACGTCCTCACTCCCATTCAAAAGAACATGCCAATCTCCTGTAGAAGGTCGCCAGAAGGCAAAGTCTGCAGTTCCATTTCCATCATAATCGCCCGGAGCTGGGATATCCTCGGATGATCCGAAAAATACAGGAGAAGTTCCCAGAACCAACCACTCCCCGGTAGAAGGTCTATAAAGGGCAATATCGGCTTTGCCATCTCCGTTGTAATCTGCCGTATAGGCTACCGGGACTATATCAGAGATCTTAGCGATAAAAGCGTCTCCGAAACCTCCCCCAAAATTTGGTTGTAGTGCGTTTATGGTTGGGAAGTTGGTTGAAGCGGCTCCACCGGCTATGTAAGCAGCACCTGATGCGTCTACAGCAACTGCAAGACCGAACTCTCGGAAAATATCATTATTACCACCAAGGTAAGTCGCATAAACAATGGAGGAACCTGTGGCATTTAACTTCGCCAGGAAGGCATCGCTAAATCCTCCCCCAAAAGTGGATTGGATAGAATTTGCTGTCGGCATATCCGGTGAACTGGTATCACAAACTACATAAATATTCCCGGAGGCATCCACGGCGATATCGTTACCGATATCAAAGTCACTACCTCCGAGATAGGTAGAAAAAACCAGGGAAGATCCTGTAGGATTCAACTTTGCGACAAAGGCATCGAAAGCATCACTGGGATTGGTATATCCCCCTCCAAAAACTGCTTGCAGGGCATTCACGGTGGGAAAATCTAAAGAACGGGTAAAACCGGTTACATAGGCATTACCGTATTTATCTACGGCAATCCCGTGCCCGGTCTCCCCCTTACTGCCACCCAAATAAGTAGAGTAAATAAAAGCGGTACCGATAGCATTTAATTTTACCACGAAAGCATCGGTGGGGAAGTCTGAATCTCCCCCCGCAAAGGAAGGTTGCAAAGCCTGAGCTGTTGGAAAGTCGGTGGACTCGGTAGTACCCATGATGTAAGCATTACCCAGGGTATCAACCGCAATATCATAACCCGATTCTCGACCACTCCCCCCAAGGTAAGTAGAGTAGACGAGGGCAGAGCCTGTTGAATTTAACTTGGCCACGAAGACATCCTCACAGGGAGGAAGAGCACAAAGGTCTGCACCCTTATTCGGTTGCAAGGGGTTCATAACCGGAAAGTTGGTGGATCGGGTCCCGCCGGTTATATAAGCATTGCCAGAAGCATCTACGGCGATACTGTGGCCCAGGTCATTATTATTACCTCCCAGATAGGTGGCGTAAATGAGTTTAGAACCTGAGGAATTCAATTTTACTACAAAGGCATCATCAAATCCACCTCGTTTGGGTTGTAAAGGACTTACCAATGGGAAATCCGGAGAACTGGTCTGACCGGTCAGATAGATATTATTCAGAGGATCCAGGGCAATGCCATAGCTAAAATCACGCCCACTACCCCCCAAATAGGTGGCATAAAGGAGGGTAGATCCTGTGGAATCTAATTTTGCAACGAAGGCATCGATGAAGCCGCTAAAAGTATTCTGGAAAGGCTTCTGGGTGGGAAAGTTAATCGAATCCGTGGTACCTGTTACATAAACGTTACCCAATGTATCTACAGCAATGGCACGGCCAAATTCACCATAAATGTTAGTACTTCCCCCTAAATAGGTTGAGTAAATTAACACCGGATCGATAATCAGGGTTTTGGAAGCCACATAAGTACCCAATTGAAATCCGATTTTAGCTGATTTTTTGTCTTTTTGTAGGGAGGAATTCTCCATAAGATCCTCCTGCTCGAGAATCACATAACGACCGGGAACCACCTGTTTTGTGCCGTTGATCTCTTGATAAATAACAGGCTTTTGTTGCCGAATTTTACCTACGGGGGTATAAAGTACAAGATCTCCATTGATATCGATTTCAAGTTTATCGACCCCTTCAAAAGTAAATTGGATAGCCGTAGGGTCTGCACCTGAAGTAATGACCCAATCATACTCTAAATGGCCTTGGTGACTGTAATAAACCAGATTTACACCGGGATATACATCCTGATACGCCACTTTTCCATAAGTTGGGATCTCCGTACGCCACCTTTTAGGATCATTACCGATAAAATAATTGCGCTTGCCCGGTAATTCATCCAGCCCACTTATATAGGGCTGAGGGTTAGCCCCTATGAGTTGCATTCGAAGTACTGCACGCGTACTCCCATATAAATCGCTACCTTGTTCAAATAAATCCTCGATTCGCTCTACCTTTCGAGTTTTACCTTCTTCCTTCTTAAAGACCCATATCGCTTCGGTGGAGGTCAAAAACAAGTGGTAACCTCCCCCACGAACCAGGAACTTTACTTCAGGATCGGTTTGGCCTTGATTGATCTCAAAACTTAGGGATGGTTGCGTATAGGTCGAGGGTATCTGCATTGGTTGTTCCGGGGTTAAGGAAGGTTGTGGTGGGGCTGCGAATACAGGCTGCAAACAGACTGTCAGTCCTGGAAACCCAGATACGAGCCAGGCTAAATACCCGACACAGAGGATCAAGTGTTTTAAGTAGTACTTCATGATAATGTTATAACTCCATGCGTGGCGAGTAAGCCAATGAAGCCATAAGGAGATGAAGTATTTCCCCTCCCTCACCCCCTAGTTCCCCCTCTCCCTACTTGGGAGAGGGGGAACTAGGGGGTGAGGGGGAACGAGGGGTCAGTCAAATTAGCTATTTTTTTTAAACGGTCCAAAAATCATCCCTAGGATGGCTCCAACGGCTGCCCCCATAAGCCCTATGAAAATGACTCCAATAGTACCCTGGAAAATACTCTCAAGAATAGCTCCGAGAATTTCCATACCAGTCCCTTCATGTACCCCGATCATTATTCCAAAACCCATTCCAAGCATTGCTCCGAGGATCGCTCCAACCGTTCCTCCCACCAGAGCCCCTCCGAGCGCTCGATCCAGGATACGACAGGACTGGAGTTCAGGAGGAAGTAGACGATAGATCCTGGATAAGCCGTTTCCTAATCTCTTTTTTCTATCTTTGGTCAATCCGGTTTCAAACTTTTGACCTTTATCGGTGTTCATGGATTAAGTGTGGGAATGCCATACAGGATGTCTTTACCAGGGTTTTGTACTCTTTACTGCTACCTTGTAAAGTTAAATTTGAGTAACCGTTTTGTCCTCACCCCTACACCCCTCTCCCGAGGCTTCGGGAGAGGAGTTACCCAGGAAGCTGACCTGGAAAGCCACCGGCTCCCCTCTCCTGCAGCGTGGGAGAGGGGCCGGGGGTGAGGACAGAGAATTCTACAAAACTAACTTTACAAAGTACTACTGTCCCTCAATGAGGGTAATCTCCTGGTTAACCGGAACATTCTTCAAGGTTTGTTTTATACCACTGGGCCATTCGATTGAAATTCGATCAACCAAGGTCATCTGACCCAACCCAAAGTGGAGAGGACCGGCTCCCTGGGAAAGATAATGCCCGCCTCCATCGCCATTGGCTTCTCGATATTGAATGGTTTGACCGCTCTTGATCTGAACCTTGGTTCCCAACCCTTGTCGGTTGCTTAGGGTTCCTATGAGCTTAATTTTAAGCCAGTTGTTTCCATTTCCTTCATTATGATAAAGAAAATGCGGTCCTTTTTGGAAAGGGAAGGGATCCTGTCCGTTGGTAACAAAGAGATCTAGAAATCCATCGTTATCATAATCCCCCCATGCGGCACCACGGCCTCGACCTTCCCCTAAAGCTTCGACACCCCTCAAGCCGGCTACATTGGTAAAGGTTCCATCCCGATTGTTTCTATAAAGATAATTGGGAGCATCTCCTGCAGAAGCACTTCCAGAGTTGACTACATAAAGATCTAGATAACCATCGTTATCGAAATCTCCCCATACAGCAGCGTTGTTATTACTGGTGCTTCCGACTCCAGCTTGATCGGTTACATCCGTAAACGTCCCATCTCCATTATTCCTATAAAGGGTATCCTTCAAAATTTGCGCTTGAGAGGATGGTGTAATGCGGAGAAACCCTTGTAAGGGAGTAATCGAGGTTATGCAACATCCTGTGATGACCCCATAAAATTGGTAATTACCATTACCATCTCCACTCCATCGAACGTGCCAGATTCTTGTGGAGGAAGTTCCATCCAGATTATCTGCCCAAATGAAGAAGCCTAAATTAACTCCGGGTACATAAATGGGTTGTCCAAGACTGGAATTTCCGGTTATTGAGAAGGGAATTTCTTCCGGATGAATTCCTTCTTGCCCTATGAAAACCAACATGGGTTGGTGATTTTTTCCCACATATAAATCGAACGTAAGGGACTCTGCGCTTGTTTGAAAGTCAAATCCTGTACCGGTACGATCGGTTATTTTATCACTGAAAGAGACCAGGGAAGCATTCCAGGACAGGCTTCCATTTTGATCATTAAAACCTCTGGATATGAAAAGATCCAAGTTACCATCGTTATTATAATCTCCCCAAGCGATACCTTTTCCATGGGTTAGAGGGCCAAGACCCGCGGCTCCTGTGACATTCTTAAACTTTCCGTATTTGTTATTCTTCAGCAAAATATCAGGCCCATCTCCTACACAGAGGATATCCGGAAAGCCATCTTTATCATAATCCGCAAAGGCACACTCGGGATATTGAAGTCCATTAAGACCGGCTTGTGCCGTCACATTTGTAAAGGTCCCATTTCCATTATTCTTATAGAGGACTAAAGGAGTGTCCAGATTCCCGATCAGAAGGTCCAGGTATCCATCCTTATTGTAATCCCCCCAGGCCACACTTCGCCCCCTCCCAAAAGCATTGGGAACTCCTGCTAACAGGGTAATATCCCTGAAATGTCCGGCTCCGGTATTCAAATAAAATCTATCCCGCTTCCCACCCACATCGGTTCCGTTACTTGCTCCGATAGTTATGAACAAATCCAGATCTCCATCATTATCGAAGTCTCCCCACGCGGAGCCGTGATAGTCTTGCTCTGCTACAATACCGGAGTTTTGTTGAATATTCGTAAACGTTCCATTTCCATTATTTTGATACAATAGAGGAGCTAGTTCATAGTGATTATCCACAAAGAGGTCGAGATTTCCATCGTTATTAAAATCACCCCAGCTGGGATTTCCAAAGGTATAGCCCTCTGGGGAAAGTCCTGCAGAAAGTGTAACGTCTGTAAAAGTGGGGATTACTAATCGTTTTCGTAACTCCCCCTGAACTCCTTTTGCTTCTAATACAATCCGGTCTGGATTAGTTAATACGGTCACAAGACCATATCCTGCATTTCCATTGTTACCGGATATGATTCCTTCACTCCAGGTTCCTTTGGGACCAGAGTCCCCACTCAAAAGGTTTGTGTGGGGAACATTAAGCTCAGGAAGCCCGGCAAAAGTTCCGTCATCGATCCCACCTCCTGAATGTAAGTCTGCAGAGATAAGGATAACCCCCTGGATATTGTTCTGTCGGATAAAATCTAAAATTTCGGTTCGTTCCGTGTTATAAGCTCCCCAACTATCCCTGGGCTTACAGGTGGGATTAAAGCATACAGTGGAGATCAAAAACTTCCAGCGGGCTGTTGAGGCTAATAAACCGGCTTTTAACCAATCTTTCTGCCCATCGGGGATATGATCCCCGTCAAGCATGGACTTCTCCGGTCCATCCGGGTCGGTACTGGGATCCCGTTGGGACCGTAAGTCCAGCATGAAAAATTCAGCCTGACCGTAGGTAAATTTATACCAGATACCACCCGTCGGGTTCGCCAAATCAGGGGATGGGTAATACTCCCGAAAAGCTCGCATGGCATCTGCCCGCCCTGGAAACGTCTTGTCCCCATTATTGGCTCCATAATCATGATCGTCATAAACATGGAATAAAGGAAATCGAGGAGCGAGGTAATAAAAGAAATCAAACCCTGAGGCGGTATATAATCCTCGAACTTCCCGATGCATCCACCGCATTTCGTCAAGTGTCTGGGGATCTCTGTGATCAAAATCGCCAATCTGAAGAATAAAGGCCGGAGACTCTGCGGTTACCTGGGCATAAACGGGAGCCGGAACGGTAGGATATTTTTTAGTATTGATGAGATCCGCCAGAATAGCAAAACGGAAATCTTTAGCCGTACCAGGAAGAGGAAAAGTGGTAAAGGAGGGAAAAGGAGCAATCTGTTGTGGGAAACCATCCACCAGAACACGATAAAAGTAACGCGTTTCTGGTTTCAGGCTGCTGAGTGTAATAAGGGTTGTAAAGTCTGTATCTTCTCCTATCAAAACAGGGGCAGTCTGAAGAGGTGAGGTAAGGGCAGCATCCTCAGAAAATTCAATAACGACAAACGCGGCGCCATCGGTTCGAACAAAAACTTTGGCAGAGGTATCTGTTACAGCCCCGACCAAGGGACCATCGGTCTGAACAGCAGCTAACAAAGGTTCTATCGGTAAAAGTAAAAAGACAAAAGGCAAAAGGCAAAAAATAGCGACCCAAGATAGGGTCTCTTTATTGAATCTAACTGAAGAAATAAAAGGGAAAAGATCATGGTTTGTAGGTTCCTTTGGTCTTTGCTTTTCTAAATATAGAACTGAGAGCAGGAAAACTCTCCTTTTCATTTTGATTTGTTTCCTTTCATTTTTCTAAAGACGATTCATTTAAAACTTCTATTTTCGCCGACCTCAGGATCTGGAGGGTTTCTCGATATAATCGCCTGGCTTCAGGCAGGTTATTATGATTTAAATTATCTATGATTTGGTTCAGTTTGGTTTGGGCTTCAAGAAGTTGATCCTCGACTTGGGGATAGTCCTTCTGGAGGAGATTCAGGGTATTCCTGGCTTCCTGAAATTCCTCTATAGCTTTGGATAAGTCTCGAGTAGAAAATGCCCTTTTAGCCTGGCGCAATTGTTGGGTTAGTTGGCGAATAGTAGAAGTGGAAAGTTCATTGCGAAGGGGTTTCGATCCTTCCAGGGGGGGGATTCCATTGTCTATCGGTTCTGAGCTTTTATTTGTACCAGACTTTTGAAATTCATAAGATTTGACGGAAACCCTTTGAAGTTGGGTGGCTGCAAATTGAATATCTTCCCTAAACTCTGGATTAACCACATCAAACTCATAAATTTCCAGGTAACTCGCTCCCCCTGCAAGGCCATTTTCTATAGCTTTTCGTAAGTTCCCCACCCGGTTGGCAGTACCCAACATCTGAAATCCAACCGTCGTTTGTTTACTGAACTGCAGCATGATGTTTAGCCTTTCTGGAGAGGTATTGGCACTTAACCAATTTCCCTGGATAAACAGCCGATTCTTATAGGTTCTGAGGCCATAATCGATAATTTGTTGAGGAAGCTCCCGATTTCCTAAGATTTGAAAAGCAATGTTTAAGACAATCGCTTTATTTGGAAAGGCTCTGGCATAGGCATCTATACATTGTTTCCAAGCATCGAGTAGTTTGGCCGGAGTATACCCGAAACTTTCCCAGTCTCTTTCTTTACCTCGAAGATGAAATTCCACTGAAGTAACGGTAGGCCCTGCAATGGCAATTGCATAAAGGTTAGGATTGGCACGGTATCGCTTTCCCAGATTATCGATAAAATTCGTCCACTTAGCTAAATAAACAGGATCCCAGGGGATCGGCAGAGAAGGTGGACTATCCTGAACAGGTGATCCACCGTCTGGAATCCCTTGTTCATTGTCTATGGAGGTCTCTCTTCTATCAGGGTTGGAAGAGAGGCGCCCTTTGCGGGGAGAACGTCTCATCCCGCCTGGCCGTTGAACTCTTTGAGCACCCGCTTGGTAGACCCACTCTGGCGTAAAAACACCCGGATGAACCCGAAGAATAACTTTTTTATTGTATTGGGCGGCCGTTTGAAAAACTTCATCGAGATAACTCCAGATATACTGACCTTCGACAGGCTCTATGGTCCGCCATTTAACCCGGGGACTTATTCCTCGAACATACGAAGAGTTTAACCCTATCGGATTAAAAGGTTCCTCCATCTTATTCAGAACATAAACTCCATGACCTTCGGTAGAGACATCACTCCCCCCTGGCCCTTCTTCCTGCAGTGAGCCTGTCGAATCCATGAAAGCTAAAGAAGAAGTGGGGATACAACATGTTGTGTCTGTACGGACAGAAGGTAGAGAACAAAAAACAAAAATTAAAGAAAAAAAGAAAAAAAACCTCTTCCCGATCAATAGCCAGGATTGCATATATCTTCTTTGATTTTATTCTATGTGGGTAAGTCCTGTTGCAAGCAGCAACTGGATTACAGGAACTCCATTTTCAACTCCTTCCTTCTCCATACGTGTCCAATAAAGCCAGCTATCTGGATATCGCGCAATATAATACTCCAGTTGTGTGAAGTAATTCTGGACAATTCCTTTGAGGACTTCCTCATCTTCCTGCTGGACTTTAATAGGTTCCTTGAAAACAAAGTGATGGGTTCCGTCTTCCCGTCGGATTACAAAGCTCAGGATTATAGGCGCACCGCTTTTTGCAGCCATAAGAACAGGCCCAAGAGGCGCTTTCAGCTTGACATTGAAGAAGTTAACCAAAGTGAATTTTTTTCCTAGAGGTCCATCGCCAGCTGCACTGATAGTACGATTTTCTGACAGGGATCGATACTGGTTTATAACTGCAGAAACCAGGGATTTTGAGGAAGTAATAATCTGGAAATTTCCTCGTTCTTTCCAGATAGAAGATCTGAGGTCCAAGATTTTCTGGGAAATCCAGGGGCTTGCCCCTTTCGTACCCGTTAATACCAGGATAGGACTCATTTTATAGCCTTTATAGGTCAGATAAGTAGCTATCAGATTGGCAGAACTAAAATGAAAATTTACTCCTACAATGCCTTTTCCTTCGGATAAGGCCTGATCTAAATAACTTATTCCTTCATTGCTACAGGCGTCAAAATATTTTTTATAATCTTTTCTCCCCATAATGAAGAGATCGGTATAGGCCTTTTGTTTATGGATATAAATACCTCGTACCACGGCTTTTTTCTCTCGAAAATTAAGTTTATCTCCTAAAACCATATTCAGATTATCGATTATTTTACATTTTTGTTTAGAAGGGGCGAACAGGTAATGGATACTACCCAGTAAGGTGGCTATCTGATAACTTATCCGGAAAGGTAAAACTTGAATTAGCCAGCGGTAGGGATAGTAAACCAGAAGTAAAGAAAAATCCTTAAAATAGCGCTTTATGGGAAATTCTTTCATAGAGTTTGACTTAGCTCATGGGAGGGTTTTAATCGGTTATTCCTGGAATTACCTGCATTACAGGAACTCCATTCTCAAAACCTTCCTTCTCCATGCGTGCCCAATGGGTCCAATAATCGGGATGCTGAGAAATATAATACTCTAAATGCCGGATATATTCCTGAACGACTCCTTTTAAGGTTTCCTCGTCCTCTCCCCCGACCTGAATCGGTTCTTTAAAGACGAAATATTGTGTAAAGTCTTTTTGCAAAATCACAAAACCAGGGACTATCCTCGCACCGCTTTTTGCGGCCATGAGGACAGGTCCAAGAGGAACTTTTAGTTTTACATTAAAGAAATCTACCAGGATAAACCTTTTCCCAAGTGCCCCATCTCCCGTTGCATCGATAATTTCATTCTGCTTTAAGCACTCATACTGAATTCTAACTAAAGACAATAAAGATTTCAAGGAGGTAATAATTTGATAATTTCCTCGTGTTTTCCAAATGGAACTTTTAATATCCAGGACCTTTTGGGAAACCCAAGGACTGGTCCCTTTAAGATGGGTGGGCAATACCAGTAAAGGAGTTATTTTATAACCTCGATAAGCTAAATAGGCTGAAACTAGATTAACAGGACCAAAATGAAAGGTAACGACTACTAAACCTTTACCCCGAGATAAAACTTCGTCTATATAATTCAGACCTTCTACCTTACAGGCCTGAAAATACTTCCCATAATCTTTTCTTCCCATAATAAAAAGATCCATAAGGATCCTGTGTTTAGTAGCGTAAAAACGTTTTAAAATAGTTTTCTTTTCTTGAAGGTTAAACTTATCGCCAAAAATGAGATTTAAATTAGTAAGAATCTGATGTTTTTGTTTGGAGGAAGTGAAGAGATATTGAATATTTCCCAATAAAGTAGCCAGTTTATAGCTGATTCGAAAAGGTAAAGTCTGGATTAACCAACGATAGGGAAAATATATCAGCAAAAGCAGGAGGTTTTTGAAATGCAGCTTCATGTTAATGACCCGAAGCACCCTTGAACTCGGTACACGGCTTTGTGAAATGGTATATGCACCTGTATAACAGAGGTTACGGCTTAAGATCTTAGACAGGCACCTTGCTGTGTTCCTACTGTTTTGTAAAGTTAATTCTGTGGAATTTTCTGCCTTCACCCCCCGGCCCCTCTCCCACCGCCTGGGAGAGGGGCGCTTAGGGAGTTGGTCTGGTTAAAATATCTATCAGTTTCTATGGGATTCTGTCTCAACAAACTTTTCTGCCGTCACTCGTACCAGTATAACCGATTATTTAGATGCTCTGCAACTCTATCTTCTAGTTAGATAAACATTCCCGGACAATAACCTTTTAGCTTACCTGATTGGTGAAGTGCATAATTCCTGCCAGAAGTAGATTTTTATGGATCGCATACTTCATAAATTCAGGGATAAGAATCGAAATCCTCAGGAACTTTGAATAGGTCTTTAAGGTGAGGGAGAAATTGGAGGTTTTAAGCAAGACAGGAAAGATGAAGGAAGAAGCCTAACTTTCTCCCTCCTTTCCGGCAGAACCGGGAAGACGAAAGTTATGCTAATAAAAAGCTACTACTTTGTAAAGTTAAATTTGGATAACCATTTTGCCCTCACCCCCGGCCCCTCTTCCGCAACTTCGGGAGAGGGGTTACCTGGGAAGCTGAGCTGGAGATCCCCAGGCTCCCCTCTCCCACAGCGTGGGAGAGGGGCCGGGGGTGAGGGCCGCTTAAAAGTCAAGCAAGACTAAGTAAACAGTGCACTACTTTATAAAGGTCAGATTAACGTGGAACGCATAAACAAACGAAGTTTTTCTGGGCATACTCTTTTCCGTTAAAAGGAACCAGGCAATTAAAGGTATCGGTTACATTCTTACCGGGAACATAACCTGAGGAATATTGTCTTCTTCCCCTCTTTGCCGATGTGGGTACACCACAGACAAATAGTTGAGCCGTTGCACCTGACTTACTTCCCTCAGCTCCCGCATAAACCGGAGCCTGACCGGCTCTGGTACAGGTTGTATCGCAATTGGTTCCGGGAGGCGCAGCTAACCAACTATAGTTGGCAGCCCAAACCAGATCTTCTACTAAAAAAATTCCTATCAGTAAAACAGCTAAAGAAGCAATTAAAATTTTCGTTTTCATAGGTAACCCCCTTTTTAGAGAAAAAATTATAAAAACTGCCTACCTTCGATCCCTTTATAAGAAGACGCACAAACAACTTTAAGGTTTCTGGCCTGATAAAGAAATGTCTCCTGAGCTTAATTCTCTTTAACCTCCCTTGTAGGAAAAAATCTCTTTCCCTACAAGGGACCTCCTCCTTAGAAGGATAAATTATCGAGGAACACACAAACAAACAAAGCTTTGCATAACGTTCTCTTTTCCATTAAAAGGTACATTGCAGGTCGTTGTCGCCACTACATTCTTACCGGGAACGAACCCGGAGGAATATTGTTGTCTCTGTCTCTGATATATTTTAACATCCACGCCACAGACGTAAAGTTGCGTAGCCGCACCTGATTTGCTCCCCTCGGTTCCAGAATACACCGCGGCTTGACCTGCTCTTCCGCAAGTGGTATCACAGTTGGTTCCCTGGGCAGGTATCCAGGTGTAATTGGCGGCTAAAGTACTCTGGGAGAATAAAAAAATTCCTACAACCATCAAAGAGGGCACTAAAACTTTGGTTTTCATTTTCATAGGAGCCTCCTTTTTATCCGAAAGGTTAATAATTGTTTTACTAACTTTTGTTAACTAAATTATTACGGAGGCTAGATACTAACGTTTTTTTATTCTCCCGTCAATCAAAAAAGTTTATAAATTTTCTCCTGGTAATATATTTTTTTCAAAACCGCCAGGTCATCGACGCAAAAATCAATCTATCCAGGACGGCAACCTCACTTTCAGCATGGGGATCGACAAGATTTTGACCTGTTACTGCAACTTCAAGGGTATCATTCAAGAAAGTTTTAGCCACTCGAACATCCAATCGGGTGTAAGGAGGTAAGGAAATAGTTGGATTGGAGAAAGGTGCTGTGTGATCCACGTAGTTTAACTGGAGATTGGTCGAAAACCCATTTGGAAACTTAGCCCTCAATCCCAGATTGACTTTATGCCGGGGCGTTGACTTATCCAGATCCCCGGGACGCAAAGCTCCTTCATCGTTAATATCGATAAACTCATAGGCATAGTTGGCTCTTCCCTGTAACCAGTCTGTTAAAGGCGTCATAACCTCTAATTCAACTCCCTTGGAAAAACCATTAAATCGATCACTGACAAAGGTAGCCCGTGTGACCCCTGGAGGAGGAGGTGCCGGAGCGGTCCTGGGGAATTTGTCGATATCATTATAGTAGAGTTCCACATTAAGGCGGATTTTATCCCACAGATAAGTTCGGTAACCTATTTCATAGGCGGTATTAATTGCAGAATCCAGGTTTGGGTTGGAAAGTCGAGCAACAACGACACCGGTTGGTAGGGTTACTTGGGTTTCATTAAAGACCTCAAATTGGGAGGGTGGTAGGATGGCCTGTCCAATGGCAAATCGAAAGGTATGATTCTTCCAGGGAGTATAAAGGAGAGTTCCTCGAGGTGCCACATCGGTTCCAGAAAGAGTATTATCCTGAACTCGTATTCCAGCGACCAAAGTTAACTGATCTGATGGTTTGTATTCGTCCTGAATATAAAAACCAAAGACGCTATCCTGGCGACTGTGGATATTACCCTGGGGAGCATCCAAAAAATCTAGAATATAATCTCCACCGAATACCAATTGGTGTTGGGGGAGGAAAGAGAGGTTATATTGAAATTCTGCACCCAAAGTATCCATATCAAATTCTCGAATACCGGAGACGGGATTCAAAAAGATGAACTTTGCGTTGGTGACATTCCAGTATCCTTGAACAAAAAGAGTTGAGGTGGGAGAAAGCCGATTTTCATACCAACTCTGTAGGAAAAAACTTTCGAACTCCTCATGACCCGGTTCTCCGGCCGGATTTGCAGGAACGGGAAAACTTCCGGACCGGTCTCCGGTAAGATAACCTGTGGAGAGATGAAGATCTGAATTTTCAGACAGGTGATATTTAGCCCGAAAGGTCGCCTTGGGAATACGTTTTGCGTCCTCTAAGAGAGTTCCCTGCAGGTTCTTATCAAAACCGGTATCCTGTTCATAGTTGGTAGAGAGCCGATAGGAGAATTTATCATTATACACCTGATCATAAATGAGCGTTGCGAGGCCTAATTCCCCATTACCTCCAAGGGTGGAGGAGAGAGTCCATCCCTTATACTTTTCTGGATCTTTTGTAATAATATTAATAACCCCTGTAAAGGCATTGATTCCATACAAGGTAGAACCGGGACCTCGAAGGATTTCAATACGCTCGATATCCTCTAAAGAAAGAGGGAAGGTTCGCCAGAAAGTTCCGCCCTGTTGATGGAGAAAAATAATACGTCGATCGATCATCACCAGCATGGTTCTGGCAGTTTCTGAAGCAAATCCACGGGCTGAAACTACAGAGCGAGGCCCATCCAGGGTTATAACATCCATACCCGGGATCATCCTAAAGAGATCTACAACATTCGTAGCTCCAGACTGTCGAATATCTTCAGCGGTGATAACGGAAACTGCTGAAGGGGATTCACTTAGATGCTGAAGTCTCCGGGAGCCGATGGCAACAAGTTGCTCAACACGAAAAAATTCTTCTTCCCGGAAGACTGACCTGTCCTCAGAAATAGCCTGAGCGAATATATGAGGAGTTAAGAGATGAAAGATAAAAGATAAAAGAAAAAAAGTTCCTTCTAGCAGCCGGACCCAAAAGGTCTCGCATCTCCAAGTGAGATGGCCTGGTCGTATGCTTTTCATTAACTTGTTAAATAAAGAAAAAACACTTAAATTCAGAAAGCTAACGACATCAGTTCTTAGCAAGCAAATGGAACTTATTTATCTTTGTTTACCGGGTTCTAGCCAGCAATGTTCACGCTGCCAGGGATAAGAGGGCAGTCTAATGCACCGTCCTCTGGTTGGATAGAGCCTATTCCAGTCGATGGAACATCCCGAAGTATAGAGGGTACCCAGAGAGCGAAGCACGGTCATTCGTTCTTCTTTTCCATCGAAGAGGGATAGAGGCGTGATTTCTTTCTGGCTATTAGAGTTTGAAGTCTTTCGGCCTGAAGAGATATTCGGGTGAACTTCTCCCCGAAGAAAAATCTCCAGACACCGGATGAGTTCCTCCCGCGAGCGAAATATCAGGGCCAGACGGTAGTCGTGATGACTTCGCCGTACACTGGCCGTATAACACAGATCTCGTAACGAAACGGCAGAGCCAATACCTCCAACTCCTAAAAAGCTCTGATAGGCCCGTGCAAGGGCTTGGAGAGCTTTCTGACTGCGTGCGGATAAAGGAAGCAGGTACAGTGGGTCCGAAGAGAGGTCTTTCTCCTGCTTATAGGCTTCTGGAACTTCTGGAGTTCCCTCTAAAACAACATGGGCGTTGGTTCCTCCGAAACCAAAGGAGCTCACTCCGGCGAGAGTTGGACCGGATTCCTGTGGCCAGGACCCCAGAGTTTGTTGAACTCGCAGCGGGAGCTCTTCAAAAGAGATATAGGGATTAGGTTTGTGGAAATGTAAGCTTGGGGGGATCTCGCGGTGTCTAAGGGCCAATACAGCTTTGATCAGGCCAGCGATACCTGCTGCGGTCTCCAGATGTCCGATATTGGTCTTGACCGAACCTATAGCACAGGGATGTCCAGGAGGACGGTCGATTGCGAGGACGGTCCCTAGTGCCTGGGCTTCGATAGGATCTCCCAGGAGTGTCCCTGTACCATGGGCTTCGATATATTGAACCTGACCCGGTGAAACTCCGGCCTGCCGGTAAGCTTCTCGCAACACCTCCTCCTGGGCCCATCGGTTAGGAGCCGTGAGCCCGTTGGTGCGTCCGTTATTATTGACGGCACTTCCCCGAATAACAGCATAAATCGGATCATGATCGGCCAGGGCGTCTGACAGGGATTTTAAGACAACCATACCGGCCCCTTCACCACGAACATAGCCGTTTGCCCCTGCATCAAAAGCCTTACAACGACCGTCGGGAGATAGAGCTCCTGCTTTACTGAAACCAAGGGTAAGTTCTGGCGATAGGATCACGTTTACTCCCCCAGCCAGGGCAAGGGAAGATTCATGGGTCCAGAGACTTTGACAGGCGAGATGAACGGCAACGAGGGAGGAGGAGCAGGCTGTATCTATGGAGATACTGGGTCCCCGAAAATCAAAGAGATAAGAAATACGGTTCGATGCAATGGATAACAGGTTACCGGTATTCGTGTAAGCGTTGATGAGATCGGGATTACTTAATTGCATCCGACCGTAATCTCCGGGTCCAATTCCAATAAATACTCCCGTTCGAGTACCTACCAGCCGATCTATCACCTGTCCGGCATCTTCGAGGGCCTCCCAGGCTACCTCCAATAAAAGCCGTTGTTGGGGATCCATTCGAGCGGCTTCCCATGAGAGGATCCTGAAAAAGTGGAAATCAAACTGATCTATCTGGTCCAGAAAGCCACCCCAGCGCGTGTTCATTTTACCAGGCACTTTCAGATCGGGGTGGTAAAAAGCCTGCCAATCCCAACGATCTAACGGAACTTCTGTAATGGCATCTACTCCGTCCCGCAGAAGCCGCCAAAAAGCCTCTGGATTCCCGGCACCCGGGAAACGGCAACCCATACCAATAATAGCTATAGGTTCCATTTTCTCCCTTCCTCTAACTTTCCCATTTCCTTAAGTACGGGCGACCTGCTAATCGCCCCTACCGTTTCGGGATTGGTCCAGGATCAGGTTGACTAGGTCTTCAACGGTACTAACTTTTGTAAAATCCACCGAATCCAGCCTGATAGAAAATGCTTTTTCTATAACAATAATCATCTCTACTGTATCCAGGGATTTGATACCCAGATCTTCTTGCAAACGGGTATCCAAAGTAAGGGATTCCATATCTTCAGGATTCAAGATATTCCTTAAAAGGGTCCGAAGATTTTCAAAAACCTCTTCCTTTAATAAGGTTTGATTTTGTTTTAGAGATGACATGTATCTCCTTCCTTTCCATTAAGTTTCGAAGGGTTTTCGTGTAACCAACCGTACCAAAGGAATACCACCCTCAAACCCTTCTATCTCCATCCGATTCCAGTAACCCCAATGCGCCGGATATCGGGAAACATAATGTTCCAGACGTTGGATGTATCTTTGAACGGCCATCTTTAAGGTTTCTTCCTCTTCATTATCCACTTGAATCGGTTCTTCGAAGATAATATGATGCGCATTATCTTTTCGTCGGATTACAAAGTTTGGAACCATAGCTGCCCCGGTTTTTGCGGATAAAAGAGCAGGTCCAAGGGGAACTTTCAGTTTTACATTGAAAAAATCGACCGAGGTAAATTTTTCCCCTAGAGCTCCATCTCCGGCTGCACTGACAATATAATTCTGTCTTAGATGCTGATATTGGGCTATAGCCAGGTAGGTGAGGGATTTCAGGGAAGAAAAAATCTGAAAATTCCCACGTTCTTTCCAAATAGAATGCTTGATATGTAGAATTCGTCGGGAGACCCAGGGATTAACTCCTTTTATAGGAGACTGCAGGACCAGAAAACCGATGATTTTTTTATAGCCTTTATGAAGGGCAAAAGGTGGAATCAAGTGAGCAAAACCAAAGTGGAAGTTGAGTCCGATCATTCCCTTTCCTTGGGATAAAACCTGATCCACATAATCCAGACCTTCGATACTGCAAGTCTGAAGATAATTTTCGTAATCTTTTCTTCCCAGGATAAAAAGATCCGCAATCTTTTTCTGTTTTTCTACATAGAAATGTCGCAGGATAGTTTTTTTCTCCTGAGTATCGAGTTTATCACCAAAGATTAAGTCAAGATGGGAAAAGAACCGATTTTTTTGATGGGGTGGAAGAACTTGGTATTGGATATTTCCAAACAAAGTAGCCATTGAGTAGCTTATTTGAAAAGGTAAAGCCTGAACCAGCCAGCGGTAAGGGAAATAGATCAACAGCAGAAGAAAGTCTTTAAAATATAATTTCATTTTTCTTTCTGTTTATCGTCTCCAACCAACCTTTCCTATAAAAGGTCTCATCGTAGATTAAGGTACGGACGCTATGTTGGACTTAAAATCGGTTAACTTGAGATCTAACGAGGGTTTTCTTCTCTCCAGGATCATCCGCATACCACATTTAGGTCGTAGTGTTACACTTAGCATAATCCGGACGGGATGGTTTGGGACGAGCCGCATCCGCCACCTTTGGGCCAGGGTAGCGATCAAAAGGATTCCTTCCATCCAGGCAAAAGATTCGCCGATACACTGCCGGGGGCCGGCTCCGAAGGGAAAATAGGCACATCTGGGCAATCTAACCTCTGCCTTGGGAATCCACCGTTCGGGGTCAAATTTAAAAGGATCAGGAAAATATCGGGAATCATGGTGGGTTACATAGGGACAGATCAGAATTACCGAGTCGGCAGGCAAGAGATAGTTTTCAATCTCATAATCCCTGAGGACTCTGCGGCATATTCTCCAGGTTGGTGGATAAAGGCGCATGGCTTCCATAAACACCATCCGAGTATAGGGCAACTGTTCCACATCGCCGGCCGTAGGAGGTCTATCTGCCAGGACGGTATCGATTTCAGCGTGAAGCTTTGCCTCCACATCGGGATGTTGTGACAGTAAATACCAGGTCCATGTCAAGGCAAGGGCTGTGGTTTCATGACCTGTTACAAAAAGGGTCATGATTTCGTCACGTATTTGCCGATCCGTCATGCCACTTCCGTCTCCCTCCACGTCCTGAGCCCGTAATAGCATGGAAAGCACATCACCTGCATCTACGCCGCTGGTCCGACGTTCATTAATCATTTTATGGACAAAGGTATTTACTTGATTCAGGGCTTTTTGACGGTGATGGACACTGGGCAGTGGAAGTCTCTCTAACAATCTATAAAGGGGTCCTGGGGTAAGGCCCCACTTTATGAACAGGTTGAAGGTTTCACTGATCTCTCCCGTTTCTGATTCAAGATCTCTGTCAAAGAGTGTTTTCCCGACAATTCTTAAAGTCAGGTGGGTCATTTCCTCTAGTATATCCAGATTCGTCCCTTCTTGCCATCGTTCCTGCGTTTCCATACCGTAGTTTGTCATTACGTCTGCGTAAGCCAGGATACGCTGCCGATGAAAGGCTGGTTGTATAAGCCGTCGCTGGCGAAGGTGGAAATCACCTCTACTATAAAGTAGTCCTGTTCCCATTACCTGCCTGGCAGGTGGGGTTTGTCCCTTTTTTTCGAAATTTCGGTTATGCGTTACCAAGACCTCTTCAATATGATCCGGGTGATTCAGTAAGAAAAAATTCCTGGGACCGAGCCTGAAATGGACGATATCACCGTAATTACGGACAGCTTTTATTAAAAAACTTATCGGATCGCGTTGATAAGAAAAAAGGTGACCGACGAATGGTAAACCCGCTGGACCCGGAGGGTATCGGGTTATCTTCATGTAAACCTCCTTTAGAGACAGATCCTAGGACTTTCCAACTAAATATCGAGCAAGGACCTCAATGTTAGGATAATCATACACCAGAGTGGGAGGGAGCCGACATCCCAGCCAGTCTTGTAACTCACCTGAAAGAATTGCCGCTTGCCTGGAATCCAGGCCATAATAAGCGAAAGGCTGTTGCACATCAATATCTTGAGGATCAACGTCTGTCAATTCGGAAATCTTAGAAATTAACCAGGTTCGAATGGCTTCCTCACTTTGAGGTTGTTTTTGGAGATCTATGGAGTTATTGGAACCCTTTCCATGAGAAAAACCGGGTGATTTATTATCTTTCGGACTTAAAATTCCCATTTTTTTTCTTTCCTCCTGCCAGCCACCTCGCCGTAAGTGGTAGCCTTAATAGCCCTTCTTAGCTTCTGCTATCATGCGAATTGTGGGGGTTTTAACATCCCAGGCGAGACCCACCATTTCAAGGATGCGAATGACCCAGGCGCTTAAGTCGGGTTCCCACCATCTTAATCCATGTTTTGCCGAGCTGGGGAAGGCATGATGATTGTTTTGCAATCCCTCCCCAAACGCGATGAGGGCGACCCAAAAATTATTCACACTGTAATCATGGGTATTGAAAGGACGACGGCCAAAGGTAATACAAGCAGGCTGCCAAGATAGAGGCTACGAACAGGCGCTTCATTTCCTGACCATCCCGGGAGCGAAATTGTCCCGCGTA
>JAUQPW010000061.1 GCA_030550175.1 bacterium
AATCATTGACATGGCCCATGCCTTGGAGTTGAAGGTCATAGCGGAGGGGGTAGAGACGGAGGAGCAGTTGTTTTTTTTGTGTGCTCAGCAGTGTGATGAGGCCCAGGGTTACCTGTTTGGTCGACCTGCGCCGGCGGCGGAAGCATAGGGGAAACTCTTACAAGAAGGCCGGTATTTACTGCCTGATACTAAATCTAAATAGAAATGTCCTATAACCTGCAGGGCGACCCCGGAGGATAGCCCTTTAATACCATCCAGCTAATGGGGCATTCTGTCCAGGATACCGTACAGGGCCTCGTTGATTTTCTCAAAGTTAGTTTCTCGGGATAGCATTTCGTCCGGCTTTTGAATGTACCTGCCCTCAACCAGCTCATCTACACAGTTGGCAAGGAGTTGCTCAACGCTTTCCTTTGTGGATTCCAGATGAAACTGTAGACCAAGAACTTTTTCTTTATAGAGGAACGCCTGGTTCTGACATCCTTCACTTTGGGCCAGCCAGACAGTACCCCGTGGTAAATCGAAGGTATCACCGTGCCAGTGAAAAACCGTAAGTCGCGATGGCAAGAAGTTGAAAAGCGGTGAGGCCTGGGCTTCAGGTGTAAATTCGATGGGAAACCAACCTATTTCCTTGTAACGGTTTCGGAATACCCTTGCACCCAGGACATCGGCAATTAACTGCGAACCCAAACAGATGCCTAAAACAACTTTCTCTTTTGAAATTACCTGTTCGATGAACCGTTTCTCCCGAAACAACCAGGGATATCTGTCCTCTTCGTAAATGTTCATGGGCCCACCTAAAATCACCAACCAGTCAATTTCATCAACCGGAGGTAATGGTTCGTTTTGGTAAAACCTGGTGACAGACAGCGAGTGACCTCTGGCCTTCGCCCATTGCTCAATGCTAGCGAGACCTTCAAACGGAACATGTTGTAAATAATGAATTTTTATCATACGCATAGTACAAATTATCAGGGCCTTTGGGATTTAACCACAAAACTATTCTTCTATCGAAATTTCAGAAACTTAACAGGTACTTCTTTAATCCATTTGCTTAAAATAAATCCGGTTACTATGACCTATAGTATGAAGCAGGAATCCAGGTTCCGGCAAGGAAAAAGTTAAAATGTTTCTTTAATCTTCGCAGAGTAAATATCAAAAATAGAATAAATCTTCTCTCTTTAAACTTGACAGGAGAGGGAATAATTAATAACTTTGATTCAAGGTAAATCAGATCTCTTTATCAGGGTTCATAATCTTTTTATAAAAGGATCTCCCATGTTGAGACAACAAAATTTACTTCTTAATAAGCAAGAAGTTGCCCAAAGGAAGATCGTGTTGGAGTCCAAACCTCTGACGTTGGATGTTGCCATTACCAACGATTGCGATATCGACTGCATCATGTGTTTTACCAAATACATGAACCATCATGATATGAGCCCGGAAGTTTTTGAAAGTGTCCGGCAAATATTCCCTTATCCCATGGAGATCCGATGGAATGACGCAGGGGAGATCCTGGCAACCAAAAACCCGGAGTACTATCTGGACATTATCAATGAAGTTCGACCTCCCAAGAGTTATGTCTCTACGAACCTTCTGACAGCGGATAAATATATCGATAAAATTGTGGCCGGCGGTTTGACCCACATTAGTGTATCCATGGATGCGGCTACACCGCAGACGTATCGATCTATCCGGGTTGGGAGTAACTTCGAGCGGGTTGTTAATAATCTGAAGCTGATTAAGGCCTATAAAGAACAGAAAAAAACCGAAATACCCTATATAACTCTGGTCTTTGTAGCCATGAAAAAAAACATCCAGGAGCTACCGCTTTTTGTGGAACTGGCCCACGAGGTTGGAGCCAGGGAGATCCACGTTTTGAGGCTTTTAACGGCTCCTACAGGAGTCCAACTCTATCAAACTCTCGATCCGGCTGTCGAAAAGCATTATTATCGAATTGCCAAGAAGAAAGCCGACGAGCTGGGGATTAAGCTCTGTCATATTGCCTGGACCGATGAGGAATTGCTGCGAGATTCTCAGAACGCCGAAACCGAACAGGTTCCCTTGCTACTGGAGTCAGGTCATGAACATTATCCCTACCGAACCATTCACCGACCCTTCATAGAATCTCGAATTCGTGAGATACCCTTCTGCCGTTCTCCCTGGCAGGAGATGCTGGTGGATGTAGACGGCAATGTACGTCCCTGCTGTTTTATGCCCAATATCATGGGTAATGTCAAAGAGGCTTCCCCTCTGGAAATTTGGAATAACAAAAATTATCAAAGGATTCGGCGTAAGCTCTTAAATCACGATCTCTCGGATTGTAAACAATGTGGCATTGTAGCCAAAGTTTTTACCTCCTACGAGCCGTTGTATCCAGATGCCGAGACGACTCTCATTGAGATCCGTTTAAATTCCCTCAAGCGGATGTACCGACTGGATACCGATTATACCGAGCCGGGCCCGTGGAGTCATCCGCCTCCCTTAAACCTTAAATTGGGGAATCAGACTTTAGCTTTAAATACCAAATGGCAGCTGCTCTCAGAGGATCGAAAAGGAAGCCCGGGGTTGGAAAAATCCCATACTTTGCCGGATGAGCTGGGGGATGCCGTAACGACCATGAAACAAACCCAGGCTCCCGATTTTAATTATGAGATCAAGTCCCATCGGCGTTTTCTCGGTCGGTTTATTGTATTTGCGAAGAAGCTTCTCTTTCGACCTCTTCGAGCGTACCTGGAGCATATCCTCCGAAATCAACAACTCTTCAATCTCCAGGTCATACAGTTCTGTGAGCTTATGTTGAAGCGCCAGAGGGACTTTAATGCAACGGTGGTCAAATATCTCAACCATCTTACCGAATACACCGGGAAGAGCTTTGAAAGGCAGATAGATTTCAACGGTGATACTCTCCGGGCTTTAAACCTACTAGCCCGACAAGGGAATGAACTCGAGCGGAGCCTCCAGATTCTTCTAGAATCCTCTACGGACTACTGGCACTGCTTATGGAATAGTTTAGGAGATCAAATGGCCCAATCTTATGATCAATCGGTTCCTTTAAGAAAAGCCGAAGAGATCTTTTATCGGGTCGAATATATCAATCACGGCACTCCAAAAGAAATGGAAACCGGGCAAACTTATACGATTCCTTTGACTTTTAAAAATACCAGTTTCAGCCCCTGGTTCCGGAGTGGGCCCCACGCGGTTCAATGTTCTTATCAATGGTTCCGTGCAGAAGATGAATCCCTGGTATGTGAAGGGACCAGAACTCTACTCCCTCACGATTTACTTCCTTTACAAGAAATAACCGTTCAGGCCAGGGTTACAGCTCCTGAAAAGGGTGGTCGCTACATACTTAAATGGGACCTCCTCTCAGGCAATCAAATCTGGTTCCATCAATATACCCGGCAAACTCTGGATGTACCTGTTATGGTAACATAACAAACAGGTCACAACCATTCGAGGCCGCTCCGGGGATAAAAACAACCTCACCCTTCTCTCCTATATGCTCCTTTCCCCTACAGGGGTATTTTTCTGAGACCGATCGTTTGCAAATCCCTTCCTCCGTTTGTCCTGAGCCTGTCGGAGGACGGCTTTCAGCCTTTGGCCGGGAATTCACCCTTTGATCGGGCTCGGGAGAAAGGGGGAAACGGCCCAAAATCAAAAGACACTCCCTAAAAGCCTTTCCCCTCTCCCGAAGCCTCGGGAAGGGGAAAGGGGGTAAGGCAGAAGGTTTTATCGAACCTGAAGACGCGTCATCTCTGTATCTACAACACCATTGGCACTGACTCTGGCCTGCAGGGTATAGGTACCCGGTCTGGCGTTTGGAGGAAGCGTGATAGGAACGGTGGTTACATAGGTCCCATCGGGGCGTTGGACCTGGATACTGGTGTTTCCAATATTTTCGTTACCCTGATTGATCCGCCACTCTTCGGTGACCAGCGTTGGAGGAGTACTTCCTAATACCGCATACCTCATCTGAAGATTTACCCGATCTCCAGGGCGAGCTATGGAAGGAATAACCTGTACATCTTCTAACTTGACAAGAGTCCCCGAAGGACTGCCGTATTTATTAACCGTTGCTTCCCGAGTGGCTTCCTGTTTCTGGATGTAGTCTCCCAACAGAGCTCCTGCTAAACCTCCTAGCAGGGCACCCACCAGTTCATTCCCCCCGGCCACTCCTGCAATAACCGCACCTGCTCCTGCACCGGCTGCACCACCGATAATGGCACCCTTATGTCTCTCGGTAGTTCCTCCACATCCCACCGTGGCTACTATAAGCAAAAGACAAAGGCTCCCTATGAAAACTTTGTTTTTCATGATCTGTTTCACCTCTCTTGTAATTCCCTTTCAAGTTGAAAAAGATACCCTAAACTTACCCTGACGAGTGACAATAAGAGCAAAACAATTCCCCGAAGTAAAGAGAAGATTTCGTTCTCTCGCTCCGGCAGACTTCGACTCCCATCGCTCCCTGCAAGGACAGGTTCCCTGTCAGCTTGAAAAGGTATAATTCCCTGGCTACAGAATTACAAAGGTAAATAACCCTTTATCCTCCGAAATAGGAAAGGGAGTATTTCTTATATCTGTAGCTAAAGAATCCTGATTTTATGATTTTTCGGTTCTTACTTCTTTACTGTTATAAAAGTTCTCTCATTAGAATAAATAGTCAAGGTTTAACATAAATTTAGAAAGGAATTTTGAAGAACTGGAGTAAATTAGAGATATTTATGAATCTCTATATTTTCTGGAGCTTTTGTAATCAATAACTTTCCAAATTCAGGAAACACTTTTTGCCAGTAAGTGACCACATGGGGGTCCAGCTCAACAAAGCGGATATTGTACTGGGAACCAATCCGGGATTGCATAACCCAAAATTTTGCTGCAAGTCCCGGATAAATATTCTTTCCGACAAAACCGTTGATAGGTTCCTCACTGTTATAAAAGTAGATGGTTTGAGTTGCTCCCAGTGAGCGGATGCGGGAAATGAAATTTTGATCGAAGCTATCGGCAATGGCACATTCCATAACAATACGACTGGCCCTTAGATTAAGGGTATTACCCCAGAAAACAAAGGCCGAGAGCAGAAAGACACTCCCTAACCAGAGGGTAGAGACAGAGGGCGGTCTTGCCTTCTGTAAAATCTTATGGAACTGCTCGAAGAGGAGAGCCAGAGACATGGCGATGAGTAAAGAGGGAAAATATTGATAACGGCTGTATTCGGTCAGAGCCTTTAGGGCAGTTTCTGGGTTAAAATTATATAAAATCAGATAGGGGGTCGTTCGGCCTATATGGACAACCGTATAAAAGCAAAGGATGGCCGTAAATAATAAGACGAATTGAAATAAAGCTGTTTGGCCGGGACGACTTAGTCCGACCCCTATAAAGAACGCAGCTATCGCAAGGACCCCGGTCAGGGTACTATGCTCGGGAAATCCCAGGAACCCTGCCCATCCGTTTGAAGTAAAATAGAGAAGTACTTTTGGAAAATAATTCAGGATGACCTGTCTATCCAGAAGAGTGGAAGTTCTTTCCAGGGAAAGATGGATAAAGGTTAGGATAGCCAAAGGGAGTAAGGGAAATAACATTCCCAGGACTTTTTTCGATCTGAATTTTAAGCGATGGGCATGGTCCATGCTCCAGGCCAGGGGAAATACCAGAACGGTATATACATAACCTGAAATAAAGAAAATCGGTCCAAGGGCCAGTATGAGAGCGGGAAAATAATATTTTATCGAGATAGAATCAGAGCTAAAAGCCCTTCTGGCAAGGAGTATGGCCAGGAGGAAAAAAAGAGTTGAGAAAGAAAGGGCTCCAAGGGCCGCATGCCATTCCATCCCTCTGTAAAATACCGCACTGGTACCCCATAATCCTGAAAAAAGAAAAGCGAGAAAGGGATGAACATCCATTTTTTGGAGAATCCGATAAAAAAGAAGAGAATTAAGGATATGAACCGTGAGGAGAACGGTAAAAAAAGAATGACTATCGTAGCCAAACAACTTATAAAGAATTAAAACTTCTAACTTAAAAAGGGGATAAAAATGACCGCCCAATGAGGCTGACAGATAGTCGGTTAGCTTCATCCAATGTAAATCAAAAAGATAGACGAAATCGTCATATTGGAAGCAGCTTTGAACGATATAACCATATCTGAAAAGCACAAAGAAGGATAATATAAGGATCGGTAGGATTTTTACAGCATATTGGAAAAACAAAGTTTCTTTGAACCCTCTAACCCTCATCTTCTTCCTTACATCCATTCGGGTTCCTTACTTTAAGAATCCACGTACCCGAAAGAGTGGCTATGAAAGTGCTCAATCCTATAAGGGTTAACCAGGCCCCGACTTTATAGGAAGTAGGTTCATATTTAAACAGAACGTCATGCTCTCCGGAAGGTAGGAAAACAGACCGTATAAAATAATCTGTCAAAAGGATTTCCGATTCTTTTCCATCAATATAGGCCCGCCAGCCAGGATAGAAAGGATCACTCAGAACCAGGAATCCTGGGCGTTCTGCCTTGGTTTTAATGGAGATCCTGGTCGGTTCATAGCGTACAATTCGGGCCTGGGAACTATCTTCCAGGGTAGCAGGATCAGGGAGGGTTGAAGTGGGGTTATAGTCTTCCAGCCTGATGAGACCGTCACGCCCTTCCTCCGGTTCCTTCTCAACGATGATCCGACGGCCCAGGTCAAACTGATCGTCTTTCAATCGCTCTAACACCTTCGCTTCTCGTATCGAAGGTTCTGGATCCCAAATGACTTCGGCCTGATGAACGATAAATGCCCTGGGTAATGCCCGATGATTCCGATATACTTTTACTTCTCCATCATAAACCTCTTCAAAGGAAGCCTGGGAAGCGAAGCTATAGACTTTAAAGCCGGCATCTCCCGGGACAGGCCGTCCGTTCAGGTAAAGCTGTCCCTCCGGGTAAAGGTCCAGTTGATTTGTCCAGAGAGTTACCGTATTGGATACGGTCGCTTCAGGGGCCGTTAATTCAAAATAGAAGGTTTTTCCTTTAGATCCCAGAATAGGTGGAAATGACACAGTATAGTAGGTATTATCCTGGATGTCGGTCATAGGGATCCAGGTGGTATACAGACTGGTCTCACTGGTGGGAGATTCTTTCAGTTTAAATAAGACTCTTCCGGTATTAAACCGCTGATAGGTTCCAAAAAAAAGACCAATGGCACAAAGATCTCCATGGGAGATAAATGTCTGACCTATCGAGACTCCGGGAACCAGGGAATCCGCCGGAACAGCTCCACCCCCCATGGGATAGACACTGCTTTCCAAATGAAAATAAGGAGGAGCTCCCTGCTTATCGGTCACTACATATTTCAAGTTTAAGAGATTGAAAAACCGATTGTCCACATTCCGAATCTCCCCTACCGGGAGACCTCCGGTAAAAAACCAGTTGGTATAGAGTTCTTTATCGATTAAGTTGGCTGCAAACATCCAGAACCGCCGATTGATCAATCCGTTCACAAACCCAATACCGTTCAACTCATAGGCACTGGGAATATTTGGATACAAATACCCATCCAGGGCATATACCCGGAACGTTTCTGGATCTGACTTTAAGAACTTAACAAAGGGGGGTTCTACGAAAGGAGGATATCGATCCATATGGTCATGGGGCATCAGGATAAACAACTCTCCTATCACTCCCAGCCCTATCAAGGTCGCAAAACCTGTATGGGCCAGAATTTTTAGAGACTTTAACCACAACCCGAGTAAAATGAGTCCTCCTAAAACTAAGGCGGGTAAGGTTTGCCAAAGGGCATCCGTCAGGATAGTTGTTCCGTTGGGTTTTTCCACCATCCTGGGATAGGTCACTCTCCATAACAAACCGATCAGAAACCAGCTGAGTAAAACCAATCCTCCCAGTAACCAGCCACGATATTGTCCCTGTCTGATACGGTTTAACTGGGTACTCATTAAGACAACGGCGGAAAACGTCAGCTCTGGAGGAAAATATCGGGTGAAATGGCTTACTTTAAAGAAGGGAAGATGACCTACAAAGTCATGGAAGCTCTGGATGAGATTATAACCCTGGATGAGAAAAAAAGTAATCATAAGGGTAAAGAACAGATGGCTTTTTCGGAAGCTGATTCCCTCCAGGGTAGCCAGAATGACCAAAAGAGCAACTCCAAACCCCAGATAACCGGGTTGGAAGTCCCACACGACTCCATCCCAGGATTGATGAAGAGGTCCAAAGAAGTAGGGAAGTACCAATAAAATGAGATCCCTGGGAGGTAAAGACCATAAACCTACCAGAAGATTGGGATCGTGACGACCGAGATAAGACAGTTGAACAAATTCTAAAAAGGGAAGAACCATGATCGCACAGAGCAGTAATCCTATTCCATAGGAACCCGCCAGACAGAACAATCGCCGCAAAAAAAGAAGCACAAGGGTAGAAGAGTCGGAGGACCGGGAGGTAAAGGGTCTTCCATGTTTCCCCTCTTCCGCAAATAAACAGCGCATGAGAAAGTAGCCGGTGGCAAAGAACATAGCAAAAAAACTGGGCTCCGGATGACCTCCTAAAATTACCAACCCCACCATACCTCCGTGGAGTACGGCCCATTTGATTCCAGGCTCTTGATAGAGTTTCTCGGTTGTGTACATCAAGCCCGGCAGTAACATGGCAGCATGAATAAATACGATGTTGATATGGAGAATCATGTGCCCACAAAACATGTACGCCATTCCCCCCACTAAGGCGCTGAGTGGATCGAGTTGAGAAACTTTTCTGAGGAACAGGTACATAAGAACTCCGGCTAAGAAAATCCGAAGTACAAGGTAAAAATCCCACATGGCCGGATGAGGGGTCAGGTAAAGCAAAAAACTTAGAGGAAAAAACACCGTGGAAATCATGTCTGCGTTGAGGGGCGTACCGAGTCCGGTATGGGGGTCCCATAGGGGGAGGATACCCCGATGATAGAGCAGGGAAGTTAAGTGGGTAGCTGGCTCATGGATCCATGCCGAGGCAAAAGGATCCATCACAGGGGAAGTGGTGATACGACGGCCCGAGTAACCGTAGGCTCCCGAAGGGGTTGTACTGGGAACCAAATTGGTGGTCAACAGAGTCCTTCTCATAAAGATCATGTCGTAGAAAAAAACGCATACCACCAGGAACAGGACAATAATGGCCATCCAACTTCTTGCTTGGTACCCGCTACCTGGGAGCAACAAGTTCGACGAACTCCTTCCGGGTTTGTAAATCTCCCGGATGATGAGCACCGAACGTTGGACAAGGGACAAAATCCAACGGATTACAAAAAACAACCCCAGCAAACCCCACACCATGGGAAGCGAAAAAAGAGTTATCTCTAATACTCTCTGAACCTGATAACGTCGGAAACTGAGGGGAGAGGGGAAGAGCACATGGGAGGGAATTTTTTGTAGGGCAGGGGCGACTTTGAAATTTGTTCCTGAAGGTTGGATCCAGGCCATTTCCATACGGTAATAACCTCCAGCCTGAAAATACCTTACCCGAATTTCATGGATCCCTCTCTCCAGTTGGATCTGCCCCCGTACTTCTTCCAACCCGTGGGTTCCGCCGTTGTCCACTACAAGCTGATCATCTATATACAACCAGGATCCGTCATCCGAGCGGGTGGCAAAAGTATAAAGCCCGGAATGGGAAAGAGCAATAAAACCTCGCCATTCTACACTGAATCGATTACTGGAGAAAGCAGGACGGTGTTTTCGGAGAATCTCATCTGAAATTTCAGGATCAATCTGAGTAAATTGAGGGGTTCCCTTCCATTGAGGATTTGGGTAATAAACTCCTACCAGGCCATGGGTTAAAAGGAGCTTTGAAGCAAGTACATAAAAACCCACAGAGAGAAAGGCTAGACCGATCAGTACAACCAGTAGCAGTTTCCGCAAGGGAGGAACAGTACCTAATCCATTACCAGTCATAGGTCATTCCTTATCAATTAACTATTCATTACCTGGGACGGGCTGTGTAGGATTCAGATATAATAAGCTCTGAAGACGACTTGACCCCTGGATTTCCACCCTCGTTCATAGCCGGCAATGGGTTGGCAGCCAAACTGGATGGAAGAAGAGGATTCTGTACACCAAACGGAAATAGCCTCTTCCTTGGAAGAATCCGGGGATTCCAGGTAGAAATAATAGAGTTTTCCCTGGGAATCAGGTTGCTGTGGAAAAACAAAGGGATAAAACCGGTTGTCCCGAATCTCAGAAGCGTTAAGGGAAAGGGAGATAATTTTTTCTCCTTTTTTTCCACCTCTCCTGAGACAGAAAGTCAGGTTCCGGGTACTTCGTCTAAAATAGGTTGCAAATTTGATATCAATTCGATAAAGATTGGGATAGGAGGCAATAAAAGATTGACCAACCTGATTCTTACCCCATATGCCACAGGAAGGATATTCTGTCAATTTTAATTGTTTTCTCCGTCGAGAGGTTCTCAGGTTGGCAAAGAACCCGAGGATATTAAGGGTATGGGAGTGGGAGGGGAGTATGGAAGAGGTTACACTTTTTTTTCCCTCCCTCCCTACTCCTATATTCCTACACTCCCATACTTCCATACTTTCTTTCTCGGACTTTCGTGGATTTTTACAAAATCTCATTAAAGGACTTACGGCTTTTTCCCAGGTGAACTCTTTAGAAATGGCCTGAATATTACGGGTACAGCATTGTCTGAAATCTTCATCGTCCACCAGTTTTAAAATAGCAGTGGCCAAACCCTCTGCATCACCGGGTGCTACACTGAGTCCCAGTTGCTGAGAATCAATCCGGTAACTGAATGGGTCTCCCCTTGTGGTCAGGATGGGGAGACCTGCCCAAATATAGTCCAGTATTTGATTTCTGGAAGAAAATTGAGCCACCAGACTGGCTGAGTGAATGCTGACGCCGATATCTGCCTCCAGAAGATAATTCGGTTTCTCTTCATAGGAAACCCGAGGGCTAAAAAACACCACAGTATTGTATAAAGCAAAGGTTTTAGCCATATCGATGGCATCAAACAGCCTTTCTTGACCCATGAAAAGAAGCTTAATATCTCTTCGTTCTCTACGAATTAAAACCATGGCTTTTAGGAGGGTTATAGGATCTAATCCTTCTATCGAACCTCCGGTACCGGAAGCTTCAGCCGTCCAGATAAGAACTTTATCGGTGGGTTTGATACCCGGATAGACGCCTTTAAGTACCTGTCGGGAGTGGATAGGCCTCTCTTCTGGAATCCCGGAGGGAACTAAATCAATAAGATTTTTAAGGTATGGATCTTCTTCATAAACTCTGGCGGTAATCCGGTTTTGGGAGTAAAGCATTCCCAGCCAGAAGTCCCGTTGCGCTTCATGGGCATACAGGAAATAATCTCCTACCCGTAATAGGTGATTCAGTTGAGAGAGGTCTTCAGGACGGATCTGGATTTTGACAACAGGATCTTTGGCTTTATCCAGGTTTTCCAGGAAGGGAGGAAGGGATAGATCGACCACAGAAACTTTTTCCAAAAATCCCGTGGAAGGAAACAAATCTAGAATCTGCCTTTGAAGGATGACTACCTCACAGGCATTCACATACTTTTTGAGGGTATTTTCATCTCCGGGACTACATCGGGCTAAATGAAGGTTTTCCGATTCTTTGAAGGTATTTTCTTCTTGGGAACATATCCCAATGGTTACATGGGTTACCGGGAATAACTTGCTCAGCCTTCTGGCCATTTCATAAAATCGGGTTCCGACTTCGGGTATGCGATTTAAGCCTTCTTCAACGGATAAGAAGAGTATTCGAGTTTTGACAGCAGGTACTTCGGATTTATGAACCCGTACAACCGTTAAAATTCCATTTCCCTCACCTACGGGTCTTCCAATGGCATAATGCCCTATCGTTTCAATAACTTCCCATCCCAAATAGTCCATCAATGCCAGCATATCCTCCGGCCATTCCCAGGTATGAAAATGAATATCGATCTTGGTCCCCTCTTTAACCTGCTGTTTCAGAACGTTTCGAAACCCCTCGATTTTTTCCCAGAAGGAATCGGCCTTTGAAGTAGGATCCGGCCCATTCAGAGAATCGGCCAGGACGGTTTTATCCCCCTGATCAGCCTCAATAACGGGAACAGAATAATTACACCACTCATCAATATGGGTAGGATCGGGATTACTTACATTCTTCTCGTAATCCTCGAGGAAATGGGACAGTGGAGTAACACTGCGGTATTTATCAAAGGTACGGCCTTTTTGTGGGACAACAATGAAAAGGACCCCCCCATCTCGAACGACCCGATACCATTCCTTAAGGGCCTTGATGGGATTGGGAAAGTGTTCCAGCATATGGGAGGCAATCAAAAAATCAAACTGATTATCTTGGAATTGATACAGGTTATCGGCCTCCATGACATAATCTACCCGATAGTGTTTACCTGCAAAATCGGTCTTGTTATCTACCAATACCGTATCAACACCTTTAACCGGATTATCCGAAGGACCTATCTCAACGCCTTTTCCCACACAGTATTTTTTTACTATTTCGTCGGTATAGACCCAACCCTCTGGGGATGGAGAGGTCTGATGATCTTCGTTCATGGAATGTTGGTATCAACTTAATAGGTGGAGTACTTAGTTTTGCTTAACTTTTAAGCGGCCCTCATCCCCGGCCCCTCTCCCGAAGCTTCGCGAGAGAGGGGAGTAACAGCCCGTTCCATCCATTAAGTTGATAGTTGATATAGATTCATTTTCATGTTTCTCCCCGATGATCTAGAGTCTTGATGATGAGATACATACCTGTCAAGCTAAGTAATCACTTTTGGATTTCTGGAGTGGCCCAGATAACTTTCCCATCCTTATCCATCAAAGCCAGGCTGGGGTCTCCTTCATCGGAGAGGGAAATCCTCATCCGGGTTTTACCCGTTGCATCTATAAAAGCCAAACTTGGACTTCCGGCTTCTGATAAGATGAGTATGGCCCTGACTTTATCGTTTAAGAGCAGACCCGGTTGGTCGTTTTCTAATACCCCCCATCTACCATGAACCTTACCGGCCTCATCAAAAAGAAGGAAATCTTCCGAAGCAATAATTTTTTGAATCTGTGGGATATGATTGGCCGCATGTCCGCGCTCCTGAGAGGCTATAGCTCCACCTGCGAAGCTGGAGAGGATTACCAGGATTATCAGGAAACCATATTGTCTACGACTCATTTTAAACTCCTTTTCTATTTAAGAAAACAGTTTAAGATCTTTTTATGTAGCAAGGATTATGTTATATTATAATAATATGGGACTCTCAGAATAGGAGAGCAAAAAGATTAAAATTTTGAAAAAAGGAGATGTCAGCGTATGGCGATTCCCGAATTTATCAAGAAAATTTCGGACACCATCTGGGAAATTCCACCTTCCTATAAAGAAGGAATGCGGGTTCCTGCCCGGATTTATGCCACCGAAGAACTCTTAACTGCCATGGATGAAGGGGTTTTTGACCAGATTACCAACGTCGCTACGTTACCGGGTATCCTTAACTATGCTTACTGTATGCCCGATGCCCACTGGGGTTATGGCTTTCCCATTGGGGGTGTGGCGGCGATGGATGCAGAGACTGGAGTGATTTCACCGGGGGGAATAGGTTTTGATGTAAATTGTGGAATGCGTCTGGTCCTTACCAATCTAACCTACGAGGAAGTCAAGCCCCATCTTCAGGCTTTAGTGGATAACTTATTCAAACGCGTTCCGGCCGGAGTGGGTTGTACCGGGTTTATCAAACTTTCCCAGGACGAATTTTGTCGTGTGGTAGAGACCGGAGCCCAATGGTGTATAAAACATAACCTGGGATGGGAAGAAGATCTAACCAGAACCGAGGAAAATGGATGTATCCAGGGAGCTGATGCATCAAAAATCAGTAAGAAAGCCATCGAACGGGGGAAAGATCAGGTAGGAACTTTGGGTTCCGGAAACCACTATCTGGAAATTCAGGTGGCCAAGCCTGAATATATCTTCGACCAGGAGCTGGCTAAAGCCTTTGGAATTACCATCCCCAATCAGGTGGTCATCATGTTTCATTGTGGTTCCAGGGGCTTCGGTCATCAGGTAGCTACCGATTACCTTCAGGCCTTTCTGAAGGTCATGGAAAGCAAATATAAGATTAAGATTCTGGACCGTGAGCTGGCCTGTGCACCTTTTCATTCTCCAGAGGGGCAGGATTACTTTGCCGCCATGAAATGTGCCATCAACCTTTCCTTTGCAAATCGTCAGGTGATTCTCCATCGAATTCGAGAAGTATTTTCAGACATTCTCCACCGAAGCCCTGAAGATTTAGGTATGCATATGGTCTATGATGTGGCTCACAACACGGCTAAATTAGAGAAATATGAAATTAATGGGGAGGTGCGAAACGTATTGGTTCACCGAAAGGGAGCCACCCGGGCCTTTGGTCCTAATATGGAAGGGATTCCGGAAATCTATAAAAAGTTTGGGCAACCTGTCATTATTGGAGGGAGTATGGAAACCGGCTCCTATTTGTTAGTCGGTGTGGAAAGTGGTATTCAGACTTTTTTCAGCACAGCGCATGGAAGCGGGCGTACCATGAGCCGTACGAAAGCTAAAAAGCAATTTCAGGGTAAAAAACTTCAAGAAGAGATGGCTCAACGGGGAATCTATGTTCGGAGTGTTTCGTTTGCCGGATTGGCCGAAGAAGCCGGAGGAGCCTATAAAAATGTGGATCAGGTAGTTGAAGCTACCGAACGAGCTGGAATCAGTCGACGTGTGGCTCGATTCATCCCCATCGGAAATGTAAAAGGTTAACTTTATACCCTTCAGATAAAAAGTCTTTCCTCCCTTCTCCTGCAGTTGCAGGAAAGAAGAGGTAAGGCTCTTTTAAAGGAGTCCTCTTACAAAAGATCAAAATGCCTTATAAGTACCTTGAAGAGATAGCTATTGCCGATATAGCCTTTGAGGCGTGGGGATCCACACCGGAAGAGCTCTTTAAAGCCGCAGCCGATGCGACGATGAATGTTATGGTAGCCGATTTGAGTACCGTTGCAGATAGAGAAAAGCGAAGGATCGAGCTGGAAGAGGAGAATCTGGATTTGCTGTTGTTTAATTTTTTACAGGAATTGATTTATTACAAAGACGCCCAAAGGCTCCTCCTCCGGGTCGATAATATCCATATCGAAAAAACCCAGAAGGGTTTTAAGCTTCAAGCAGAAGCGCATGGGGAAGAGTTAAACCCGGAAAAACATGATCTTCGGGTGGATGTAAAAGCTGTCACCCTTCATCAATTTCAGGTTAAAAAAACCTCTGAAGGATGGTGGGCCCAGGTTATTTTGGACATTTAAACTTCAGTTCATGGCCTGTGGTCCGTTATTCTCTGGAAACCATACGTATAGTCTGAAATATTATGTATAGGAGTATGGAATAGGAGAGAACAGGTATCTATACCCCCACACTCCCATACCCCCCCTACTTCCAGGAGAACAACGGATCATAGACTACGAACCCAGAATAAATGACAAAGACCCAGGTTTACACAGATATTGATTACGACAAGGAAGGTAAACAACAGGGATATTTAAGAATTCCTCATTCCAGGGATAGCTCAGGATGGGGAAATCTTTTTATACCGATAACCGTTATTAAAAACGGTCGAGGACCCACCGCACTTATTGTTGCCGGTAACCATGGCGATGAGTTTGAAGGGCAAGTTTGTATCATGAAATTGGCCCGATCTTTGAGACCGGAAGAGGTCAATGGCCGGATTATCTTGATTCCGGCTCTGAATTTTCCTGCAGCTAAAGCCGGGAAACGATTATCGCCCGTAGACGGCAAAAACATGAACAGATCCTTCCCGGGGGAAAGACAGGGTACGATGACCTCCATTATTGCCCATTATGTAACACATTTTCTCCTTCCCATCTCAGATATTATCTTAGACCTCCACTCCGGGGGTTACTCCATGCAGTTTATTCCCTGTGCTTTAATGCATAAAGTAGAAAACCCCGATCAGTATAAAAAGATGTTGGAGGCGCTTCTTGTCTTTAATGCACCTATTGGTTTTCTCATGCGAGAAGTTGCCGGAGAGGGGCTTTTGAACGAGGAAGCAGAAAAAATGGGCAAGATTGTAATCGGGACCGAGCTGGCCGGAAGTGGACAGGTTTCCCCGACTGCTTTGAAAATTGCCGAAGTAGGCACCCGTAATGTCCTTATCCATTTCGGTTTGTTAAACGGTGAGATAATTACCCGGGAATCCCAGGGTCTCCCACCTACCCGTCTGGTAGAATCTCCTAATCGGAAAGACTATGTCATGTCCCCCGCCGATGGGATCTACGAGTCCTTCTATGAGCTGGGTACGGAAGTCAAAAAGGGTCAACCCATCGGTCAGGTTCATTTTTTAGACCGCGTGGACTGGGAACCGGAAGAGGTAAGAGCCGAAAGTGATGGACTCATGATTTGCAGACGAGGTCCCGGTCTGGTAGAGAGGGGAGACTGCGTGGCCGTAATGGCCAGGGATGTTAAAAACTCTGGGTCATGGATAAAGGAATAGGAGATGAGGGGGTAGAAAGTCCAGAAGCTGCCTCTACTGATTTAATTTTGAAGTTCACCGCTGTAAGTAAGGGCAGGTTTGAAACCTGCCTTTATAGCCCTGGAAATTTCTGACAATATGTCTTCTTCTCTAAGAAATTGACACGATGGTCTATTACCTGTGGTCCGTTAGTCCGGGCGACTGACCGGTCGCCCCTACCGCTTTCCGCTTACCGAGGGTTGTCGGCCATTTTTTCTCGAAAGAATTGGATAAACTCTTCGGCCGGCATGGGTTTACTAAAAAGAAAACCCTGCATCTCATCACAGCGATAGGGACGTAAAAAGGTTAGCTGCTCTTCGGTTTCAACACCTTCGGCAATGACCTTCAGGTTTAGACTATGGGCCATGGCAATAATAGCCGTTGTAATAGCTGTATCATTGGGATTTGTAGGGATATGCTGTACAAAGGACTGATCAATTTTTAAGGTATCGATAGGAAAACGCTTGAGATAACTTAGGGAAGAATAGCCGGTTCCAAAATCATCGATGGAAAGTTTAACCCCTAAGGCTTTCAATTCCTGCAACTTCGTAATAGCTCTTTCCACGTTTTCCATGCCAATGCTTTCGGTCAATTCCAGCTCCAGATAGCTGGGGTGAAGACCGGTCTTTTCTAATACCTGAGCCAGCATTTTGGCCAAATCCTCCCGTTTAAAGTGGCTTATGGAAAGATTTACGGCCATGCGCAAAGGAGGAAGACCAGCATCTTGCCAGGCTTTATTTTGAGCGCAGGCTGTCAGTAAAACCCATTCCCCCAGGGGGATAATAAAACCGGTCTCTTCTGCCAGCGGGATAAATTTACCTGGAAGGATCAAACCTAACTTGGGATGACGCCAGCGGACCAGAGCTTCTACACCGACCACTCTTCCGGTATGGATATTTATCTGAGGTTGGTAATAAATCACAAATTCTTCCCGCTCTAATGCCCGGTATAATCGATTTTCCAGGGCTAATCGTTCCAAGGCAGTAGCATTCATGGCGGGTGTGTAGAGCTGATAAGTGTTTCGGCCCTGTTCTTTGGCCCGATGTAAGGCCATATTTGCGTTCTTGAGTAAGGTCTGAGCATCTTCTCCATCATTAGGATAAAGGGCAATCCCAATGCTGGGCGTCACGTGGAGCTCATGACCTTCGAAATAAAAGGCAGATTTAAGGATTTCAATGATTTTCTGAGCGGTTTTCGCCACATCCTCTATCTGATCCATACCCGGTAACAGGAGTGCAAACTCGTCATCTCCCAGACGGGCTACCGTATCCCCCTCGCGTAAAGAGCTTACCAATCGTCGAGCAACTCCCCGCAATAACTGATCACCTACCGCATGTCCCAAGGTATCATTGATAATTTTAAATCGATCCAAATCCACCAGCATGACGGCTAACTTTCCCTGGTTACGGTGGGCTTGAGCTAAGGCCAGGGTAAGCCGGTCATTAAAGAGCGTTCGATTCGGCAGGCCGGTCAGAGCATCGTCATAAGCCAGGTGACGGATCGTTTCCTCATCCCGCTTACGTTGGGTAATATCCGTCTGCACCCCAATAAAATGGGTTAGACGCCCTTTCTCATCCCGTACAGGCGCAATGGTCAATTCATTCCAGAACGGGGATCCATCCTTACGGTAATTTTTTAAAACCACCCAGCATTCTCGTTCTTCCCGCAAGGCATTTCGAATCTCCGAGATAGTCGCCGGGTCCGTGTCGGGTCCTTGCAGAAATCGCAAGTTACGCCCCAGGATCTCTGCCTGGGTATAGCCGGTTATCCTTTCAAGAGCCGGATTACAATAAATAACCGGATTATCAGGTTGGTTCGGGTCAGTAATAGCAATTCCATTGCTGGCGGCTGCAATCGCACGATCCCGCAGTCGCATTGCTTCTTCTGCCCGCTTGCGTTCCAGAAGATCACGTATTCGTCGCTCGGCAATAGCCAGTCGCACCTTTAGAAGTCTGACGTCTACCGGTTTAGATAAATAATCGTCTGCACCGGCTTCGAGTACTTCTCGGAGATCTTCCACCTGATCCCGTACCGTAATAATCAAAATCACACTCCAATTTCCTTGGGGAAGCAGTCGCATTTGGCGACAGAGCTGTAAACCATCCATTCCTGGTAACATCCAATCCAGGACAATCAAAGGATGAGCATCTTGTTGATAAATCTCCCAGGCTGTTTCAGCATCAGCACAGGCTGTAACTTCATACCCACACGACCGGATAACCGTCTCCAGCAACCGTCGTGTCAAGGGATCATCTTCTACAAGGAGTACTTTCATAAGCTAAATCTTCTCCCTACAACCAAACCCATGTTCACAAAGTTTGGCCCTTTTACCTCGTTATATAGCTCTTCACCTATTTTCACAAAAACTATGCTACCTCTCACACGGGAAATGTCAAGATATTATCTAACCCGTTTAACATTTGTTAGATAACATGTCAAGACATTCGATAAGATATTTTACATTTGTTGGAATCAGGGGGGGGGGTCCTGCCGCACCAGGGTCTATTTTTTCTGTTGGGCTTCTCGACCTGCCCGTAAGGTTTGAATGATGGCTTCTTCATCATAAACGCAGCCACCCCAGGTCCCACCACCGGACAATTGGAGTTCGGCAAAAAGTTTGACGGCAAGGGGTAACTGAGGGTCTGGCCGTAAGTCTTTACGTGGAGCACGTTCAGCGAGGATGCGGTGACCTCTTTCGACACTCCAGGATTCCTTTGGAGAACCGGCTTCTCCGATCAGGTTAATCATCCCGGTCAATTGGTTGCGATCAATTCGAATGTGGAGAATATCCCCATCTAGAACCTTTCCGATAGGTCCTCCCGCCAGGGCTTCTGGACCAACGTGCCCTATACAGGGACCACTTGAGAAACCGGAGAATCGCCCATCTGTAACCAGAGCGACCCCTTGGAGGGCTTTCGTATATTTCAGCGCAAAGGTAATCTGGGCTGTCTCAGGCATACCTGCCCCCAAGGGACCTCGACAGATAAGAACGATAATATCTCCGGGTTGAATACGATCGGGTCCGGTGGATTTAACGGCTGCTATGGCATCATCTTCAGAGACAAAGACTCGAGCCGGACCTATATGGTCATAGACCCCATCTTTACAAAGACTGGGATCGATAGCGGTGCTCTTAACTACACATCCTTCGGGGGCTAAATTACCTTGGGGAAAAACAACCGTACTGGTAAGTCCCCGTTGTTTGGCACGGGCCGGACTCATAATGACCTCATCGGGATCGACCCTATCTTGTTCACGCAGTATTTCACGGAATCGCACCCGACGGGAGGATTCTTCCCACCACAGCAGATTATCTCGAACGGTCATTCCGGAAACAGTTAAGCACTCTAAATTTAATACTCCCAGCTCTCGCAAATGGAGCATGACTTCGGGAACAGCCCCGGCCAGGAATACTTGAACCGTCTTATAGTTGGCCGGACCGTTAGGGAGCACATCAACGATCCGGGGAACGATCCGATTGATCCGGGCCCAATCCGTCACAGTCGGTCTTTTAACACCTGCCGAGTAAGCGATAGCGGGAAGATGCAATAAGAGATTGGTAGAGCCACCAAAGGCAGCATGAACCGCCATGGCATTTTCAAAAGCCTCGGGTGTCAGAATGTGGCGAAGTGTCAGGCCTTTCTGCTCTAATTGTTGAAGTGCCATGGCAGAGCTACGAGCCAAATTTAGCCAGACAGGCTCACCTGAGGGAGCAAGGGCAGAGTGGGGTAAGGCTATGCCTAAAGCTTCGGCTATAACCTGGGAAGTGGCGGCAGTTCCTAAGAACTGGCATCCTCCCCCCGGACTGGCACAGGCAGAGCAACCCAGTTGAGCGGCTTCCTGGATTGTTAATTCACCGTGAGAGAATCGAACCCCTATCGATTGAACTTTACCGGCATCTTCACCCGTTATAGGGGGAAGCGTCGTTCCACCCGGAATCAAAATGCCCGGTAAATTGCGGGCCGCTGCCAAAGCCATCATCATGGCCGGAAGGCCCTTATCACAGGTTGCAATACCTATAAGGCCTTTACGATTGGGTAGCGAACGAATCAATCTCCCCAAAACCTCAGCCGTGCTATTACGATAAGCCAGACTATCCATCATCCCTACAGTCCCCTGGGTTCGCCCATCACAGACATCTGTACAATGGGCGGCAAACGGGATGTAGCCTAGATCCTTGAGGGTATTCGCCGCTTCCCTCACAAGCAAATCAAGTTCCCAATGACCCGTATGATAACCCAGAGCAACCGGGGTACCGTCCCTCTCCCGAAGGCCCCCCATCGCACTCAAGATTAACATATCCTTCCCGAATACCCGGGCGGGATTCCAACCCATTCCTGCATTCTGTGATCCTGCAAACAAATTACCGCTGGGTTCCTCCCGAAGCATCTTCTCGGTAAAGGGTAACCTACCTTGAGGCCCCGGAGCTTTCGTTCGAACCTTAAAGATATCCCCGGAGGATTGTAAATAATCGGGCCATACTTTTGAGTTTAAAGCCATGGGTAAATCTCCTTACCGATCAACAAAGAACCGCAAAGACATCAGAACACAAAGAATTCTCCCATACAAAACTTTTTAGGAATCTTTCAGGCTCTGGTATCCCTACGGCCAAAAAGTTATTTTCTTTTTACCCCAACTATGTTAGGGGACCTTTTCTGCATTATTATGCACAGTATACTTCTCATTTTCCACAAATCAAGAAATTGCTTTAAGAGAGTAAAGAAATAAGTTGCCAACCGGGAATAGAATCTTATACTAAGATAAGAACGTTTATTTTCCGTATTATTTTAAATTTTCTATAACCCTATTCCCTATTTTGTAAAAAGAAAAGAGGTGTCTATGATAACAGTTACCGAAGTTGCCAGAGAAAAGGTGATTGAGCTGATGCAAAAGACCGGAAAGCCTATCAAAGGGCTACGGGTCATTGCTGAGGCCAGATCACCCTTAAAAGTTGAGCACCGTCTGCTTTTTATCGTCGAGGGACAGGAACAACCGGAAGATATCATTGTACCCGTTGAGGGATTCGATATTTATATCGATCCCCAAAGTGCTCAGTATTTAGAAAACGCAACCCTGGATTACGTCGATAATATCATGAGTAGCGGGTTCAAAATAGATGTGCCCAAAAAGCTTCCGGCCAATCTTACAGGACCTATAGCTCAGAGGATCCAGAATTTGATCGATACCCGAATTAACCCTGCTATAGCAGCGCATGGAGGCTATGTATCCCTTATAGATATCAAAGATAACGTGGTGTACGTGCAACTGGGGGGAGGATGCCAGGGATGCGGAATGGTGGACGTTACCTTGAAACAGGGTATCGAGGTCATGATTAAAGAAGAGGTACCCGAAATTACACAGGTTCTTGATGTAACGGACCATGCAGGTGGAAAGAACCCCTATTATCAACCCTCCAAGTAGTTGAAGTCTTCAGGGATTTTAAGGGCTTGTACGAACACCTTTGATCGTTTTTAATTAAAAAGAACGATTCCAGGTGTTACGACGGTTACCAGGATAGCGGGTGCGAATTGTTTTGATCTCAACCTACGAGTTGGGTCGTCAACCTTTTGGTCTCGCCTCACCGGCTGCATGGTTACGACGTGAGGGATTTGAGGTGGTTTGCATGGATCTGGCCGTTGAAGAATTGTCCGAAGAGGCCCTTAAGACAGCAGATGTTGTAGCACTTTACGTTCCGATGCATACGGCCACACGTCTGGCCATCCCACTCATTGCTAAGATCAAAGAACTTAACCCTACAGCTTCCATCTGTTTTTATGGGTTATATGCTCCCTTGAACGAAAGGTATTTACGTGAATTGGGTGTAGAGGTGATTGTTGGAGGGGAATTCGAAGAGGGCCTGGTACAATTCTGTAAACGGTTTTACCGAGAGATTGAAAAAGCGTATTCAGAAGCCGGGGATCTTCCAACTCAAGTCCCTCGACCTCGGCCTTCAAAACAGGTCGAGCCTGTTATCTCAAGGAATCGTCAGCAATTTCTGGTTCCAGATCGGCGGGGTCTTCCGGATCTGTCCAACTATGCACGACTCTATACCGGGAAAGGAACCTTCCTAAAAGTAGGTTATGTAGAGGCCAGTCGAGGTTGCAAACATTTCTGCCGTCACTGTCCCATTGTACCCGTTTACCAAGGGAAATTTCGGATTGTCCAACAAGAGGTCGTCTTACAGGATATCCGTCAGCAAGTAGAAGCCGGTGCTCAGCATATCACGTTTGGCGACCCGGATTTTTTCAACGGTATCGGTCATAGCATTCCCCTGGTTCAGGCGCTTCATCGGGAATATCCCCATCTTTCCTATGATGTAACCATCAAAGTAGAGCATCTGCTGAAATATGCTTCTTATCTGCCTATTCTGCGTGAGACCGGTTGTGCTATCGTAACAACGGCTATGGAATCTATTGACAATCATGTGCTGGCGATCCTGAACAAAGGCCATACTCGAGAGGATTTCATAAAGGTTGTGCAGTTGTTTCGGGAACATGATTTAACCCTTAATCCAACCTTTGTGACCTTCACACCGTGGACGACCCTGGAAGGTTATCTGGAGTTACTTACCTTGCTAGACGACTTGAATTTGATAGACCAAGTAGCTCCCATCCAGCTGGCTATTCGTTTATTGATCCCTGAAGGTTCGAAGCTTCTGGAACTCCCTGAGGTCAGGGCCTTGATAGGTCCCTTTGAAGTAGAGCGGTTAAGCTATCGCTGGACCTATCGTGATCCCCGGGTTGAGCAGCTATATCAGGAAGTAACTAAACTCGTCCGCAAGGGTATTATGAAGAAGTCGACCCGAAGGGAGATTTTTAATGACATCCGGTCTTGTGTCCGTAAAGCTTTAAATCAACCAGAATCGACAAGAAAACCTTCAGACCTATACCCTTCGACCGGGGTTCCTTACTTAAGCGAACCCTGGTATTGCTGAGCTGAGCCTACCGAAGAGCAGTTTGCTCTGGTTTAGTTATTTACTTCTTCATTAATCCGGATTAGGTAGCTGTTTTTGCAACAAATACTATTTGCTCGGCATCCGCCAGATACCGTCCCAATCCTCTAGAGGGGGATTCTGCTGGTAGTTCTTGCAACGCTTAATCATCAACTGAGTCGGGAGATCCTTGGGATATAACCCCATAACCCTTTGAAAAAACTCGATGGCCTGGCTCCAGTGATAAGTTTGGTATACTGTAAGCGCTGCGGAGTAAAACTCGACCAACCTTTTTTCTTTCTGGCTTACTTCTCCCTTGAGTCCCAGCAGTTCATAGATCAAAATCTCTTCTTTTGTCCTTCCCCCAGGTTGCCTTTAGGACGAACTTCGACAACAAAAGCAAAACCTGTCTGGCCGATTTTGAGGGCTTGGAGGAATTCACTCGGGTTGTAAATAGCCAGATCAGCAGTCAACACCCGTATCAGTGAACCATCCGATAGGCATACGCCTCACATGGCAGTACTCTCCGGTAGCTTCCAGACCCAGGGAGAGGAAGGTCAGATGTTTGTGGATTTTCATCATCTCATGGAAGTAGTCAGTGATCCATCCAAAATCGCTTGCCGTAAGTCTCTTATTGTTGGTAGTCAGCAATTTCTTGCTGAGGATGACCAGATCCATCCGACTTTGTCTGGATGTTGCATCCAGTAAGGTCTCGATTTGATGATCGATTAACTTAAAGGTTTGATCGAGGATTTGCGAAGAGAGGTTATCTGCTGTGAATCGCGTATTAGAGTGGGAGAAAAAGTCTACTACCGATACGGTAGGGATCAGTAAGCCAGTAGAAGGGCCGTCAGAGTAGTTTGAAAAGTCAATTGCACGGTTAAATTATCATTGAGCTGATTATATCATTTTATCAAGAAAAATGGACCTATCAATATGCCCGTTTAACAGAAAACTTAAATTTAAATGGGGTACGAAGGATAGAGACCATTCCATGGGTAACCTGCCACCTATTCAACCGAAATGGGTATAGCCCCTACAGGTAATACGATATTTCCTTTTACAGGAAAAGTCTATCTGTTAAGAATCTAAAATTTAATAAACATAAGGAGCTTAACGTAGATAAACCGGCTGGGAGAGATTAGATAAAACCTCTCCCAGCTCAATATTTTTGCGGTATGATTACAATCTCAAGTCGCCGATAAGCTTCTCGTAGGGCTTCTTCCACAAAGGCGGGGGATTCACCGTGGGCAAAGATAAAACCCAGGTACTTAGAGCCTTCGGGTAGTGGTTGAACCTCTTGTTCCAAAGGAATACTGATAACGATTTCCTCGATGCCTTCCACTTGAGCGGCGCTTTCTTTTCCGTGCACAGCCCGTAGAATCCCCGCATGGGGAATGGGTAACATCATCACCCCGGCTGCCGGTCTTTCACGGTCAAAGGATTCAACTTCGAGTCCTATGGCATGGCGGAGGATGAGTTCTTCCAGAGAGAGGCCTGTTCCAAAACGGAGGGTTCGGGAACAGAGTCCTCCAATGGATCGGGCGGCAATTTCGATTATCCAGGGTCCTCGATGGTTATATCGAAGCTCCGCATGTACAGGTCCTTCCTTCAATCCAAGTGCTTCTGCAGCCTGAGCCGTGCAGGTAGCAATCGCTTCTTGAACGGAAGTAGGGAATCGGGAAGGAGTGATATAGAGGGTTTCCTCGAAGAACGGGCCTTCCAGGGGATCCGGTTTGTCGAAAAGGGCCAATACTTTAAGCTTTCCTCGAATGAGGAGCCCTTCTAAAGCAAATTCCGGTCCGGAAATAAAACCTTCGACCAGGACTTGCCGGGCTGCGGTACCCAGGCGATCTCGAACTTCCGGGTTTTCCAGGATAGAAGCCAGCCGGTAGAATGCCTGGACGAATTGCTTTTCATCATCTGCCCGGATAACCCCTTGACTGGCCGACAGAGACACGGGTTTGACCACACAGGGAAAGGTGACTTTTTGAGCCAGATCGGCAGGAGGATCCTCCAAGGAGAAAAGCCAAAAATCCGGTGAAGGAACTCCGGCCCTGGCCAGAATTTCCCGCATTCGATATTTGTTTCGGGTCGCTATAACGGATTCGATGGAATTATGGGGTAAGGATAACGCTGCAGAGGCCATGGCTGCCAGCAGAACTGAATCATCGTCGACTCCTACGACAGCATCGAAGGGGTATTTCCTGGCAAACTCAACGATTTTCTGGGTTGCCTGCTCAGGTTTATGAAAATTAAGGGTCAGTGACTTCGCAGGCAGATATCTGGACAATGTCTGCGCCTGATTAGAACCGACCACAACCTCGATGCCCAATTGTCGGGCTGCTTTAAGGAAAGCTCCTGCCCGGTAAGTTCGGGTAGGTAAAAGAAGAAGAATCCGATGCTTACTGTTTGTGGAATTCAATTAAACCTCCTGGATAGATGGTTAAACACATTCTCTTTACTTTAAGCATAAAGGAGATTTAAACGAATTTCAACTGAAAAGTGAAAGAAGTAACTGTAACAATTTAGTAGGGGTCACTTTTTCTGTCTGAACACCCCCTGGCCCCCCTCTAATCCCCCCGTATACGGGGGGAGGGGGGGCCAGGGGGTGTTTCTTTTTCCACCTACTAAATTGATGCGGATACACGAAAGAAAAGAAGCCTTTTCATCCGCTTTATTTGGAAGGAAATCCTCTGCAAAACAAAAAGGGAAAGGTATAACCCTTCCGGAATATTTGAAGCGATCTTAACCAGCAATCCCTTGAGATTTGGAAAACTTGAGAGGTTTAGCCCTCCACGTAGAGAATAACCTTTCGGTTAAGGAGATTTAGTTATGTCTCATTCTGTAAATATCCCGGCTGTTTACCCTCTGCATATAAGCAAGGTGTGCGCGTTCAGACATTGTTACCCGACCATCGGATTTTGCTATGATCTCATAGGATCGGGTTGCTCGTTGTTCCCCTCTTAACCAGTTGGTTTCCACAGGGGATAATTGACCGCTAACGAGTCCTCTATGAATCCGCCAGTGTTGCCCCAACAAGCGCGCATTAACATAAGGTGTACCGGCCATGGAAGGGGTACTGAGGCTTAGAATCATCATCATAGAGGCTAAAAAAACCGCTAATTTTTTCATAACGTTTATCCCTCCTTTTAAACTTTATATTCTCTGCTTAGAAAGACGTAGAGAGTGATAAAAAGTTCCCTTCTCGTCCATAGACATAGAAGGGCATTAATCCCAGATCAGGAAACCTTATCCCAAGCTTGACAAAAGTTAAGCAGGTAAATATTCTTATCGTTATAAAACGTATAAAATAAAAGGAAATAGGCATTAATATGTGAGAAAAGGATCCGGAAGGGTGCTCTCCAAGATGGAGAAGATACCTGAGTTACGGAGAGATTAACGCTTTTTTAATTTAAGGTCGTAGCGGATAGTGAAATTAATAATCCCAGAATTATCTTTGGTTGTTCTTATAGGACCTTCAAGCTCCGGCAAATCCACTTTTGCCCGAAAGCATTTTAAGGCCACAGAAGTCCTATCATCCGATTTCTGCCGGGCCCTGGTTTCCGATGATGAAAATAACCAGGCTGCCACCCGGGATGCTTTTGAAGTCCTTCACCTTATTGCAGAAAAGAGGCTTATCAGAGGGAGATTAACGGTTATCGATGCCACCAATGTTCAAGAAAGGTCTCGCAGGCCGCTCCTGAATCTGGCCTATAGATATCACTACATACCGGTTGCCATTGTTTTTAACCTTCCAGAAGAACTGTGCCAGGAAAGAGCTCGACAGCGCCCCGATCGCAACCTCAATCCTCAAGTTATCAGTCAACATTATCATCAGCTCCAGCTATCCCTGGAGAGTCTACATCGGGGAGGTTTCCGGTATATTTATATTTTTTCTACACCTGAGGAAGTAGAAGCAGCCATTGTGGAACGCCGACCGCTCCGGTGTAATCTCAAACATGAACGCGGACCGTTTGACATCATCGGGGATGTGCACGGATGTTTCGATGAATTAGTTATCCTCCTTGAGAAACTGGGTTATAAGATAGCGATCCGATCGGAGGATTCCCGAGATTCTGACTATTATCTGGTTAGCCATCCGGAGGGCCGAAAAGCGATTTTCCTGGGTGATCTGGTTGACCGGGGGCCCAATACACCGGGTGTACTTCGTCTGGTTATGAGTATGGCTCGATCTGGTACAGCCCTCTGTGTACCTGGAAACCACGATATGAAACTCCTACTTAAACTTAAGGGAAAAAATGTACAAATCACCCATGGGTTGGCGGAATCGTTAGCCCAATTAGAATTAGAACCGCCGGAGTTCAAGGAGCAAATTATCCTATTTCTCGATAATCTGGTCAGCCATTACGTTCTGGATGAAGGTAGATTGGTAGTGGCCCATGCCGGCATGAAGAGATTAATGCAGGGACGTTGTTCACCCCGAGTACGCAATTTTGCTTTATATGGAGAAACAACAGGGGAAATCGATGAGTTTGGTTTACCTGTTCGTTATGACTGGGCCGCCCACTATCGTGGTAAAGCCTTTGTTGTATACGGCCATACGCCTGTTCGAGAACCTCAATGGGTAAATCGTACGATTAATATCGATACGGGATGCGTTTTTGGAGGCAAACTCACGGCGCTTCGTTATCCGGAAATGGAATTGGTTTCTGTACCTGCTGCACGTGTTTATTACCCACTACCCAGGCCTTTTCTTACTTGAGGGCTGATATTTAGGACCGGTGTTAAAATGAATCCATCCATTCAATCTTTTCAAATCGAATATCTTGTAAACCGTCCGGAATACATTCCAATACTTGCCCACTGGCATTATATGGAGTGGAGCTACCTCAATCCCGGAGACTCTGTAGAACGGCGTATTACCCGGCTTCAGAGTCATGGTGGTCCTGGGCAAATTCCAATGACCTTTATCGCTTTGCAGGGAGAAACTTTACTGGGGTCTGCCAGCTTAATTCCCCATGATATGGATACCCGGATGGACCTGTCTCCCTGGCTGGCCAGTGTTTATGTTGCCCCTGAATTCCGGAGATGTGGAATCGGGTCGGCTCTCGTTGGCCGGGTTGTTGGAGAAGCCAGAATCCTGGGGATTCATCCCCTGTATCTCTTTACCACAGATAAGGAAAGTTTCTATGCCGGCCTTGGATGGTCCGTGGTTGAGCGTACTATATACCGGGGGCAACAGGTTACGATCATGGCGATTTAACTAAATCTAACTTATGAATTTAAAAGAAAAATTTGTTGCTGAATTTTTTCTTTTCCTTTTCGTCCCTATTCTGTTCCTCCAATTTCCTCTCTTAAATGTATTGGGTTATGAGCCCAGTGCTCTGATGGCCATCCTTTTCTTTTTCATGATGGGACAGCGAGGAATACAAGTCGGGCAGACATTGGCCCAGACTGGGGGAGAAGATCCTTTTTTTCTTGTTCGGCAGAAAAACGGGGAACCTTCGTTTCTGGCAGGTCCTACTGTAGCTTCCGGCTATTATTTACGGCGATATGTCGGTAAGGGTCTTTTAGCCTGGATCTTTCCGCCCCTGATTTATGGAATCCATAACGCTTTGACCGGCCACTGCAATTTTCTTCCGGCTGTAGGTATTTACAGTTTTGTTACACTTCCGGCACTCCTTCACGGGCTTTTTGTAGGGTTCTTTTTAGGGGTTCTTTGTCCTAATCGAAGAAGAGCCAACGGATACTTTAAAGCCTATTTCCTTTTCACTACCATGATATCCCTTTTAGAGGGCATACTGGGACCTCGGGTTGTCCCTCATAACCTCATCCTTGGAGTTGCAGACGTCTCCTGGGCACAAGGTCGAAATTTCTTAACCCAACTGGCACCGTCTTATTACTGGCATCGAATGATCAGCATTTTGCTTGGGCTTTGGTATGTTTTACTGGCTATTCTTCTTCTGCTCCGGCGCAGTCAGAAAGCAAAACTGAATTTCATATCTCATCCTCAGATCGCATCGGCTCTAAAACCGGGCTTTATACAAGAAAAATTACTTCTCACAGAAAAAACAGAACGGTCCTTCCTGACAACAGGGGTAGTCGGGGTAGGAATTTTACTGGTTGTGGCTGGATTATTTCCAGAAAAGGTGGGATTTGCAATGGGTTCTGGTCCAATTCGCCGCCATCTTTCAGAGATAAAAGAAACAGAGCACTTTATCCTCCACGTAGAACCGAGATCTGAAGCATCAGGTAAATTGGAGCAACTCGCCGAAGAACATGAGTGGTATTATCACCAGATCCGGCAACTTTTAGGTCAAGAGGTTAAGGGAAAAATCAGTTCTTACATTTATAGTTCTGAAGATCAAAAGTACCGGTTAACTTCCATAGCCGGAGGAACATGGTTTGCGAATCCTTTTACCAATAGTATTCATGTTGTCTATGAGCCGGATGGGTTAGGAACTAAATTGAAGCACGAGATTGCCCATATTTTTGAAGGTCAGATCAAAAAGTCCTGGCGATTCTGGGTATTTCCACCCCTTGTGGAAGGGTTGGCAGAAATGATTGAGAAAGATTACTGGCGGGGAGAGGACTTCCATGAGGAGTTGGCTGCTGCTCGACGTGCTGGAGTTCTAACCCCTGCTCCTGAAGTCCTGACCGTTCAAGGGTTTGGATTAGGACAAACATCGGTTTATAAGTCCTATGATATTGCAGGATCATTCTATGGATTTCTGGTTTATCAATACGGAATGGAACGGTTGCTTGTATTTTGTCACACATTGGATTACGAGGGTTCCTTTGGCAGGTCTCTTCAAGAACTGGGACAGGATTGGTTTCGGTTTTTGGAAAGGATCCAGGTAAGGCCGGAAGTTGAACAGCGGGTCCGATATGGATTTGATGATACTCGATTTCCCCCTTTTCATCACCAATCTTGTCCCCGACTGGGTAAAAAAGATTCACTCATGAAGAAGAAGGCCTTAGCTGAACAGCTTCTGAAAACCGGGCAATTTACTCAAGCCCGAGTTTTGTTTGCCGAGTTAGCCCAACAGGGAAATTCTTCGGGATACTTCCGATTACAGGAAATAGAAACGCTTCGTCGTCAGGGTTTATACGATGAGGCCATCAATTTAATTGAAGTTCTCTACGCTTCCTCTCCTTCTTCTGTAGATCTCCTCAATGATGTGCTTGAAATGCGAGCACGATTGTATTTACAAGCCAGCCGATTTGAGGAAGCTACAAAAGCCCTGGATGATTGGAATGCTCTGGGATACGACATTCGTGGAGCGAAGCAGCACATAGCCTTCTATCGGGCTGTCCTCTCTCATAAACGGACACGAGCCCTACTAATCAAAGGGATTGAAGCCCCTAACCCTTGCAGTCAGAATTCTCAAAATCTCTATCGTCAAGCGCTGGAAGAAGATCCTTTGGCAACTCCGACCCATTATCTCCTGGCATGGTGCACCCTCGAAAAACCGGGAACTTCCATCGATGAAGTTACCCAAGAACATGCCGAGAAATTTCTGAAAGAGGAACCTGAGCTAAATTTTGCAAAGGTGAAACTGCTACGACTCCTGGGTAAAAGAGCCTTCCAAACAGGTCATCTGGAACAAGCCCTTGAGTACTTTGAGCAACTTCCCAAATACGAAAATCATCCTAAGATCTTGCAGGAAGTTGAGGAATGGCGAGAACGTATTGCTTGGAATCGGGAAAGAGGTCGAAGGTAGTACACTGTTTACTTAATTTTAACCTCACAGTGCTGCCTTCACTTCCCAACTTCCCTCTCCTATAGCGTGTCAGGGGTGAGGGCCGCTTAAAAGTCAAACAACACTAACTAAAAAGGTAGTAGCTATATTTTTTTCTTTAAGATCGTGTTAAATTTAGCTAGTTGTTAGCTTTTCAATGATGGAGCGATGTTGGGGATACAATTCGATAAGTTTTTTCCTTTCTGCCAACTCAAAATCCCTAAAATCAAAACCTGGTGCCACGGTACCCCCTACCAAAGAGTAAGAGTTAGGATCGTTCACCCTGGCTCCATACCAACAACCTGCTTTAATCACGGCTTGGAACACCTCTCCCTCTTCAAAATTACTTCCCAGTTTGATCTCGGATAACTCTCCATTGGGATGGATAATATACAGGGTCAGGGGACTACCCCTATAGAAGTGCCATACTTCATCAGACTTTATCCGGTGAAAGGCTGAGAATTGATGCCCTTCAAGTAGAAAATAAATTGCCGTTGAGAAGCAACGAGATCCGCCAAACCTTTTAGGAAGACAGTCCTCTTCTATGAGTTCAGGAGATCGATAGGTTTCTTTATAATATCCCCCTTCCGGATGCTCCGAAAGTTGAAGTTTTTCAATCCAATATTTTGCTTCGTATTTATCTTTCATTTTTCCTTTCTTTTCCCCTTTGTTTCTTCTGTATTTGGTGCCGCCAACTCCTCAACAAGGATACGGGGATACCGACTTCCCTCCTTCGGGCTATCCCTCGTCCCCGTATTTACTTGTTTACTTCCCGATCCTGAAATTAATTTCCAGGTCTTGACTCTACACTCTCCAAACAAACCAGGATACTTCCCATAAAGCAGGGTATCTTTTTCAAAAAGCAGGCCTGAGATCCTTGTCGCCTTCGTAGGGTTACCGCTCAATTTAATCCTGGATAATTTCCCTTTAATCCCCTACAGAGGTCGGATTTTCCCCTGGAATGCCCGAAAAGTTAAAGTCCTCCACATGGTATATTTCACTCAAAAATTTTGGGTTATAACGCTATTTTTTATTCTCCTATAATCTTAACCAGTACGCGCTTCCGTCTTTGCCCATCGAATTCCCCATAGAAAATCTGCTCCCAACGTCCCAAATCCAGTCTACCCCCGGTAATCGCTACCACAACTTCCCGCCCCATAATCTGACGCTTGATATGGGCATCGGCATTATCTTCACCGGTGTCATTATGGCGATACTGCTGGATAGGTTCATGGGGAGCAAGTTTCTCTAACCAATTGGCAAAATCATGGTGTAATCCCGGTTCATCGTCGTTAATAAACACAGAGGAGGTAATGTGCATAGGATTGACTAAGACCAGCCCTTCTTGAATGCCGCTTTCCCGGACGCATTCCTCTACCTGAGAGGTGATATTGATAAAGGCAACTCGGGTTGGGGTATTAAACCAAAGCTCTTTGCGATAACTTTTCATTTTCCTTCTCCTTAACAAATTAAAAATTTTTAAGATAATCCAGGATAATCTACAGATTTTTATAGAGGAAGCGGACAGGCTACCCTATCTATAGCCGCCGGAATTATCTATATCCACAGCAGCCTATCATTAGGGATTTGACTTCCCGGATTCCAGTCACATTGGGGAGATAGGGAAGCATGGGAGCACAACGAGTATTTTCTCTCCGTATCTTCAGGTCTCTAGGTCTTCACGTCGTAATCTTCCGTTTGTTGTTGCAGGGAGGATAGAAAGTAAGTGAGACATTGGAGTTCTGCGGTCATGTCTATATGCCGGACTTTGACAGATCGAGGAAGGAAGAGTTGGACCGGAACAAAGTTGAGGATGGCTCGGATTCCGGCACCGGCCATGTTTTTAGCTATTTCTTGAGCTCTCTCTTCAGGAACGGTTAAAATACCGATTTGGACACCTTGAGTTTTAATAACTTCTTCCATCTCAGTGATATGGTAAAGTGGAACGGCCGGTTCTTGGTCTTTCAAAGTACGCTGGTACTCGGATCCCTTGGTATCGATATCGATGGCGGCTACAATTTTAAAACCGTGACTTTTAAACCCTTCATAGCGAAGGATTGCAGATCCTA
>JAUQPW010000062.1 GCA_030550175.1 bacterium
TGCTTTGACTCATTCAACCGAATTTCCGTTCTTATAATTCTTACTTTAGATAGTTTCTCCGAGTCAAAGCCAAATATGGCCTGAAGAACTTCCGTTGGTTTTGCTATAACCCTCTGTCCCCTATTAAGTACCAGTTTTAACTCAAGAAATTCTTCAGGGTTTATCCTGAGCCCGTTGAAGGAACTTATCCCAAGCTCATGGAAGGAGCCTGCTCTGAATCCATTGAAGGGAGGTACTACCCATTCCAGGGAGTAAATAGAGGACCGGATATTTACCCGTTGGGTCTTTTTCTCCTTCTCCCGTATGATCCATATTTCTTTCCTTTCTTTAAAAGTTTCAAGGACCTGATTCCAACGTTCTAAAAGAAGAGGTAAGGAATGAGGTGCTTCTATTCCGAGAAGTTCGACGGGGATCTGAATCTGATAAACAGCCTGTTCTACAACTTCCGTTATGGCCTTTGCCCTTACAGGAATAACATCGACCTTCCTTATTTGAATACCTTCCGGGAGATGTCGATTTAAGAGCTCTTGGAAAGTATCCGGTTGAACAGGTTCCCTGAGAAAGAAATCCACCAATTCCCGATAACCTTCATATCCCACCGGTAGGGCAGGTCCGAAGGATATCAACGGGTGTGCATGATAACCTTGAGAGTAAGCTATAGGGATCTGAGCCCGATTAAGAGCCCGATGGAAAACCCGGCCGAGTTCCAGATGCGAAAGAAATCTTAGATCCCCTTTCTTCCAGAACTCTGCCCGTAGTCGGCATACAGGCGGCTCAGAGTCTGAGGATACGGGTTGAGTTTTGAGAGCCGTAGCCAGTGAATTTATATCCAGGTCGTAGGCTTCTGGAAGAAGATCTGTGAGTCTTTCATTCTTCTGTTTACGGTAGGCTATATCCTGCCCGGTCTCGACTTCGTTGAGGGAGTTATTAACCACCCTATCCTTTTCTTTCGCATCTGTGGAGCAATTCTCTACCGGAGCTCCCTCCATCAAGATAGGGACAGTATGGTGAAATTTGACGGTAATTTCCTCATTACATACTCCACAGCATCGGCAACCTACCCTGCAATAGCGAGTTGTTCGGACTGCGAAGGCTTTTTTCCTCTCAAGCAAGAAGAACTTCTTTTTGATATCTGTTTGAATGAAATCCCAGGGTAAAATTTCATTTTCGGCTCGTTCACGGTAAGTATAGAAATCCGGATCTATTCCGGCCCGTTCAAAGGCCATCATCCACTTTTTGAAGTCGAGTTGACTTCCCCAGCTATCGAAGCGGCATCCCAGTTCATGGGCTATAAGCAGGGCTTTACTCAATTTTCTATCCCCTCGGGAAAAAACTCCCTCCAGATAGCTGGATTCTACATCATGCAGCCCGAGTTGGATATTTCGGTGTTTGATTCGAGATTTCAGGAATTCCTGTTTTGCTCTCAAGGATTCCACCCTTTCCTGAGCTTCCCACTGGAAGGGAGTATGGGGTTTAGGGACAAAGGAAGAGACGCACACATGAACTCGGGCTCCGGATTTCCCGACCTTTTTACCTGTTTGTTGAATCTTATATACCAAATCTGCAATGGCGGCTACATCTTCATAGGTCTCGGTAGGTTGTCCGATCATAAAGTAAACTTTAATTAAATCCCATCCCGATCGGTAAACATCTTCTGCGCTTCGAAGGATTTCGGCCTCAGAAATTCCCTTATTGATCACCTCCCGTAAACGCTGGCTTCCTGCTTCTGGTGCCATGGTAAAGCCGGTTTGACGTCCCCCTCTGCTCACCTGGCCCGCCATTTCAAGAGTTAAGGTCCCGGCCCTTAGAGAAGGAAGGGATACGGCAATTTTAGATCGCTCACACTGGTTCATGAGAGCCGTCAGAAGAGGTGTAATCTGGCTATAATCTCCTACACTCAGGGAACACAAAGAGAATTCTTCATAACCGGTCTTTTCCAGAGACCGGGCGAACAGCTCCAGGATTTTATTAGGATCTCTTTCCCGGGTAGGACGATAAATATAACCTGCCTGGCAAAAGCGGCATCCGGCACTACAACCCCTCGTCAATTCGATGGCAAGCCGATCATGAATAGGTTTGAAATAAGGTACTACGGGAGCGATGGGATAGTCTGCCAGGTTCAGATCTGGAATGAGGGCCCTTCTGACTTCTCCCACCTGTGGGCTTTTAGGACGGAAGGCAGCAATTGTTCCGTTTGGATGATATTCCACAGAGAAAAGAGCGGGAACATAGACCCCTTCAATTTGGGAGAGCGCCAACAACAGACTTTCCTTGTCGGCACGGCTTTTCTTCCAATCCCGATAAGTATTGGCCAGCTTCAAAATAACCTCTTCCGCATCTCCAATTACAAAGGCATCAAAGAAATCCGCAATGGGCTCCGGATTAAATGCACAAGGACCACCTCCTATTACCAGGGGATGGTCCACTCCCCGTTGGGAAGCTAAAAGAGGGACTCCGCCCAGCTCTAGTAGATTTAGGATATTAGAATAACTCAACTCATATTGTAGGGTAAAGCCTACAATATTAAACTGATTTAAGGGTTTATGGGATTCTAAGCTGAATAAAGGGAGTCCCCGTGCTCGCATTTCAGCCTCCATATCCACCCACGGAGCATAAACTCGCTCGGCCAGAATTCCAGGCTGCTTATTCAGGATATGGTAAAGGATTTTAAGGCCGATATGCGACATCCCTATTTCATAAGTATCCGGAAAACACAGGGCTACTTTGAGATCAGTCTCCTCCCAGTTTTTATGGATGGCATTAAGCTCTCCACCGAGATATTGTGAAGGTTTGGAAACCAAGGGGAGGATCTCTCGTACTTTGTCTTTAAGATTTAACTTCATTTTGTTTGTTGTCTGTTATCCATTGCCCGTCCTGGGTTGAGTTAAAGGCTCCGATAGGGTGTTACCCCCGTTATATCTTTCAGTAAACTACCAACAAAGAACTCAACGGCTGAAGGCAATGGATTACTTAAAACATAAACCTCCGAATCTGGATGTTTAAGAGTAATCCTATCCCGGCCAGATTGGATAATATGGCAGATCCCCCGTAGCTCATAAAAGGTAGGGGTACTCCGGTAACCGGCATAATACCGATACACATCCCGATGTTAACGGTTACGTGCATCATCAGCATGGCTATAACCCCTATAGCTATCAACGCGCCTAATCGATCCCTGGCTTTGGAGGCAATGTACAAGCCTCGATAAATCAGGGTAAAATAGAGAATAAGGAGTCCGATCGTTCCAACAAATCCCCACTCTTCTCCGACCACCGAAAATATAAAATCTGTAAATTGCTCCGGGATAAAATTTAACCGGGTCTGGCTTCCTCGCATGTAACCCTTACCCCAGAAACCCCCGGAGCCGATGGCTATTTCTGATTGAATCACATGATAACCTGAGCCGAGAGGATCTGCATTGGGATTAATAAATGAAATGATCCTGTTTTTTTGATAAGGTTTAAGGTGGTGCCACATCAACGGCATAGCACAGATCCCTAGGATCCCTGCAATGAGAAAGTATTTCCAATCCAGTCCCATGATAAACAGAATGGCCACATAAATAGGAAGTAAAACCAGTGCGGTTCCTAAATCTGGCTGTTTTAAAATAAGAGCTAGAGGAACACAAAGCAAAATACCCGTAATGATTATATCAATAAAAGAGATCGTTCCTCGCTTTTTATTGGAAAAGTAGCGGGCTAGGACCAGGATCATGGCCAGCTTGGCGAATTCTGAAGGTTGGATGGAAAAACCTCCAAAACGGATCCACCGTTGAGATCCAGAAACAACAGGGCCTATGGCAAGAACGGTAACTAAAGCAATCAGAATTAAGAAATAAAAGGGATAGGCAAAAGCACTCAAGGTGTGATAGTCCACCATCGTCATGGAAATCAAAATAATAAGCCCTATTCCGATCCAAACCAATTGCCTGAGAACTTTTTCCGTACCTTGATCTTCTGCAGTTACACTATAAATATTAAGAAGACTAAAAATAAGCAAGATAAAGACTATTACAACAAGTAACCAGTCTATTTTTCGGATAATAGAAAAAAACACATTCCAGAGGATCGAGGAGGAAAGATTGAGGATTCGCCTCTTTTATCCCCAATCTTTTATTCTCGATCTTCTACCCTCGATTCTCCATCCTTGATCCTCGATCTTCGGTTGGCATATGCCTGGTTAATTCACCGTTTTTGTTGAAGATCCCTTCGTAGATAATTTTTGCGATGGGTGCCGCTGCATCCCCACCCTTTAAGCCATGCTCGACAAAAACAACCATAGCAATTTTGGGATCATCTACCGGAGCAAATGAGACAAACCAGGCGTGATCGCGATATTTTTCTGGTAGCATTTTAGGCTTAATTTTACTCTTTAATTTAATCACCTGAGCCGTGCCGGTTTTACCGGCAATATCTAATCCTTCTATCCGGGCTTTTGATCCCGTACCATGTTCTTCATTCACCACGGCCCACATGCCTCTACGGATAATCTTCAAGTTCTCTTCTTTTATTGGGATTTTCCGAATAATTTCCGGCTTAAATACTTTTACCACCCGATCATTACTGTCTCGGATCTCTTTAACTAACATCGGTTTGTATAAAGTTCCCCCATTGGCAATGGCAGAGACTACGTTAACCAACTGAAGTGGAGTGACCGAAACAAACCCCTGACCAATGGCTGCATCTGCCGTTTCCGATGGATACCACTTCTCCCCCAGGGTTTTTCGTTTCCACTCCTCTGTGGGAATAAGGCCGGGCTCCTCATTGGGAAGATTGATTCCTGTTTTTCGACCCAATCCATAACTCATGGCAAATTTAGCCAGATCCGAGATCCCTAACTTTTCACTCAACTTGTAAAAATAACCGTTGCAGGATTGTTTCAGAGCGTCGATGACCGTTACATTTCCATGACCTCCCGCCTTCCAGCATCGCTTCACGTTATTACCGATTCTTACCGAGCCGCCACAGAAGAACGTACTATTTCGATTAATGACTCCTTTTTCCAAACCGGTCGAAGCGGTAATCATTTTAAAGGTGGAACCGGGTGCATAGGTTGCTTGAATAGCCCGATTTTGGAGGGGATGATAAGGATTTTCAACCAGGCTCTTCCAATCTGCCGCCGAAATACCTCCGGCAAATAAATTCGGATTAAAGGAAGGACTACTGAACAGGGCCAGGATATGCCCCGTCTTGGGATCCATCACAATCACAGCACCTGTTTTATCTTTGAAGGCCTCTTCCACCAGGCTCTGAATATGAAGATCAATGGTCAGTACAATATTATGCCCGGGTTTCTGATCCTTCTGGCTGAGGACCCGCAACTCTCGTCCACTGGCATTCACCTCCACCTGCTTTCCCCCATCTTCTCCCATTAAAAACCCTTCCATGGACCGCTCTAAACCGTATTGACCGATCAAATCCCCCAATCGTCGTCCGGGATAGGAAACCTGGTCCTTCAACTGCTCTTCATTGATCTCTCCTAAATAACCTAAAACATGACTGGCCAGACTGCCGTAAATGTTATATCGTAACGGTTCAACCTCTACCGTAACCCCGGGTAAACTCATCTTATGCTCCTCCAGATAAGCAACTTTACTTATAGGAATATCCCTCTGGATTAAGACCGGTTCGAATTTGGGACGCTGGGATTTTTTTACCTTGGTAATAATGTCCTTCTCGGAAATGGAAAGCAACTCTGCAAGTTGCCTGGCTATATAAGTTAGATCCTTGGCATCCTCGGGTATAATAAAAACATTAAAACTCGGTCTACTTTTAACCAGAACCTGTCCGTTGGTATCAAGAAAAAGACCCCTGGGAGCTTTAACCCGAACCAGTCGAATTCTATTTTCTTCGGAAAGTGTGAGAAACTTCTCTCCTTGAAGAATCTGAATATACCATAATCTTAAAAAGAGTACGATAAAAATCAGGGATACAAGGGTTAAAATAAACAACAACCGAGAATCAGATACCGATTCAGAGTTCATAGGCTTAACTGGAAGTAAGATTTTTTTAGAATGAGTTAATCTGTCACTTTATGTTTAAGCTTTGAAAAGATAAAAAGATAGATGTATAACTTTGGATCTTAAATAAGGCTAGAAAATTTTAATACTATTAATTGGCAAATTTTTTAAGTTTTGTCAAGGGATTTATTAAGTCCCCAAAGCTCCTCCGGCTCCTGAATCTATAGATAACTTTCGATTTATACTTTTGGAGTTTTCAGACTCAGGATTTTCGCCTAAGCCTTTACTCTGAATTCATCCGATTAGCTCTCCTGTAAAACCCAACCCTGAGGGAATGTTTTTTCCAGAAACAAAATATGAGGCTTCTACCAAATTATTCATTTTGAAATTGTCCCTGGATGGTAAGGGCACGTTGCAACATACCCCTACGTTCCTATCGAATTTCAATAGGAAATCGGTATAAGAGATCGTTTCCAATTAGAATTTTAACTTGACAGATAGGGAAGTCCCCATGTAATGTATGATAAACCCAAGATATCAGGCGGGAATGAAGGGTCTGGAGTTGGAAGAGAAAGATGTTCCATGAAGCTAGAATTTTATCGTTTTTATCTTGAATTCTGGTTTTTGACTCCTAAGCAGTTATACACATCATTTGCTAACCTGTTTTACAGTATGTGATTCGTAGATAAAAACGAATCCTGTAGCTGCTCATGAATGGGCATAGGTTAACACGGTTAGAAACTAAGGAGCACGGTGGTAACAGAACCCTTACTCAAAGTCGTCAATTTACATACCTATTTTTTTACCGATGAAGGGGTTGCTAAGGCTGTCGATGGGGTGGACCTGGAGATCCATAAAGGAGAAACTCTAGGAGTTGTTGGGGAATCTGGCTGTGGAAAGAGTGTAACGGCTCTCTCTATTTTAAGGCTGGTTCCCGATCCACCGGGTAAGATTATTGATGGTCAAATTATTTTTAAAGGTCGGGATTTGCTCAAGCTTTCCAATTCGGAGATGCGAAAAATCAGGGGAAACGAGATTTCCATGATTTTTCAAGAACCTATGACCTCCCTCAACCCGGTCTTTACCATTGGAAATCAAATTGCAGAAGCCATTCAACTCCATCAAGGTCTCTCTAAAAAGGCTTCCCTTGAAAAGGCTGTTGATATGCTTAAACTCGTTGGAATTCCCTCTCCTGAAAGACGTGTTAAGGAATATCCCCATCAACTCAGCGGGGGCATGCGCCAGCGTGCCATGATCGCTATGGCTTTGTCCTGTAACCCGAGCCTTTTAATTGCCGATGAACCTACTACCGCCTTAGATGTGACAATTCAGGCCCAGATTCTGGATTTAATCAATAATTTGAAGCGGGAATTAGGTATGGCCGTTATACTGATCACCCATGACCTGGGAATTATCGCTGAAACAGCCGCTCGGGTTGTGGTTATGTATGCAGGAAAAGTGGTCGAAGAGGCTGATGTTTATACGCTTTTCGAAGATCCAAAACACCCTTACACCCAGGGCCTACTCCGCTCGATTCCACGACCGGATTTAGGCATGACGAAAGAAACCCGACTCCAGGAGATCCCAGGCATTGTCCCCAGTTTAACCGAGCTTCCTCCGGGTTGTTCGTTTAATCCGCGATGCCCTAAAGTAATGGATATCTGTCGTAAAGAAACCCCTAAACTTAAAGAAGTTAAACCTGGGCATAAAGTCAGTTGCTGGTTGTATTAACAAACGTAATGCATAAAACGTAAATCAACGTCCTACTTTTTAGGTTTTACGTTTTACACCCCCTATGTCAAATGATTTATTGGTAGTAAAAAATTTAAAAAAATACTTTCCCATCAAGGGAGGGATTCTCTCGAAAACCATTGGATATGTCTATGCCGTGGACGATATTAGTTTTAATTTGTCACGGGGTGAAACCTTAGGACTGGTAGGGGAAAGTGGGTGCGGGAAGTCAACCACCGGCCGTGTAATTCTTCGCCTTATTGAACCAACAGCCGGAGAAGCCTGGTTTGAAGGGGTTAATATATTTTCCCTGGGAAAAAAGGAAATGCGAATGCTTCGTCGCCATATGCAGATCATTTTCCAGGATCCTTATGCTTCTTTAAACCCTCGCATGACGGTTGAGAAAATCGTCGGAGAACCCCTTAAAATTCATAAAGTTGCAAAAGGAACCGAACTTCAAGATCGGGTGGCTTCCCTTCTTCGCAAGGTTGGGTTAAGGCCTGAACACCTCAAGCGATATCCCCATGAATTTAGCGGAGGGCAGCGTCAACGTATTGGAATTGCCCGAGCCCTGGCTTTGAATCCCAAGCTTATCATCGCAGATGAACCGGTATCGGCCCTGGATGTTTCAATTCAAGCCCAGGTCATTAACCTGCTTCAGGACCTCCAGGAAGAATTTGGTCTGACCTATCTCCTCATCGCCCACGACCTGCGTATGGTGGAGTATATCAGTGACCGGGTGGCCGTCATGTACCTGGGAAAAATCGTTGAGATTGCCAAATCCGAAGAAATTTATAAAAATCCTCTTCATCCTTATACGCAGGCTTTACTCTCGGCTATTCCTGTCCCTGATCCGAGAAAGAAAAAAGAACGGATTATCCTTTCCGGGGACGTTCCCAGTCCCATTAATCCTCCTTCCGGCTGCCGTTTTCATACTCGATGCCCCTTGTATGCCCAATTGAAAGCTCCCGAATGCGTAGAAATCGAACCTAAGCTGGAGAATAAAAATGGCCATCCATCAGCCTGTCATTTCAGGTAAAACGGGATAGAAAAAAATAGGAAGAAAGGATGCCGACTCTCTCATCGGCCCCCCACGACAAGATATCTTCTTAAGGTCCTCTTAAGAAGTTTATTCCAAATTCTGATTTCCGAGGAGTTTTTATATTGTCCTTACTGAACGCTTTATAAATACCTCCAACTCCCGATTGAACTCGTCAGGTTTTTCCAACATCACCATATGCCCGGCACCTTCTATAAGTTTCAGAGAAGAGACCGATATCTGCTCGTGGAGATACCGGGAATATTTAACCGGGGTTAAACGATCTACCTTCCCACACAGGATAAGCGTCGGAAGGGTAATATGGTGAACCTTTTCCATCAAGTCAAACCGATTACAGGCGGCAAAGTCTCCATAAAGTACCTCAGGGGAATTTCGCAGGAGCTGCTCCTGGGTCTGGATGATAAGATCTGTTGGGGCTTCGGGTCCAAAGCCGTAATCACAGATTGTTACCACAACTTCCTGAAAATGGTCTTTAATTCGATTTAGAATTTCCGGGGAAACCCGAAGCCTGGCGCCGGTACTTACCAAAACGATACTTTTAAATCGATCTGGATAGGATAAGGCTAAGTGCTGGGTAATGGCACCTCCCATGGAATGACCGACCAGCGTTATAGAGGCAAGATCTAAAGCATCTAAGAGATTTTTTACGATTTCTACATATTCTGTAATGGAAGTTGCACCGGAGCCCCTGGATTGGCCATGTCCCGGGAGTTCAGGTATATAAATGTCGGTTTTTTCTTTGAAATAATTCAACTGATTCAGCCACACGGTAGAATCCCCACCGGCCCCATGGATGAACACCAGAGCAGGTAAATCTTTTTTTTGACTTCCTTCCCGAACAGAGTAAAGTATGTTTATGCCTTTTAGAGTCAGAAAATTCATCCTTCTCTCTCCTCTTATGGGTTATACCATTCCCCCTTTGAAAACTTGTATAAACCGTAGGGATAGTTCTTTAGGGTTGCCCCCTGGGCATCAGGTTAAGGACCAGGCATGGGATCTGGATATCCCTAATTCCCATACGCGCCAGGATAAGAAGGTTAACCCCGGCGGGGCGACCTGTTTAACAGGATGTGGCTAAGGAGCCTGAAAAAATTCTGAATCCTGAATCCCCCGACTCGCGTCGAGGGCTACCAACCATTCGCCCCTGACGGGGCTTTTCAGCTTATCCCGGCGTCTATGGGGGAAGGTAGGTGTTCAGGCCGAAAAGAAGGCTTTTCCCTTTCTGAGCTTGATGCGTATGGGGTTACCCTCACCCTTACACCGCGATGAGTCAGGAGCATTTTCACATTAAATGGTTAGGAAATATTCCTGATTCCTCAGGATCCTATAGACTATAAAAAATATGGGAGGTAAATTTTTTACTTGCAAATTTTTTAAGCTATGTTAGAAATATTTTTCTGATAGACTTTGGGAAGAATGTAAATCCGTGAAGGGGAGGTGGTCCTGTATGACATTAGGTGAGATGCTAGAGCGAAGTGCAGGTCAATTTCCAGATAAAACTGCGTTGGTCTATAAAGGTCTGCGTATTTCATATCGTGAGTTAAATGCGAGGGCCAATAAACTGGCCAGGGCTTTGGTAGCTCTTGGAATAAAAGCCGGGGAAGACAAAGTCGGGATATTATTACCCAACTGCACGGAGTTTGTCATCAGCATGTTTGGGGTTTTTAAATCCGGGGCGGCAGTTGTTCCCCTGAATATCCTTTTGAAGGGAGATGAACTGGCCTATATTATTGATCACTCAGATAGTAAGATTATTATCACAGGCCCTCCTTATGACCAGCTCTTGAGTCTCATCCTACCTAAACTTCCTCAACTGAAAGAAGTGATTAGTTTAAGTGATGAAGGGGATTACCTCTCGTTTTCCGAGATCCTGGAACAGGAGTCCGGTGAGAATTACAAACCCGATATTGGATTAGAGGATATTGCAGCCATTTATTATACTTCCGGTACAACCGGTCTTCCAAAGGGGGCCATGTTGACCCATGTCAATCTTCTAACCAATGTGGTAGCCATTGGTAATGCACTCAATGCAAGCCGAAAGGATATCCCCCTTTGTTGTGTTCCTATGTTTCACGCCCTGGCCGTTACCGGAACGGTTTTAACCCCTATTTTTGGGGGAATGACCCTGGTCATTCTGGATCATTTCCTTCCTCAACCGGTTCTTCAGACGATTCAAGACGAGAAGGTAACCATATTTGTAGGTGTTCCCACCATGTATGCCATCCTGGCAAACATGCCTAATTTAAGTCGATACGATCTGAGTTCCTTACGACTTTGCTTCTGTGGCGGTGCTCCTTTAACCAAAGCCATTGTAGAGAAGTTTGAATCTAAGTTTCCGGCCAAGATCTATGAAGGCTATGGCCTTTCAGAAACCTCTCCCCTGGTTTCGGTAAATCCTCTCCATAAGCGGAAAATCGGATCTATCGGTAAGGTTGTCTCCCGGGTCGAGTGGAAACTCGTGGATGAGAAAGGTCAGGAAGTTCCTCCCGGTGAAGTAGGGGAAATTATCGTCCGGGGTATGAATGTTATGAAAGGGTATTATAAAGATCCGGAAGCAACCCGTAAAGCGATTCGCGATGGTTGGCTTTATACCGGGGATATGGGTCGCATGGACTCAGAAGGATATGTTTACATTGTAGATCGCAAGAAGGATATGATTATTGTAGGGGGTGAAAACGTATATCCTCGGGAAATAGAAGAAATCCTCTCGACCTACCCCGGGGTTTTAGAAGTTGCCGTAATTGGTATTCCAGATCCTGTGAAAGGGGAAATACCCAAAGCCTTTGTTGTTCCTAAGCCGGGTGCCAGGCTTGAGGAACAAAAGTTACTTGCTTTTTGCCGAGAAAAGTTGGCAGCTTTTAAAGCTCCCCGTTCGGTAGAAATCCTGGATGAACTTCCTAAGACGGCTACCGGGAAAATTTGGAAGCGTAAATTGCGGGACATGGAGGCCGGGATCGATGAAGATTCTCTGGATGAAGGGGAAATTGAAGAAGCAGAAGAAGGAGAGGAGGTTGCAGAATTATCTGCCGATGATCTGGAAGCCGTCGAAGAAGGAGAGGAGTTGGTGACAGACGAGGGAGAATTTGCAGAGATATCAGAAACGGAGCCAGAGCCGGACCTGTTTGATCAGGTGGAGAGAGAAACTAAAAAATCCCAAAGTAAAGGGGGTTACGACCTGGCTTCAGCCATGTCCCAACTGGAACGAGGGGATACTCCACCAAAACTTTCCAGAGAGGGACAAGACCTGGCCACCTTAATGGCCCAACTCGAGGGTAGATCCTCCAAACCGGTCACCGGAGAAACTTCCCCTCAACGAACTTTAGACTCCGGCCCGGGCTTATCTCAAAGTTCTACTTTAAGCCTGTCGAAGAACGGTAAAGTTGAGGAAGAGGCAGGAGAATTGGGATTATCGGGATTTAGTTATGAAGAAAAGCTTAAATACCTGGTTACAACGACGCCTGGAGGTATGGCTGCAGGGGTTACGGGAGAGGACGGGATCGGAATAGCCTCTTTTAATACCAATCCAGACTTTGACCTTGCCGTTGCAGATGCAGAACTGGCTTCCATGGTTTCTTTAGCGAAAAAAACCTCTGATAGCCTGGGAATAGGAAAACCTCAGGAGCTTATCTTTATGATGGAGCAAGCCACCATTATTATTCGATTGATCGGAGATAAGTATTTCTTAGCGTTTACTGCAGAAACTAAAGAATTGAATCTAGGACTTGCCCGGGTACAAATGAACAAGGTTATTCCTCTTTTTGAGAAGGAGCTTTATTTCTGATTCTTACTTCTTGAAGCAGTTGTTGTAAAGTTGGATTTTTCGGATCGAGTTTTTTAGCATACTCTAATTCCAACCGAACTTCCTCCCACTTCTCCATGCTGATGAGCAGAGTAATCATTTCTAGCCGGACGGAGAGATGATCTGGATAGATATTCAGGATGCGTCGAAGAGTTTTGACGGCTTTATCGGGTTGATTGAGCCTGATTTGAGCCTTGCTGATTTGATACAGAAGATCTTCTCGATGGGGTTGAAAGGCCAGAATTAAATTCCATTCATCGATGGCCTTTTGCCAGTTCGATTCTTTGGCGTACAGATATCCCAGTGCCTGGTGAGCTCCCAGGTAGTTGGGATTTAACTTAACCAGCTTCTGGAACACCACTTTAGCTTCTTCATTCTGGCCTTGCTCCAGATAAAGTCGCCCGAGATGATCCAAAGCTTCTGGACTTTGAGGGGCTAACTGAATAGACCGATGAAAACACTCCTTAGCCCGTTCAAAATCTGACATGGCTTTATAGGCAATTCCCATATTTAAATAGAGAGCCGGACTGGCCTCTGAATTCATTTTTTCCAGTTTTCTGTAAATTCCTAAAGCTTGTGCAGGTTGATTGAGCGCCAGGTAAACGTTGGCCAGGGCAAAGTGATACTGAATATTCTGCCCGTTCAGCTCTACAGCCTTTGTTAAATGGGAAAGAGCCTGTTCCCAATGACCGTTCTTATAATATAACGTGCCGATCTCATAATGTGCCGGAGAGAAATCAGGATCGATCTCCAGGCATTGTTGGAAGTATTGGAGAGCACGTAACCAGTTTCCTGAACGGGAAACGTTAAGACCCTTTAGATAAAGGCGTTGTGTTTGTTTTTCTATTTCCATTCCCCTCTTCCCTGACTCTCCCCTTTACAAGAAAGGTCAGGGGAATTCTGTTAACCTTCCAGATGGTATTGAAGGACCAACGAACCTCTTACCCCTGTCCAATCCAGTGGGGTTTGGCGATGGCTTTCCAGCGTGTACGGATTGCTTCGAATTGTTTTGGGTCCAGGAGTCCGGCGGCCAGTAACTCTGCATTTTGATGCCAGCGCTCGGGCTTGGTGGTGCCCACAATGGCCGTTGCGACCCCTTCTACACTGAGGGTGAATCGCAGGGCTATCCCAATGGGGAACATTATCATAACCAATTTCAGATCCGCCAAAGCCAAGGATACTGACCTGCATCCCGGTTTTTCCGAGGGTCCGTTTTTCCATGATTCTGCTCCTTTCTTTATCTCAAAACCACCTACAGACCCTTATCCAGGGGTTTACCACTTTCCAGCTTTATTTTCAATCTCCCTGCCGATGTTTTTATCATCCTCCTCGGTTCATTGAAAACCGGTTCGACTCTTTCTAACTCATTTCTTTTCCTCTTTTTTGAGGGCTACAGCCTGTACCTTCATGCCTTCTTGCAGGTCATCGGTTGCGTCTAAAATGACCGTTTCATTGGCTCCAAGGCCAGAAATAATTTCCAACTGAGTTCCATAGTCCCGTCCTATGGTGACTTTTTGGTAATGCACGGTCTGATCTTTGGTAACGGTGGCGACATGGGTACCTTCCGGGCGAATCACCAAGGCATTACCGGGTACCAAGACCGGAGGATTAGAGCGGGTGATCGTAAACTTAACCTGCGCATACATCCCCGGTAGAAGCAGGTTATCTTCATTGGTTACTCGTACTTCTGTGAGCAACGTACGGGAGGTTGGGTCCAGGGCACCGGCCGTACTGACCACCTTACCTGTAAAGGTCTTTTGCGGGAATTCCTGCACCGAGATCTGTGCAGGTTGATTGGGTTGAATGGCATTTACAAAAGTTTGTGGCACATTTACATAAATCCGTAAAACGTCGCTTTGTGCAATCTTAAACAGGGCCTGATTATTCGTACCGGTACCTACCGTAATCAGGGCTCCCACATCTACATAACGGGCCGTAATGGTTCCGGCAAAGGGAGCCGTTACTTTTTGAAAAGATTGTAATGTCAAGAGACGCTGGACACTAGCCTGGCTGGCATCCACGCGAGCCTGGGCTGCATTCACATTCGCCTGGGCTGCATGGATAGTGGCCTGGGCTGCCTCGGCATTGGCTTGAGCAGCATCAAAGGCAGCCTGTTTTTCATCGACTTCTTGATAGGATACCAGGGCTTGCTGCCCGAGTTGTTTCCAGCGTTGAAGGGTTTTACGGGAAAATTCTAAAGCAGCTTGGGCCTGTTGTAACTTTGCACGTTCTTGTTGCAGGTTTGCACGTTCTTGTTGCAACGCTGCCTTAGCCTGGGCTAAATTCGCCCGAGCCTGGGCTAAATCCTGATCCACCTCCGGGGATTCAATCTCAGCAAGCAGTTGACCTGCCTGGACCCGGTCCCCAATGTCTACAAACCTTTTCTTTAAATATCCGGTAGCTCTGGCATAAATGGGGGTTTCCTGGCTGGCTTGAATGTTACCGGGTAGGACTAAATCTACTGTTGCGGGAGCCTGTTGAGCTGTAACTACGCTAACAATAGGAACGTCGGTTTTTAAAGCCTCTACGGCGGCCGTTAACTCGGCCTGTCGGTGCATTCTGGGTAAAATACCTAAGGTCAATAAACCTGCCAATGTCATCGCTATTATAGCGACAACCAGAAGAAAACGGGACAAACCGCCGCGTTTACCCACTTCAGGGACCGGTTCTTCCAGAATATACGGTGCCTGAAGTTGTTGGGTATCTATGGGTGAGATCTCAGAATGGGACTCCGATGTCGAGTTTATAGGTAACTGTAAAGATTCATGGAGTTTAGAATCCATAAGGATTTGTTTCCTATCAGCCTATGATGGTAACGACTTTAGTTATTCTTCCATTTGGAGAAGGCTAAAGCCATTACCATTTCTTTGCTAATTTAATTGAGGACTCCTATCCAGGGTTGAAGTCTTCTCTCTATATAAAGCTAATTCCTCTATATCGACGTGACGAGGTTGTTTACGCCGCAGGATGCTATAAACGATGGGTACAAAGAAAAGGGTCGCGAAGGTAGCGACCGTCAGCCCGCCAATGACCGCTCGACCCAGGGGCGCATTCTGTTCCCCACCTTCACCGAGACCCAGGGACATGGGTAACATCCCGATGATCATAGCCAGGGCCGTCATCAAAACCGGACGAAGTCGCGTATATCCGGCAGCTAAAGCGGCTTGAACGGCATCTTTTCCGGCCTGCCGTTGCTCATTGGCAAAGGTTACCAGCAGAATACTATTGGCCGTTGCAACCCCAATGCTCATCATGGCTCCCATTAAAGAAGGGACATTAAAGGTGGTTTGGGTAACAAATAGCATCCACAGGATACCCGAAAGGGCACCCGGTAACGCCATGATAATAATGAAGGGATCAAGCCAGGATTGAAAGTTTATGACCATTAGGCAATAAACCAGTATAATGGCAAATAACACCCCTCCAGCCAGACCTAAAAATGCGGATCTCATACTCTCCACCTGGCCGCGTACCACCAGGAAACTACCGGTTGGAAGCTTGGGTTTAAATTCTTCGATAATCTGATCGATCTCACGGGCAACACTCCCCAGATCTCGATCTTGAACATTGGCATAAATATCAAAAACCGGTTGTACATTGTAATGATTTATCACTGCAACCGATTTGCGTCGCTCCACGGTAGCCAGATTGCTGAGAAGTTGAGGGGAGTTCTGACCGGTTGTAGTGATGGGAGTAGCCTGAAGGGCATCCATAGAATCCATTTTATACTGAGGGATCTGCACGGCCACGGTATACGTTACGCCACTTTGAGGACTTAACCAAAAGTTTGGAGATACCAGACTACTTGAGCTTAAAGAGATGAGTAAATTATTTGCCACATCCCGCTGGGTGAGCCCTATTTGAGCAGCTCGGGTCCGATCTACATTAACCCGCAGCTCCGGTGCATCCACGATTTGATGGAGATGTACATCCACTGCACCTGGAATATTGGCGACTCGAGCTTCAATTTGTTTGGCAATTTCATAGTTTTTGGGGTTACGACCAACCACCTGAATATCAATGGGTGCCGGTAAACCAAAGTTCAGAATCTGGGTGACAATATCAGAAGGTTGGAAAAAGAAAGTCAGATGGGGAAACTCCTTTCTAAGTCTCTGACGCAACTGTTTGATATATTCATCGGTTGGGCCATGTCGATGGCTTTTGAGTGCAACCAAAATTTCCCCATCACTGGGGCCTACGGTGGCGGTATCGCTAAAGGCCAGATTAACCCCACCCACCGGTAAACCGATATTATCGAGAATGAGTTCCAACTCATCGGCCGGGATGACATCCCGAATGGTATTCTCAACCTGGTGGAAAATACGTTCGGTCTCCTCGATTCGTGTCCCGGTAGGGGCTCTTACATGCAGACGGAACTGACCTGCATCGACTTTTGGGAAAAAGTCTTGCCCGATGAATGGAATCAAAGCCATAGAACTTACAAAAAAAGTAATAAACAAAATAAAAACCACCAGCCGGTGACTCAGGGTCCAGGCGAGGCTGTTCCAATATCCATTGCGAAACTTCTCAAATTGGCGGTTAAATGCATAGTGGAGTCTCCAGATAAGATTACGGGAAGTGGTCGGATGTCCATTGTCACTCTCGATCTGATGATGGCGCAATTCTCCGGGAAGCAGGTACTTCACCAGGGTGGGTACCAGAGTCCGTGAAAGTAAGTAGGAGGCCAGCATGGCAAAAACCACGGCCATAGCCAAAGGGGTAAATAGCGATTGAATAGCACCTGTCAGGAAAAATACCGGTACAAAGACAATACAAATGGATAACGTCGAGACAAACGCCGGCGTTGCAATCTGTTGGGCCCCATCCAGGATGGCCTGGATAAGAGGCTTGCGTTGCCTTAGATTACGGTGGATGTTTTCAATCTCAACTGTTGCGTCATCCACTAAAATCCCGACGGCCAGGGCAAGTCCACCTAAGGTCATGATGTTGAGGGTCTGACCAAGAAAACTCAGTACAATAATAGAGCATAAAATCGAGAGGGGGATTGAAATGGCTACAACAAGAGTACTTCGCCAGCTACCGAGAAATAAAAGGATCATCAAAGCCGTCAGGCAAGCAGCAATAATCGCTTCTTTGACAACGGCATCGATAGCAGCCCGTACAAAAATGGATTGGTCAAAGAGATATTTTAACTCCAGTTCAGGGGGCAGGGTTGCCTGAATGCTGGGGAGTCTTTGCTTAACCCGATTTACAATATCCAGGGTTGAAGCTCCTCCACTTTTTAGAATGGTAAGGAGGGAAGATCGTCGCCCGTTCTGATTTACAATATTGGTTTGTACGGCAAAACCATCCCGCACCTGGGCTACATCGCGAATATAAATAGTGGCGCCGTTAACTTGCTTGATCGGCAAATTGTTGAGGGCATCGACCACCTCTGGACTACTGTTAAGCCGAATGCTATACTCGCGTTCCCCCATTTTTGCATTCCCGGCAGGCATAATCAGATTTTGCGCATTGATGGCAGCTACAACATCCATAGCAGAAAGACCCTTAGCCATAAGGGCCTGGGGGTCTATATCCACCATGATCTGTCGGGGCTTACCTCCATAAGGGAGAGGAACCGAAGCCCCTTGAACAGTCGCCAACTGGGTACGAATAAAGTTAAATCCATAATCATAAAGTTGCTGCTCTGACAACGTTTTGCTTCCGACTCCAATTTGCAGAATAGGCACATTCGAAGCACTGTATCGGATAATCAAAGGTGGTTGCATACCGGGGGGCATTACCCGTAAGACCGTTTGTGAAATGGAAGTCATTTGAGCGACTGCGGCTTCAATTTTGGCCCTGGGATGAAAGAATACCTTGATAACGCTCACACCGTTCATGGATTGGGATTCAATATGTTCGATGTCATTAACCGTAGTCGTAAAGGAGCGCTCACTAAAGGTTACCACTCGTTTTTCCATTTCCTCTGGTGCCATGCCGGCATAGCTCCAGATTACACTCACAATAGGAATGTTAATCTCAGGCAAAATATCCGTGGGCATGCGGGTTATGGTTACAATGCCCAGCAGTATAATAAGCAGAGCCATGACAATGAAGGTATAAGGGCGACGTAGCGCAAGTCGAACAATCCACATAAGTTACTTTTCTCTAACCCCAGATACGCAAAGTGCAAACCATGATGCGGAGTTTAATAGGATTAAGTTATGGAAGGAATAAAGGTTTCTCCAGCACTTACGCTCTGATGATCCTTTCAATGGATTATTGCTTACCTTAATTAGAGATAAGGTGACAACTTTATCATGAGTGTAATATAGGATGTTTTCTTTAACAGTCAAGTAGTTATTTAACTATTTAAATTTTTGGCAGGATTTATAAACTTTTCCTGCTACGCAGTGAGATCGATTTCAACCCCCACATCAAACTTCGAGTAGTACTTTTTGACCTCTCCCGTACCGTATTTGGCTCTGAATTTATCTGCAATTTCCTTAACCCTGGCTACGTCGGTAACCGGTTTGGCTTCCACAGAAATTTTAATTCCTCCGGCAGAAATCTGCATGGTCGGTTTTTTTAATACATTCTTATACCAGTTCGTATCAGATCCTTTGACCGGCAAAAGATATAACTTGTTATTCTCATGAACGAACCATACCGGCAGAGAGATCGCCCGACCCGATTTTCTTCCGGTAACCGTTATCTCCAATTCATGGGTTGAATTGAGAGCCTTTTTTAATTCTGCCTGTGACATGGTTTCCTCCTTTATTTTTTATTACTTTCTTTCCTAAACTACCCTTAACCATTTTGTTTGTAAAAACACGACTCAACCATCTTCCCGATTCAAACTCTAAATCAGGATAAGATGGTCCTGGTTTAAATATTTTTTGCCAGTTCTTTTAAGTTAAGATTCAAATTTTCATTACGTCAAGGTATGGTAAGAGGAAGGTTTTGTTACATGGTTAATTAACTGTTTAATTATTTAATCATTTGACAATCTTTCACTTATTTTTTATTCTAGAGATAGAAATCAGGTAAAGGATATATAGTGGTATAACTCTAAGGTGGAGGAATAAAATTAGATCATGATAAGTAGAAATGAGATGGACAAAAAAGCTGAAAGGGAGCATCGCGCAAAAATTCTTGCTGCCCTCTCGGATCCAACACGATTACAAATCATAGAAATACTGGCCGACCACACTGAAATGACCGGATCGGAGATTGCCGAAAAGGCCAATATCAGTCATTCCTTACTTTGTCATCATTCCAAAATCTTGGCTGAAGCCGGATTAATTAAAAAACGAAAAGAAGGTCAGACGACTTATACTTCGCTTAATCGCGAGTTGCTCTCGGATTGTGCTAAGAGTTTGCTTTACTAAAGCCGGGTTGAGTGAAAAGGGAAGATCGATTCGGCTAAAGGATTGGGAACCTCAGTCACCCAATCCAGGTGACTGAGGTTTCGGTCCGGTTACCTCTTGAGGATTTTCAAGGGAGTTCTTGGAAGAAATGGTTTCCGGATTTCTCCCCTGTTCACCTTGAATTTATAGAAGAACCAGGATTTTTTCAGATAGTTAAGCTTTCTTCAGATCCTCCGCACGAATTGGGAGTTTGCGGATTCGCTTTCCGGTCGCTGCAAAGATTGCATTGGTTACTGCAGGAGCAATGGGAGGTACTCCGGGTTCTCCTATTCCTCCTGGGGCTTCCTGGCTCTCCACAAGGTAAACTTCTATCACCGGCATTTCTTCCATCCGTAACATCTCGTAGTCATGGAAGTTGCTCTGCTTCACCCGCCCATTCTCGATGGTAATTTCTCCCTTCAACGCAGCCGTTAATCCGTATACAATTCCTCCCTGCATCTGGGCCTCAATGGTATCCGGGTTTACATACTTCCCACAATCCACGGCACATACCACCCGATGAACCCGCACCTGACCCCCTTTATCTACAGATACTTCTGCAACCTCAGCCACAAAACTCCCAAAAGACTCTGCTACGGCAATTCCTCGATATCTCCCTTCCGGTAAAGGTTGTCCCCATCCCGCTTTACTGGCTGCTAACTCTAAAACCCTTTTATGACGGGGAGCCTTGGTCAGCAATTCCAGACGAAATTCATAGGGATCTTTCCCAACTGCTGCGGCTATTTCATCGATAAAACTTTCTGTAATAAAAGCATTCTGGGAACTTCCCACCGAACGCCAAAAACCAACCGGAACCCCTGTATTTTTCATCACATAATCTACATACATGTGGGGAATGGAATAGGGAATATTCGCCGCCCCCTCTACAGAACTGTTATCGATGCCATCTTTAATTCTATCGGGGAATACCCGAGATAGAATCGAAGGTCCTACGATTCGATGGGTCCAGGCCACCAGGTTCCCTTTTCCATCGATTCCGGCTTTCAAAACATTGTACGTTGCCGGACGATAAAAACCATGGCGCATATCCTCTTCCCGTGACCAGATTACCTTCACCGGGGCTTTCACGGCCTTGGATATTTCCACGGCATCTGCCACAAAGTCAATCTCAAATCGTCTTCCAAAGCCTCCGCCTAACAAGGTGGTATGGACCCGGATCGACTCAGCCGGTAGTCCTGTGATTTTCGCTGCTGTTTGTTGGGTTCCCGTCTGGGCCTGGGTCGGAGCCCAAATGTCACATCCGTCCTCCCGCACATGCGCCGTGCAATTCATCGGTTCCATGGTTGCATGGGCTAAAAAGGGAACTTCATACACGGCTTCCACCGTCTTCCCTACCACTGCCAGCATATGCAAGGCATCTCCTTCCCTTCTGGCCACTGCTCCGGCTTGCTCTGAGGCCTTCTTAAACTCTTCCCGAATCTTCTCACTGCTGAGTTGGGCATGTTCCCCTTCGTCCCATTGCACCTGTAAAGCTTCCAATCCCAGCTTGGCAGGCCAGTACCCCCCTGCTACCACCGCAATTCCGCTGGATATAGGAACCACCTGCTTGACTCCGGGGATGGTCTTCGTCTTAGAATCATCATAACCGGCTAATTTCCCTCCAAACACCGGACATCTTAACACTGTGGCTACCAACATCCCGGGCACTTTCACATCAATGCCAAACTCAGCACTGCCATTGACTTTGGAAACAGTATCCACGCGGGGCATCCGTTTGCCAATGAACTTATAGTCTTTAGGATCTTTCAGAGTAACTTCTTTAGGAACAGGCACTGTAGCGGCTTTACTGACCAAAGAGCCATAAGAGGCCCGCTTTCCACTGGCCGGATGGGTCACTTCTCCATTCTCAGCTCGACAAGTTTTGGCTTCTACTCCCCAGGTCTCGGCGGCTGCAGCTATCAACATCTCCCGGGCTACGGCTCCTGCTTTGAGTAAGGTTTCCCAGGATCCCCGAATACTGCGACTCCCTCCTGTGAATTGAGCTCCAAAGGTGGGAGTGATCCAGGTAAAGTAGGCTTCATCAGCCGGAGCAAATTCAGGTCGAATCGTCTTCCAATCCGCCTCTAACTCCTCGGCCACCAACATGGGTAACGATGTCATAATCCCCTGTCCCATTTCTGATTTATGAAGCATCACTGTCACGGTCCCGTCGGGAGTTATTCGGATCCAGGCATTGGGGGCAAAAGTCGTTGCCGATTCCGTTGCTGCTTCACTCCAAACTCCTTCTCCTCTGGGAAGATAAAATCCTAAGACCCATCCTCCCCCTGCAACTAAACCGACTTTGAAAAAATCTCTCCGGGTGATTCCTGTAGGCTGATTCATGGTTTATCGACCTCCTTCCTTCATCATCTTGGCCGCTTGATGAATGGCACTTCGAATTCGTTGATAGGTGCCACAGCGACAGATGTTTCCGGACATGGCCTCATCGATATCGGCATCGGTAGGATTCGGATTTTGGGCCAGTAGAGCCGCCGCCGCCATGATCTGGCCGGATTGGCAGTAGCCACATTGGGGTACGTCTTGAGCAATCCAAGCTTTTTGTAAGGGATGCCCGGTATCCTGGGACAGTCCTTCAATGGTGGTAACTTTTTTCCCCGAGACGGCTTCTATAGGGGTAATACAGGAGCGAATGGCATTTCCATCTACGTGTACCGTACAGGCTCCGCATTGGGCCATGCCACAGCCGAACTTGGTCCCGGTTAAGCCGAGATTATCTCGCAGCACCCACAATAAAGGGGTACCAGGAATAACCTCTACGGTTTGTTCTTTTCCATTTACAATAAATGTGATCATATCTTCCTCCTTGTCAGAGATAAAGTTGAGATAAAACTCATCCTAGGATTTTTATCCCCACCTACTTCCTTTATCCTGATAGTTTTATCCGATCCAAAACGAGATAAAACCCCGGATTTTTAAGCCTCTAGCTTTGTGTCCATGGTAATTTTTGCATTCAAAACCCGGGATACCGGACATCCCTCTTTAGCTTTATGGGCTGCCTTTTCAAAGGCATCCCGGTCAGCACCCGGAATCTGCGCTACTACATCCAGATGAACCGCCGTAATAGTAAACCCGGTTTCAAGTTTTTCCAACATAACCGTAGCAGTGGTATGAGTGCTTTGTGCAACCATACCTGCTTCTCCCAGTTGAGCCGAAAGGGCCATGGAAAAACAACCTGCATGGGCTGCTGCAATGAGTTCTTCAGGATTTGTACCGAGACCATTTTCAAAACGGGTACTGAAAGAATAAGGGGTATCGGATAAGACTCTACTATCGGTTGAGATAGTTCCTTTACCATCCTTAAGACTCCCTTTCCAGATGGCAGATGCTTTACGTTTCATAATTTCCTCCTACCTTTTAGTCGCGGTTTTCGTTTTGTCCTCTCACCCTAAGTATTAAGGCCCTTGGCCGTTTATTTTCTATTTTAACGGGTGTTGACTTATTTCTTTTATAATAAATACCCCTTTACGCTCTTTGTCATCCCAATTTATTCTACCTTACTTTCTTCTCGATTTGAATTTGCTTTTGATTCCACAGGTAAACCGGCTGCCTGCCAGGCATCCCATCCACCGATCAGACTGCGAGCGTAGGGCCAACCTGCCTGTCGAAGTTCTCGTACCACCCGGGTACTGGTCGCTTCACCATGTCAGGCACAGTAAGCGACCAACCAGGCATGACGTGGTAAACCGAGTTCAATGGCCCGTTCCACAACATGGTCCGGAGGCATTCGTATAGCACCTTGGGCCTGGTAAGGACTCTCTCTATAAGTACGTTCGGTTCGAACATCGAGGAGGATTACCGGTGCACCGAGTCGCCAGAGTTGACGGAGGTCTTCAAGAGAGATGCGGTCTGAAGGGGTTAATCTGTTCGTATCAGCATAGGGATGATTATTGGAATCAAGGGGAATTACCGGTGTTATGGAATTGGTAGATAGGGTCGCATCGTTGGGGAGAGGAGGATTCAGAATCGGCCTGTTCTCAGAGGTAGCAGAGGAAATGGGTTCCTTTATAACAGGAGATGGGACAGGTAATGGATCGGCCTGACCGGTTTTGACGGCAACGGTTGGTTTAGGTTTTGCCCGATGGGAGCGATGGTTTAACACCATGAAGGAAACCGTGTGGAGTAAAACCGACGCCAGGACTACCAGGCAGCAGATCCTGAAGAGTCTTTCGCTTCCCGGTAGACCGGTAAAGACCGGTAGTAAAACGATCAATAAAGAACTAAGTCCACGCGGCCCAAACCAGGAAGTTAGAAACCGTTCCCGCCTATCTAAACTTGTACGTGCCAGTAGAACCAGGAAGATTGCCGGTCGTCCTAGCAGAGCAATCATCACGAAGAGTAGTATAGTTCCATTAAGTACGGTAAAGCCGGTCCAGATCAGTGAACTACCGAACAACACGAAGGTGAAAAGTAAGGTCATTTCAGCCGTGGTTTCGCCGTATTCCAGGAAGCAATCACAAAGCTCAACATCTAATACAATAATCGTCATTCCGGCAGCAAATGCGGCCAGGAAACCACTTCCATGAACTGCTTCCGCAGCGCCATAAGCGGTGAATGCCACTCCCAATGAGTAGAGGGACTCATAATCACGTCGTACACCGATGCGTCGCCTTATTAAATCAAGTGCCGCTACGGCCAATAATCCGACAGCAACGCCGGCACCCGGTCCTAATACGAAAAGATCGAGACCCAGATGGGCCCAATCGATGGCATGAAGGGTGGCTTCTGGGTTAATAAAGACCATTGCTACAAGCACAATCGGCAAGAGCACAACGTCGTTTAAACCGCTTTCTAGCTTTAACGCCAGACGGACCGCATTGGGAAGATCCCGGCGACGCAAAAAACCCCGAAGCAATACAGGATCTGTAGAAGCCAGCGCAGCTCCAAGAATAGTAGCTGAAGCAGGTGTTAAGCCAAGCAATCCCCAGCCGGCAAAGGCAATCAGAACCGCCGATAACAATGTTCCGGGTCCCAAAACCAGAAACGCCAGGACCCGATGGGTTTTTACTTCATGGATATCCAGGGTAATGGCATCGGTAAACAGAACCAGTACCAGACTAAGTGTCGCAATCACCCGTAATTCCGGTGAATTTAAGGTAAGATTCAATAGGTCTAAGCCCGCCGGCCCAATAGAGGCCCCTAAGATCAAAAAGATTACTACCTGGGATAGACCACTCCGCTCGGTCAGCCCGGACAACAAGGCTGCCACCAGAATAATAAGGCCAATAAGGGCCATGGTGGTCGCAAGAAATTCAGCCGCAAACATTTCTATTGAGCAAATCTATTAAACCGGTTAGGCTTTGTAAGCCTGCATTTTTAGAAAACTTTACCGAATAATTAGGATAAATATATTCCCTATCCAAACTTGTGCAAGTCTACCTGAGGATTCAGGTTACCGTTACCGGCCATTTTTCCCGAGTTGCTACAGGTTCTAAGTTTTCACCTATGGCTGGTTCAGTTGGTTTAAATACCATAGTCTGGCAAATTAAAAATTTACAGCCTGATGTGGTATTACTTGAGTTGGAAGTGCAGGGTATCGAAAAAATTGTGTAAACTAAAGTGGATGGCTTCCCCGGCAATTGATTTTTTTAGCCATCTACTAAACGGTCATGACCCCTTGGGCCGCAACCAAACATAAAAATCACAGGGTAATTTTCGTTTGAAAGGGATCCAGATACCAACTTTGGTAGAATCCTTGACAAGAACTAAGGACTACTTTACTATTTATACATGGGTTTTTTTAATCAATCAGATTTTAAATTTTATCTTCGACGATTGGAAGAGCTGCTGGATCTTTATCTGGTAAAAAAAGCTCCTTCGCTACCTGCAGATTGGAAAGAGCTTTTTGTTAACTTTGCTCCCTGGCTTGCCATTCTGGTCATTATCTTTTCATTACCTGTTCTGTTAATTACCTTTGGACTCGGGGCGTTGATTTTACCTTTTAGCTTTTTAGGAGGAGCCAGTCGGGGCTTTCGCTATGGGTTTGATTACTTTTCAACCCTGATTTTTGTAGGAAGCTCACTGGTTTTAAATATCATGGCCCTTCCCGGGCTTTTCAAGCGAACGCAAAGATCCTGGTATTTGGTTTATTATGCCACTCTGTTAAGTGGAATTTATAATATCTTAACCTTTAGTTTGATGGGTTTTATTTTGGGATCTGTGGTTATTTTATATATTCTCTTTCAGATTAAGGAGTACTATATCAATTAGATCTGTTTATTTATCTCCACGAAGAATGTAGAAGTGTGAGGGGTAGGAGTGTAGGAGGATGGGAGTGTGGGAATTAGAACTTCCACTTTCATACTTCCATACCCCCACACCCCACACTCCCCTCTTCTCGGTGTTTTTGTGCCCGTATAAAGTGAGAGCATTATGTTAATTTTAGGTATTGAATCATCTTGTGATGATACGGCGGCTGCGGTCGTAGAGGACGGGGTTAAGATCCTTTCCAATGTCATCTCTTCTCAAAACGAATTTCATCAAAAATACGGGGGGATCGTCCCAGAAATTGCTTCCCGGAAGCATGTAGAGTTGATTTTGTATGTTATTGATGAGGCCTTAAAGAAAGCTGGGATTACCCTGGATGATCCGGAGGCTATTGCAGTGACCTATAAGCCCGGGTTGGTGGGATCTTTGTTGGTTGGACTTTCGGCAGCCAAAGCTATAGCCTATGCACGTCGTAAACCGTTGATCGGAGTTAATCATATCGAGGCCCACGCCTATGCGAATTTTATGGAACACCCGGATCTGGAGGTACCTCATCTGGATTTGACGGTGTCGGGAGGGCATACGTTATTGGTTTATATTAAATCTCCAACAGAACACGAAGTTCTTGGTGGAACCCTGGATGATGCGGTAGGAGAAGCCTACGATAAGATTGCTAAATTTTTGAACCTGGGATTTCCTGGAGGCCCCATTATTGATCGACTCGCCAAAAGTGGGGATCCAAAAGCCATTGATTTTCCTCGTCCTCTTTTGAACAGTGGAGATTACAATTTCAGTTTTAGTGGGTTAAAAACAGCCGTAACTTACTTTGTTAGAGAAGCCAAAGCACAGGGTAAGGAGATTCGAGAGGAAGACCTGTTGGCCAGCTTTCAACAGGCGGCGGTGGATGTACTGGTTGCAAAACTCTTGAAAGCCAGTGAAGAAAAACAGGTTTCTACCGTCACTTTATCCGGAGGGGTCGCTGCCAACAGCCTGTTACGGAAAACCTTGTCCGAGAAAGGACGCGAGTTGGGTTTAAAAGTGGTTTATCCCAGCCTGGCTTTGTGTACAGATAATGCCGCCATTATAGCCGGACTCGGATATCATCTCTTTAAAAAAGGAGTACGGAGTGGCCTGGACTTGAGTGCCAAAGCCAATCTAGAGTTTTAAGAATTATCCATGATCCGACAACCTCCTATAAAAGATTGCCGATATGGTTTGGACCCTCAGATCCTTCAGGAAGCTGCAGAGATCCTACGAAAGGGAGGAATTGTAGTCTGCCCTACTGATACGGGGTATTTGCTGGGAGGGGATGGTCTTCGTGAAGAGGTTATCCGAAAAATTTTTGAAATTAAAGGACGTTCCTTCAATAAACCGATTCACCTGGTCGTATCGGATAAGGAGATGGCTCAGCGGTTGGCTGTCTGGAATGAAAAGGCGGAAAAGTTGTTTCGGGAACTTCTACCGGGACCGCTCACCCTCATTCTTAAAAAAAAGGAAATCGTTCCGGACTTGCTGGTTAGTGGAACCGGAAAAATCGGATTACGGATGCCAGGAAATAAGCTGGTTCTGCAATTGGTAGCGGTCGCCGGGGTACCTATTACCGCTACCAGTGCCAACAGTTCCGGGAAGGAATCCCCTTTTACCGTAGAAGAAGTGCTCCAACAACTGGGGGAAGGACTGGAAAGGGTCGATTTAATTTTGGATCAGGGAGAGACCCTTTATCGAAGATCCTCGACCATTGTGGACATATCAGAAGAAACGCCGAAGGTTTTAAGGGAGGGACCTATCCCTACTCAGCAAATCTTTACAATTTTAGGCTCTTCCTATTGACAGAGAACTTGTTTACCTCGTATATTGAAATTTGCTTATCTGATGTCCCCATCGTCTAGCCCGGCCTAGGACATCGCCCTTTCACGGCGGTAACGGGGGTTCAAATCCCCCTGGGGACGTTTAATTGGCTTGAGGGATTACCTCCAGGTAATCCCTTTTTTGTTTTTGGGCTCTAAAAGAGAAACCGGGAGGGTTTTAAAAATTAAGAAAGGGGTGAAACATTCACCCCGGGATTAAAGAATTTCCAGACTTTTATTTCTTACTTATAACTGCCTGGATAAGGATTAAAGAGCCGGTGTAAGACCTACCGGGAAGTCGATTGGAAGGGCTTTACCAATAGCCGTAGCTTCGGGACTACATTCGGGATGCCCAAATCCACTGGCACTAACAGGATGGCCTTGAGCATTTAAGGTAATATCGTAAATGATATTATCATCATTGGTCGAACTGATGCCACCTGGAACATTATCCAGGTTGAGGAAGAACCGGGTCTTCCAGGCAATGTTATGATCTGCATAGGAAGTATCTCCACTCACACCGACTCCTCCCAGGATATTACCTGTAAGAGGACTATAGAGGGCCAGACCCCCACCAAATACCTTTATACCCCCTACTCGATCCAGGATTAATGGATCACTGGCTGTTCCATAGTCTTCAACCTGACCCCCACCTCCGGGATTACCTCTCACGTAAGCATCAATAAAATTAACAGGATTACTTTCTTGTAAACCGAACAGAGGACCTCCAGGCTGAACCGCCGAATAGAGGTTTGCTCCGGAAATAGAAAACGAGTTTTCGTGGACATAGATCTTCTCCTTTATTGTTCACCCCGGGGTCTTGAATTTAAAAAACCATGGGATAATAAAAAAATATGAACCCATTTAAAATAAACCCAAATATTGAGGATCTATCACCGCTTCCGTTATGCAGGGAGCATATATTTGGGGGATTGAGCTTCCACTTGAATATCCTATCTGGACCGATTATCTAATTATTTTCCACGATATTATAATAATTTATCTTTTAAAAATACCTTCAATAATAAAATAACTTAATATATACTTTTATAGCTATTTTTATTCATACCTTCCATGGGAACCGGTGGGCACAGTCCCGGGTAGGAGATAAATTTCATTTAAAATAAGATAAAAAGGGATATATTTAAATATAATTGTCTAGGTTTACTTTGAAATTTATTTTTTCTGTTGCTTACTGAGAGGGAACTATAACCCTGTAAAGTTAACACCAGATAATTCTCTTCCCTTATCCCTGACCCCTCTCCCACGCTGTGGCAGAGGGGACCCGGCGGATCTCCAGGCCAACTTCCCAATTCCTCTTCTGGAGCTTCAGGAGAGGGGGTTGGGGATGAGGGAGGAACGGTTTTTGAAATTTAACTTTACAGGGTACTATACTATAGTATTTAAGTGACTTAAAATTTAGGTAATTAGGGGCCCCTGGCTTTGAGGTAAGAATAAATTAAAACCTTTAAAGTCAGGAGTGTAGGCGTCCGGCCTGCCTGTCTCCCCTGGCTTTATGGAAAATCGTCTAAATACCCTGATCCAACAGATAGGCTCTTTTACCAGGATCCCCCTCTCCGTTTACCGCCTTCAATTTAATCATACCTTTACATTCCGGGATGCCCAACAACTCATTCCCTATCTTTATGAGTTGGGGATCAGTGACTGTTACGCCTCTCCTTACATGAAGGCACGACCGGGAAGCCTGCACGGCTATGATATCGTAGATCATAATGCCCTTAATCCGGAAATCGGAACGGAGGAAGATTATCAGGCGTTTGTGCAAGAGCTAAGAGCGCATGGCATGGGTCATATTCTCGATTTTGTACCGAATCATGTTGGAATTGCAGAAAGCAGTAACCCCTGGTGGCAGGATGTCCTCGAGAATGGTCCAAGTTCCCGCTTCGCCTCTTTTTTCGATATCGATTGGAAACCTTTGAAACTTGAGTTGGAGAACAAAGTCCTCCTTCCTATTTTAGGGGATCAATACGGTAAAGTTCTGGAAAATCAAGAACTGATCTTGACCTTTGAAGAGGGTGCGTTTTTTGTTCGTTATTATCAACATAAATTACCCATTGCGCCTCGAACTTCCGCCCATGTCTTAAAACATCGCCTTTCTGAACTGGAGAAAATCCTTGGAAGTGAGCATCCGCACTTTTTGGAATACCAGAGTATCCTGACCGCTTTAAGCTACCTCCCTCCACGTACTGAAAAGGATCCAACAAGGATTGCCGAGAGATATCGCGAAAAGGAAATCATCAAAAAACGACTTGCCAATCTATGTAGTGAGAGCCCCGAAGTCAGGGCCTTTATTGAAGAGAACATCCGGATCTTCAACGGCGTAAAAGGGGACCCCCGGAGTTTTGACCTTTTGGATGCTCTTTTAGATGCCCAGGCTTATCGTTTAGCCCATTGGTATGTGGCAGGTGAGGAGATTAACTATCGTCGATTTTTTGATATTAACGAACTGGCCGCGATTCGTATGGAAAATCCGGAAGTCTTCCAGGAAACCCACCGGTTCCTCTTTCAGTTGATCCGGGAAGGGAAAGTAACCGGCCTGAGGATTGATCATCCCGATGGCCTCTTCAATCCGGCACAATACTTTTTACAGCTCCAGAAAAATTGCCTGCTCCAGTGGGCAAAAAGTCAACAGGAGGAGAAGGAGAGAAAGGAAGAAGGAGAAGAGGAAGAAACTTTCCAGCGCCTGTTGTTTCAGCGTTTCGATGAAGAATGGAGGAAGAATCCCCATGCACCCCTGGTACGTCCCTTTTATTTAATCGCAGAAAAGATTTTGAGCGAAGGGGAAAGCCTGCCGGAGGATTGGGTTATCTATGGTACGGTGGGATATGACTTTATGAATCTCCTCAACGGGCTCTTCGTGAATAGATTCCATGAGAGGGCCTTTACCACACTTTATGCCAAATTTATCGGAACGCGGATTCATTTTCCGGATTTGGTTTATGAAAAAAAGAAGTACATTATGGAAGTTGCGATGTCCAGTGAGATCAATGTACTGGGCCATCAGTTGAATCGAATTTCGGAGAAAAATCGAAAATTCAGAGATTTTACCTTAAACAGCTTAACCAATGCGGTTCGGGAAATTATAGCCTGTTTTCCTGTCTATAGAACCTATATAGGAAGCTATGACAATACCGTTACAGAAAGGGATCGAGCGTATATTCACCAGGCGGTTGAAACTGCTAAAAAGAAAGGACATATTATCGGCTTATCCGTTTTTGATTTTGTGAAGGATATTTTACTCCTTAAAGACCTGGATATGCTGGAGGAGTCAGACCAGATCGAGCAAAAGAATTTTGTGATGAGATTTCAACAATTTACTGGTCCGGTGATGGCTAAAGGCCTTGAAGATACGGCATTTTACATTTACAACCGTTTGCTATCTTTGAATGAAGTGGGTGGAAATCCTCAAAAATTCGGTATCTCTGTAGACACATTTCATAAAAAGAACCTGGAACGCCTTAAACATTGGCCTTATTCTCTACTTTCTACCTCAACCCACGATACCAAACGGGGGGAAGACGTTCGGGCCCGTATTAACGTCCTTTCCGAACTTCCCCAGGAATGGAGAAATTGTTTGACCCGGTGGAGTCGGCTTAATAAAAAGAAAAAAATAGCCGTTAACGGTCAATGGGTTCCCGACCCCAATGAAGAATACCTGCTCTATCAAACCCTGCTGGGGGCCTGGCCCTTTCAAATAAAGAATCAGGAAGAATATCAGGCCTTTCAAGAGAGAATTCAAGAATATATGCAAAAAGTGATTAAAGAGGCCAAAATCCATACCAGCTGGATTAACCCTAACAAGGAATATGACGAGGCGGTCCGGGCTTTTGTGGCTGCCATTCTGGATGATTCTAAACCTAATCCTTTCTTGGAAGATTTTAAAATCTTTCAAAGAAAAATTGCCGATTACGGTATCTATAACTCCCTTTCCCAGACACTTCTCAAGTTAACTTCTCCGGGAATCCCGGATATTTATCAGGGTAGTGAACTTTGGAACCTCAGTCTGGTAGATCCGGATAATCGAAGGCCTGTAGATTATACCCTAAGACGTCAGATGCTCTCTGCCTTAAAGGAACGGATCTTTGGATCCTCCTCCCCTCTTTCCCCAGGTTGGGAAAGGGAGAACCAGGAGGTAAAGGGAGATCTGATCAAGCTGGCCAGAGAACTCGTTGAGACCAGAGAGGATGGCCGGATTAAGTTATATGTGATCTATCGAACCCTGACCTATCGGCGAACGAAAAAGGAGCTTTTTCTAAAAGGGTCTTATATTCCCTTAAAAAATAGAGGAGGTAAAAAGGATCAGGTTTGTGCTTTTATCCGAAAATACGAAGACCAGGCCATCATAGTGGTCGTACCCAGACTTCTGACTCGAATCCTGAGGGCTCCAGAAGAATTACCCCTTGGTCAGCAGATATGGGGGGACTCTTTTCTCGTACTTCCCCATGAGAGAGTCGGACAAAGATATTATAATATTTTCAGCGGAGAAACCCTGGAGACCGGTCAGAGGAATGAAAATGTTATCCTGCCCCTCAGTCTTATTTTTGCAAACTTCCCGGTGGCGCTATTGGAACGGCGTTAAAAAGGGAGCTTTTCTTCCCTAAGGAATAAACCCACATGGCGGTCAGGATTCCACATCCCATCAGGCTCAACCAGGCCCCTAACTTATAGGATACCGGCTGATACCTGAATTCTACCCAATGAGCTCCTGATTCCACATAGAGGGATCGGATAAAATAATCCGTCAGGTATACTTTCCTTTCCCGACCGTCTACATATCCTTTCCATCCCGGAAAATAAGCATCTCCCAATACGATGAACCCGTCATATTCCATGCTGGCCTTCAGGATTACGCGATTGGGTGTATAGGATACAATCTCAACATTCGATTTGTCCTCCACCGGAGCTCCATAACCTGTTAACATCTCCGCCTCTTCTACGTTCTCTTCTAAAAGGATCTGTCTTCGCAGATCAAAGGAAGGGTCTTTCAACCGTTGAATCACCTCCTCTGAATCCGATACCACCTCAGCCCGATGCACCACAAAAACCCGAGGAAAGGCCTGCTCGTTGCGATAGACGTTGGCTTCTTGTTGGTAGACCAGGGTGAAGAAGGGGGCTGGTGGGGGGGTCCAAGGGGCGGTGA
>JAUQPW010000063.1 GCA_030550175.1 bacterium
TACGCCGTTGCCGAAAAAGAGGCAACTTTTCTTTATGACCATCTGGCCAGTAATGGAATAATTTCCGACTTTGGCCGTGATTTAGAACTATTAGACTCCGGTAGAACTTTAGTAAGATCTGTTACGCTGGACCGGGCCCTTCAGGGGGTTAGGAGAATTCACGTAATAAAAATAGATGTTGAGGGTGCAGAATATAAAGTCCTACAAGGAGCCAGGAACCTATTAAAGGAACATCGTCCTATCCTATTTTCTGAATTTTCCCCGGGTGGGCTACAAAATGTATCCAAAGTTTCAGGCAAAGAATATTTACGCCTGTTGATAGAAAATAACTACCATATCTCGATTATCGTGGATCAAAAACATCTGATACCCTGTAAGGATGATCTTTCCAAACTACTTTATTTTTTTGAGAAAAGCCGCTCGGATCATATGGATATAGTTGCCTACCCCCAATCACAGTCTGAAATTTAAGCCAGGACCTACTTCACCGTGACCATTACATACTTTTCTGAATCCAGATAGGTGTTCGCAACCCGGTGAATATCTGCCGGGGTAAGTATTTGAACCTTTTCCACCAACCGATTCTCGGTATCTAAAGGTTTATTCTGGAACTCTTGAAGTCCCAGGAAATAAGCCTGCTGGATGCTGGTCATTCGCCGCATCAGCATAGAACCTAAAAGCCGATTAACGGTCTTTTTCAACTCTTCCGGACTGATCTCCTCGGTTTGAAATTTTTTAACCTCGGCGATGAGTCCCTGCCGGGCTTTAGATAAATTTTCAGGTCGGGTTCCCATAAAAACCTGGAACCAGCCTATACCCCTGTAAAAGGAAACAGAAGAACCGATAACATAGGCCAGTCCTTGTTTTTCCCTGAGATTAAAGGCTACTCGATCGGATAGAATCGCATTCATCACGGTAATCGCCACTTCATCCTCTTCTTTAAACGAAAAAAGGTTTCCCAGGTAAATATAAGACTGACCTTTTCCCATCTCCCTTTCCACAATCTTTTTTTCTGTACATTCTGCTTCCTGCTTCTCTAACACTCCTGTTCTTCCGCGTTCCCCCTCCTTTCCATTCATCGTCTCTTCCTTCCTACCTTCTGGATAGGTTGGCAGGTCGGCAAAATAAAATTTTAACCGATTCATCACTTTTTCTGCCGGTAACCCGCTGACGACCGAAAGAATCAAATTATGGGGAGCAAAGTAAGTCCGATGGAATTGCCGGAGGTCTTCGACCGTGATAGATTTAACATCCTGTTCTTCTCCCAGGATGGGCCTGGCAAGGGGGTCATCACCAAATAATGTTTGATAAAACAGGTTCCGGGCCTGTATACGAGTATTCCCTTGATCTTCTCTAAGGTCGTTTAGAAGTTGGATTCGTACCTGTTCGACCTGTTCAGGATCAAATTTGGGATTTTTAATCAAATCGGCCAGTTGCATCAATCCTTCATACGCCTGTTTGGTAGTAGTTTCAAATCGAAGATAAGAGTAGGCCGGTGAAAAATAATAATCATCGTAGGGAATGCTTCGATCATCGGTCACTTTGAGGGTAGCACCTATAGTGTTCAGGTCCGCGGAGATTTCCCGGGAGCTTCGATATTTTGTTCCTTGAGGGAGCATACGGTGAAGAAACTCTGCAATGCCAGATTTTCCCCTGGGTTCCAGAACCTTACGATCCTTCGCCAGCAGATGGAAGGCAAATACTTCCGTATCGGGATTTTCTTTAACAATAACGGTTAAACCGTTATCGAAGATTTCCCTCTTTAAAATCAGAGAATGGGAAGTTGAAGAGGTTGGGAGTTCTTCTGATTTCCCGGTCTCAGGCTCTTCTGTTTTTCCACTTTTCCACTCTAATTCCCTTTCTTCATCTTTCTGTTTAGGTCCTACCAGGGTGGCCAGGACCGGGGGGTTGGTAAAGTACTTGTTTGCCACAGTCTGGAGAGCCTTTGGAGTCACACCCTTTAAATTTTTGAGGTGATCCCTGACCCTTTCAAAAGGGGCTGCGGCCAGATAAGGAGCTTTGTAGAAAGTGTAGTAATGATACGGTTCGCTCTGAAGAGTCTCCTCTACTTCCGGTTTTACCAGGGCCTTTTCGAGGACTTCCTGAGATAAAGACCGGGTCTTGAGCCGATCCAGTTTTGTCAGAATTTGTTGGAGGCCCTGATCGGCATTGGAATCCTCTGAAAGGGTCGCTGAAATAATTAAAAACGAGAATTGATCATTGAAGTCTAAATTTACCTGTAAATCTTGAATTCCCAGAGCGTTCAGGTTTTTAAGATTAAACCCCGGGAGTTCTCCTGAATTCAGAATAAATGTCCATACGGAGAAGGCATAGAAATCCGGATCTGAGATATGCGGTGCGTTCAGGGCGATGTTCAGGTAGGTAGCCGGAGGGCTTGGATTACTTCCTTGCAATTCCAATCGTTTGGTATAAACTTTCCTTCCCCGGATTTTGAGACTTGGAGGGATAGGTTCTTGTAGACCGGAGGAACGAGTTGGTGAAACCTCTTTATTTACCCGCACGTCAAACTCCTTGCGGGCAATTTCCAGCATGGATTGTATTTCAAAATCTCCCATTAAAACCAGGATCATATTATCCGGTCTGTAGAATCGGTGATAGTAAGCAAGAATTTTATCTCTGGGAATTGTTGAAATAAGCTCAGGAGTACCCAATCCCGGCAGAGTATAAGGGGTTCCCTGATACAGTTTGTCATTAAAAAATTTCTCGGCTTCTGCCGAAGGTGAATTTATCTCACTTCCCTTGATCTCCTCAATGACAATGTTTCGTTCCTTCTGCACATTTTCCTCCGGAAAGGTAGAGTTAAATAACATATCAGCCTGGATATTAAGGATCTGGGAAATATAGTCCTTTCGGACCAGCATTTGAAAGAGGGTATAATCCCTGGAAGTTGAAGCATTATTATAAGCTCCGTAAAAATCCACTTCATCATAAAGCTGTTTCTGGGTTCGCGTGGAGGTTCCATTGAAAAGAAGGTGTTCCAGCAGGTGGGAAACGCCATTAATATCCGGCGTTTCGTTTCGTACTCCGGTTTTTACGATGATCGTGGAGGCAATCAAGGGGCTGGTATGATCCTCCATGAGGATGACCTGAAGACCATTTTCTAAAGTCACGTGGGTGGCGGATTCGATAGGGGCCGCCGGGACGGTTGGAATCCAAAGAAAAAAGATAAAGATTAAAAAATAAATCATGGGAAAACCTGGAAGGCGATAAAATTTATCTATAAACGTTGGCATTTACCTGTAAATCTAAGATGATTAACCCGGATTTGGCAAGATCATATCCACTCATAATGAATGAAAATGTTGTTGAATTGTGTAAGGGTAGGTCAGGGACCTACCCTTCCAGGAAAAAATCGATTTATTGAAAATGTTGATGAATTGGGTAGGGGTTATCTCCACGGTTTAGGGGGGGATGTTTCCATAGGGACCTGGTATCCTATCAGGCGGGTCAGGCAGGAAATGGGATAAAAAAAGGAATGGGCCGCTTTGTGCGGCCCACTCTCTGTTTTAGGAGGGGACCAGGGGTCCTGGATTCTTGAGGTATTTGTTTTTGATGGCATCTGCCGCGAAATAGGCCAGGGCTCCTACGGTTCCGGTTGGATTGAAGGAAGAGATCTGAGGGAAAGAACTGGCACCTATCACGAACAAATTGGGGACATCCCAACTTTGCAGATACTTATTGACGACGCTATTTGCCGGGGTAGTTCCTGTAATGGCTCCACCGACCTGATGGATAATGCCGTAACCGGCTCCTGCATTGAAATGTGCATCTAATCCATAGACGGCATACTTACTGGGTTTCATGGCTTTGGCGATTTTGTCACCCACACTAACCAGGTACTCCGACATCCGTCGTTCATTAGGACCATAGTCATAGGTCAGGCGCAGGAGTGGATTTCCATAGATATCCCGATAGTTTGGGTCAAGGTCCATGTAGTTGCCACGATAAGACAGATGGTCATGCAGTCCGATTATCTGCACCGTTCGGGTGTAATAATAGGCCAGGGCTTTTTTCCACTCCGAACCCCAACTGGGGGTTCCTGGAGGTGTTGGTTGAAAGGTAAGGGGTCCATGTCCCATGGCTATAGCCGCAAGGATATTTCCCCCGATGAAGCCGAGGCCTGTGTGATCAAAGTTATCTCCCTGGAAATCGGCAATAACTGTACCGAGGGCCCCGGCACCCATAAAGGGATTGAAAATGTGGCCCTCATCATAATAAAGGGGGATATAGGGTAAGGCGTTATGCCAGGAATAGTTTTTTCCTACGACCCCGGTTCCTGTTGCCGGGTTATAGGGTTTACCGATTCCGGAGACCAGCAACAGGTGGGTATTGCTCCAGGTAAAGGCGGTGAGCAGAATGAGATCTGCCGGTTGTTCAAGTTCACGCCCTTGACCGTCGATATAAGTGACGCTGATGGCTCGATTACCGGAAGTATTTATTCGGGTTACTGCCGCATGGGTCCGTATCTCAAAATTTCCGGTTTTTAAAGCTACGGGAAGAGTAGTTGTTTGTGGAACGGCTTTAGCCATGACTTCACAGCCTGTATTCATACAGTAACCACAGTATACACAGGCTCCCAGAGTTACCCCGTCGGGATTTTTATAGGGCTGGCTCATTTGTGCGGCAGGCATAGGGAAAGGATGGTATCCGAGTTCTCGTGCTGCATTGGCAAACAAAGTTTCGCCATAGCTTCTTTTCAAGGGTGGATTTGGATATTCGCGGGCTCTGGGTCCTTCAAAAGGATTGCCTCCTGGCTGAATCTCCCCTTTAAGATTACCGGCCTTACCGGAAATACCTAAGGTGTACTCAAATTTATCATAGTAAGGTTCCAGTTCGTCATAGGTAATAGGCCAGTCCTGGATGGTGGAGTCTTCTGGAATCATTTTCTCCCCATATCGGGCTATAGTCTGGCTTTTAATTTGAAAATCCCAGGGAGTCATACGCCAGGTCCAGCCCGCCCAGTGAAGCCCTGCTCCCCCAACCCCTTCACCCCAAGGAAAAGGTCCATGCCGCCGCATAGGCCTGGCGACTTCCCGAGTGGTATTTCGGAAGGTGAGGGTCGTACGGGAAAGATTTTCGAATAACTCCAGACGGCGATCATATTTGAGTTGATCATGGATACCGGGTAGCGTAAAATCCTCCTGCCTTCGGTTACCTCCTCGCTCCAATCCGACCACTTTAAGACCGGTTTGTGCCAACTCTTTGGCCAGAATAGAGCCTGCCCAGCCAACACCAATAATGACTACGTCTACGGGTTTTAATGTGGTGGCCATAATTTTCTCTTCAGGCAGCTCATGAATGTTAAGGCTAAATACCTTCCCCATGGCTACCTGATATTTTTTCAGGTTTATTTCGGTCCTCAGACTTATGACCCTAAACTTCCTCTAATTCGATTTGGGTTTCAAACCGCAAAACTCGGTTCTGGTCTCGAATCATCTGAATAGGAAGAATCTGTAGGACGCGAAGTAGGAGCCGTAGTTTGCCTGGGTATAGCCGCCCGACGATGAATGACATGCCCATGCTCATCCACAGGAGCTTTGGCCTCTTGCAAACTCCGTAAATCCACCGGTTCTACATGGTAAGGCTCGTTACGACCGATAAGACCCATGTACATGGCCGGTACACCTGGAAACCCAACCAATTTCCAACCGATCATATCTTTATTACCTCCATAGGCCGGATCGGAGAAGAACCCATCTTTTGTATCGCTTAATAGGTGGTTGAAGAAAGTAGCTCCCGGCACATCTTTAAGGTTAATATCTCCGGCAATTCCCTGGAGTCCTTTTAACACCTCGTCCTGCTTTGCAGGATCCAGTTGGGCAAAGCGTTTTCCGTAGGTTTCTTCACAGTATTGGTCGGTAGCCGCAATACCTGCACGGTAAAGCTGCCGAGGTGTAAGGGCTAACTGATATCCCTGATAGGGCGTTGTGGCTCCAAAGGGTCCTTGATTATAAAACCTTGCTCCGGCTCCATATTCCCCGGAGAGCTGCTGATCGATGAAGTAAGGAACGTCTGCCTCTAGAGCCCCTGGTCCCAGTTCATCTGCTGGAATAAGCCGCGCAACGGCTGCTTCGATAAATTCGCTCTCGGCCTGGGTAAAAAATGTATACGCCTTTTTCAAAGTACCTAACTTACGGCCATATGAAGGCGTTGCCGAAAAAAGATGAGCACTGCTCAATGCCGCTACCGTACTGCCTAAAATGGTCAGAAACTTGCGCCTATCCATTATCGCCTGACCTCCTTTCTGCTGTGATAAACCCTGGAAGGCTTCGACAGAAGTTATGAACTTCCGACCGTCTTCAGGGAATAAAATCTTTTCTTCACACAGAAAAAACTTTTTCCGTGGGTAGTCTTACAGTTCCCTATCCCTTCGGGTTCAGGCGACGGGAGCGCGCAAGGTGTGGGTGGGAATCGTAAATTTCAGAGTGATCGGCTCCAGCTCTTCTGTCTTGTAGGAGGGGCAATCTTTATTGCAGGTCTTAACGCTTTACCCTTGTTAGAGGATGGTGAGGGAACTTGAGTGCTTCTAGATTTTCACATCTACCCAAGCGCATCATAAACGTAGCTGAAAGATTGTCAAGGAAAAACTTTCTTTGGGATAAAGATTTTTATAATGGAACTGAACATAACATTTTGGAAGGTGCGGGCTTCCTTATCAGGACCTTCTGGTCCAGATTTTTCATCGTTATAGATATTAAACCCTCATAACCTCTCTTTTCTTTTGCGAAATAGGATGCAGTTATTTGCATAGCCTCAGGAGAGGGGTCTACCCGCGCCGGAGAAGGAGAATCACAGAGGAGTTTCGAGTCTGTTAATCTTAAAGTTCCAAAAATTGTAAGTATTCTTCCTGTTTAAGCTTTCTTTTATTGCCAACACGGGAGAATACTTTGTGGCATATGCCTTGCTTTTAGGAAAACCGTAAAGGATTAGACCTGGGGTCTAGACACCCCCTAATCCCCGTACGCGCCAGGATAAGAAGGTTAGCCGCGATGGGGCAACCTGTTGACAGCTCTTATTTTTATGCAGATAACAGGTTCTTCTTTCCTTCACCCCTGGCCCCTCTCCCACGCTGTGGGAGAGGGGAACCGGCACATCTCCAGGTCAACTCCCCACAGTCTTACAGGAGGTTCAGTTAAGCTTTATCCTGGCGCGCATGGGGAATATCCCTCTGTTCCCCTCTCGAGGGGGAAGGGGAGTGTTCAGGCCGAAAAAAGGCTTTTCCTTTTCTTAGCTTGATGCGTATAGGGGAAACCGTACCCGGGTTACCTCTTGAAGACTTAGCCGCAAAACTTTAGAAGTCCCCATACCGGAAGGGGATTTATCTTAATTCCTAAATCAATCCACTACCTGGGTGATATAAAGGTAGTGAAAGGAGCAAGCCATGAAAGCACGTTTATTTATTTTACTGAGCCTTGTTGGAATATCCATTTCTCAGAGAAGCAAGCCTCCAGACCTTTTCATACCTGGGAGGGCAGGTTTCAAATCTATCTGTAAGGGTGGATCTCAAAAGGGGATGGGCCTAATCCCCGTTTCATTTATGTTAGTTTTCTGTATCTTGGTTCAGGGAACTCTATGGACACCCTCTCTGGCATCTCCCCAGATAGCAAGCTGTGCCGTTTTTCCTGCCGATAATGTGTGGAACGTACCCGTGGATACCCTGCCTGTTGATCCCAATTCGGCGACGTATATTTCTACGATTGGGGCCACGAAATATGTTCATGCCGATTTTGGTTCCGGAACCTGGAATGGAGGTCCCATAGGCATTCCCTATACGACGGTGCCGGGGACCCAACCCAAGGTACCTGTTACCTTTGAGTATAGCGACGAAAGTGATCCGGGTCCTTACCCTATTCCTCCCAATCCGCCCATTGAGGGGGGCAGCAATAGCAGTGGAGACCGTCATGTTTTGGTGTTGGACTATGATAATTGTATCCTATACGAGATGTATTATGCCTTTCCCCAACCGGATGGAAGCTGGTATGCAGGCTCAGGGGCAATCTTTGACCTGAAATCCAACGTGCTTCGACCGGCCGGTTGGACCTCAGCCGATGCAGCCGGTCTACCCATCTTGCCGGGATTGGTACGCTATGAGGAAGTCGCTTCCGGTGAAATTCGGCATGCCCTTCGTTTTACGGCACCGCAGACCCGTAAAGAGTACATCTGGCCCGCCCGCCATTATGCCTCCAGCCTCAGCGGCACTCAATATCCGCCCATGGGTCAACGTTTTCGTCTTCGGGCCGATTTCGATATTTCGGGTTTTTCACCCGAGGTACAGGTCATCCTTCGGGCCCTGAAAAAATACGGAATGATTTTGGCCGATAACGGCTCTTCCTGGTTTCTCTCCGGGGTACCGGATGAACGCTGGGATAACGATCATCTCCGCGAACTCCACCAACTTCAAGGTTCAGACTTCGAGGCCGTAGATGAGTCATCGCTGATGGTGCATCCCGACTCGGGACAAACGACAATGCGCGTACCTTCTCCTGGGTTAACCTTATCAGTTCCCATCGCAGATGTAGCCGATTATAATGGAGATCGTAAAGCAGATATTGCGGTGTATAGACCCTCCACCGGAGAATGGCTGGTGTTAGGGAATACCTTGAGTGTTCCCTTCGGGCTACCTGGAGATATACCGGTTCCCGGGGATTATGACGGCAATGGAATAGCAGACTATGCCGTCTGGCGGCCTTCGACAGGCGATTGGCATGTTTTGCTCAATGGGACCGAAGATATTCAAAACTGGGGCTCTCCAGAGGACACCCCGGTTCCCGGGGATTATAATGGAGACAGGATAACCGACCGGGCCGTCTGGAGATCTTCTACCGGAGAATGGTGGATACTTTTCTCAGGGGGTGGTTCCACGGTAACCGTCTGGGGCATATCCGGAGACCTTCCCGCTCCTGCCGATTACGACGGGGATGGAAGAGATGATCTGGCTGTTTTTAGACCCCCCAGTGGAACCTGGTATATCCTTAATTCCAGTAATGGGTTTATCAAGGTACAAACTCTTGGACAGAATGGAGACCTTCCCGTTCCGGGAGATTATGATGGGGACGGTCTGACCAATATAGCTGTTTGGAGGCCTGGTACCGGAACCTGGATAGGAATCCGCAAAAACAGTAAAATCACCCAAAAGGTTTGGGGATCTCCCGGAGATTTACCTGTTCAGGCCGATTACGACGGGGATAGACGAACCGATCTGGGAATCTTCCGGGCTTCCCCAGGAGAATGGCGAATTCTTACCTCTTCCTCTAAATTCACCCAATTTACCATAATCCCCTGGGGCCTGCCGGGAGATATTGCCGTATCGGCTTCGGGTGGAAAGTAACTTCAAGGTAGTTAAACCAGAGTCAATTCTTCTGCGGAAGGGCAAAGACCAGGATATCATCTCCCAGAGGGTATCCAAAAATTGAGTTTCCTCCGGCGGCAACGGCAATATATTGCGTTCCATCGACTTCATAGGAGATGGGTGGGGCATTGACTCCGGCTCCACAGGGGAACCTCCAGAGGATCTCCCCGGTTTTAGCATCGAAGGCATCGAAATAACCGTTTCCTTCGCCGGTAAATACTAGACCACCTGCCATTGCCAGGGCACCTCCTACCATGGGTTGCGCCATCTTTTTCTGCCATAAGACCTTTCCCGTAGAGGTATGAATGGCCGTGAAGGTGCCCCATTGCTCTTCTTTAATTTGTATAAAAAAGGTATAGCTTTCCCACGGTTTGTTCTCGTCTGGAGTTAAGGTCCGGGAGATATATCGGGCAGGTAAGTGAATCCCAGAGATATAAACTGCCTCTGTTTGCGGGCTATAGGCTACAGGTGACCAGGAAGAGCCGCCGGTTGCAGAAGGTGCAATGCGGGTTCCTTCGGGAGAAGGTGGGGTGAATAGGTTCTCTTGTGGGACAAACGGTTCAGATTTCAGGAGAAGTTTTCCGGTTTGTCGATCATGGATATAAAACCATCCGGTCTTGCTCGCCTGACCCACGGCCTGGATCTTTTTTCCATCCTGGATGATATCGAACAATATAGCCGGGCTTGCCACATCATAACCCCACCGGTCGTGGGGTACCTGTTGGTAATACCATTTGAGCTGCCCCGTTTCCACATCCAGGGCCACCAGGCTTACGGTATAAAGGTTATCCCCGGGACGGGTTGAATCATCCATTTGAGGAGAAGGATTTCCGGTTCCTACATAAAGGAAGCCCAACTCGGGATCTAAAGCAGAGGCCGACCATACAGAACCACCGCCTACCTTCCAGGTATGGGAATATTTTTTAAAAGCAACCTTTTCTGCTTCGATATCCCGGTGGAGATCTTCTCCTTCCGGGGTCGTAGTTCGCCATTCCCCTTCCCAGCCCTTCTCAGGGATGGTATACCATCTCCAGATTTCTTTTCCACTTTGAGCATCGTAGGCGGCCAGAAAACCTCGCAAGCCATATTCTCCTCCGGAGATTCCAATCGCCGTATGAAGTTGTTGGTCTCCTTCTTTAATGTTCATGTGCAGCCCATAGCCGACCCCCATGGTTCCTACCATAACCTTCCCCTTATAAATCATGGGAGCCATATTGGAGCTATATCCGGTAGCCCCGGTAACGGTTCCTCCCTGGAATTCTTTGACTCCCAGTACCGCCTCCACCGTTTCGCGTTTTCCGGCTTCAGGATCTGTGATTTCTCTATCCCATACCACCTGTCCTGTCCTTTGATCCAGGGCTATCAACCGCGCATCAATCGTTGCCATGTATACTTTGCCATAACCCACGGCTACCCCTCGATTCGCCGGTCCACAACAAAACTTTTCCGTACGAAGCTTGTGTTCATACCGCCAAATCTGTTTGCCCGTCCTGGCATCTAAAGCGACTACATGATTAAAAGGAGTAGTGATATACATAACCCCGTCCACCACTAAAGGATTGGTTTGAAAAGATCCGATCTTTCCCGTTTGGAAGATCCATCGGGGAGTCAGGTTTTTGACATTCTCTACGTTGATCTGGTCAAGGGGGCTATAGCGTTGGTTGGAGTAATCATGGCCGTAGAGGAGCCAATTTTTTTTGTCTTGATAGGCTTCGAGCAGACGAGCATCGGTTACCTCTTCAGCTTTACCACTTTCAAACCACGACGAACTTATCAAACCCATGAGAATAATCAGCAGACAGTTAAATTTTTTTGTCATATCTCCTCCTTAGTCCGAAGGGACGCCCGTAACTTTGCAGTCCCTTCTCTATCAACCTCCTGGTTCCCTTCTTTGATCAAGACTCCGTACTCTTGCTTTGCTATTTCCCGATCATAGTATCCACGTTGAACATCTTTCAAAACCAATTCTGGCGGACGATCCAGAGGATCCCCATAGCCTCCTCCTCCAGGGGTTTCTAATCGCAACAGGTCCCCGGCCTGCATCGGTATCCCTTCATCTTTGCTGATATGGGGAGGAAAGTATTCTTTTCCCTGAAGTAGGAAAGTATGTTTTACAGGTTTGGCCGGTCTTCCTTTAAGGACTCCGAAAGGAGCAAAGCGCCCTCGTTCCCCAAGGAGAAAGGCACTGGCCGTTCCCCGTCTAAGTTGAAACTCAAAAATAACCCCGAGTCCCCCCCGATGCAGGCCAGCTCCTCCAGATCCCTCCCGGATGGCATATTGGGTAAACAGAATCGGATAACGGGCTTCAAAAATCTCCAGAGCCTGCGTTCGAGCCAGGGCAATGGTAGGATTACCATTGATCAATCCATCTGTAAGGTAATTTCCGCCATATCCCCCTCCGATAAAAGAGTAAAAAACAAAGTATCCCCTGGCCGGATCTTCTCCTCCCACCGAGAGATTCGTGACTGTCCCCATGGGAGCTGCATAACATCTTTCCGGAATAACCTGACTCAGTGCACCCAGTACGACATCGATGATTCGCTGACAGACCTCAGCGGCGCACCCGGACACGGGACGAGGTGGTTGGGCATTGAGAAAAGTTGTGGGAGGAATGTTAAAGGAAAAGGGGATAAAACATCCGGCATTGATGGGTACATCAGGAAAGATATGCTTAAAAGCAATATAAACCCCGGCTATGGTTGTGCTCAGGACACTGTTCAGCGGCCCTCGACAGGGAGGACTGCTTTTGGAAAAATCCAGATGGACTTCGCTCCCCCTCACCTCCATCTCCAGATGAATGGTTAGCGGTTTCCAATCCACCCCATCGCTATCCAGATAGTCTTCAAACACGTACTTTCCATCCGGGATAGTTTCAATATAGCTTCGCATCAACTGCTCCGAGCGAGCCTTCATTTCCTCGATAGCCACAAAAACCGTTTCCTCTCCGTATCGATCGAGAAGTCGAGTGAGTCGGTCAGCCCCGAGATTAAGGGAAGCGACCTTAGCGATGATATCTCCCTGCCGTTCTTCAGGCACCCGCACGTTGTGCAGGATGATGTCCAGGACCTCCTGGTTCAATTTACCCTTATCAAAGAGTCGCACAGGAGGAAGCCGTAACCCTTCCTGATAAATTTCCGTAGCTTTGGTACAAAATCCACCGGGGACCCGTCCCCCAATATCCGGCCAATGGCCGCTGTTGGCCAGGAAGGCGGTTAATTTCCCTTTATAGAAGAAGGGTTTCACCATCTTTACATCCATTAAATGGGTTCCTCCCAGATAGGGATCGTTCACGATATGGACATCTCCCGGAGCTACATCTGAAATTCGCTCGATGACGGAACGGACGGTAAACTCCATCACATAGATGAAGTTGGGAAGTCCTCGAGGTCCTTGGGTAATAACCTCCCCGGTGGTTTTGTGATAAATGCCACTGGCCCGGTCAAAACCATCGGAGATGACCGGTGAGAAAGCCATCCGCTCCAGCGTGGCATCCATCTCGTCGGCTATTTGCTCTAGACTACCGCGGTCACGGCTAAGGTAATCGGGTCTATTTTCATAATATCAAATCCATACGCTTCGAGTGAAGTCTCATCTCACCTTACCAAAGCTATCATGCAACGATGCGTTGGCTTTCAAAGTAAAAAAGCTATTTATATAAAATAGGGATAAATCTTATTAAACCAGTTTCTTTGCTAAAAGCAAGGGATTTTTTTGACTATCCTGATTGGAGAGGAATTTAAAACGATAGAAATTTGGCAGGATCGTATTCATATCGATCCAAATATATGTCACGGTAAAACCATATATCAAAGGACCATGTATTATGATAGTAACTGTAACCATTTAGTAGGTGCCCCTTTTTCCGTCTGAACACCCCCCAATCCCCCCTCCAAGGGGGGCTTCAGCAGCAGCAACCCCTCCTCAGTCTCCCCTGGAGGGGGCCAGGGGGGTGTTTCTTTTCCCACCTACTAAACAGTCATGACCCGTTGGGTCGCCACGAAGCATGAAAATCGTAAGACGATTTTCGTAAGAAATTGATACGGATACTTATGATATCTGTTATCCTTGACAACCTTGCTGACGGATTGACACCTGAAGAGATCATCGCGGAATATCTGCCATTAACTTTGGAAGATGTACGGGCTGCCATAGCCTATACTGCTGCATTGACAAGAGAAGAGGAACTTGTTCCACTACGCTGACAAACTCGGCTAATAGGTTATCTCCGGGGGAGTCTATCACCCGACCTCGGTGTTGTTGGATGAGGGAAGCTACGATCCCCCGATACTCGGTCAGGGTTCGGACGGTGACTTCTTCGTCGTCGCCCATGAGGCGGCTGTAGCCTTGAACATCGGCGCTGAAAATGGCGACTAATTTGCGTTCCATGACAAAAAGTGGCTGATGAATGGCAAGTAAAACAAGCACGAAGTGAGACTTTAGGATTCCTTTTCCGGCAGGATGCTTCTTATATCAATTTTCCATTAGAAAAGATCAACCGGATACCTGCATTTTGTACAGCTTCCTGCACTTCGGGCCGGGCCCGGTAGCAGAAACACAGAGGGAAAATCTCGCCGGGTAGATTTTCTCGCGCTCTCTTGAGTTGCTCGCTAAACTTTTCTACTTCTCTTAGAGTCAGATTACGTTTCGCCTCTCCGACAATCCAGATCTTTCTTTCTGGTTTTGTTGGATCCATAGCTGTTCCGAAGATATCCACTTCTTCTGGTTCATCGTCCCAGGTTTTCCATACCCGCTCCAACATGCTTACCTGCCAGCCAAATTCACGTCTTAACGTAGCATACACGACACTGTGCGCAACATCTTCAATATCCCCGCCCATCATGTCACTCAGGCCTCCGACCTGTTTACGAAGGCCATCGATGGCATGGACTAGTTGCTCAATAGCCGATTCTAACCTGCCTAAGCGCTCCTCACTGCGCCGTTGGGCCTCAGCCAACTCGGCCACCCGCTGCTCAGTCCGTTGCTGGGCCTCAGCCAGCCGCTCCACAGCCAGTTCCAAGCTACTTACCCGTTCCTCGGTACGTCGCTGCGCCTCAGCCAACTCGGCCACCCGCTGCTCAGTCCGTTGCTGGGCCTCAGCCAGCCGCTCCACAGCCAGTTCCAAGCTACTTACCCGTTCCTCGGTACGTCGCTGCGCCTCAGCTAACTGGGCTATCTGCTGTTCGGTCCGTTGCTGGGCCTCAGCTAACTCGGCCACTGTCTGCTTCAGTTCTCGGAAGTCCTCGCGCGGCACACCAACCTGGTAGATCTGCGTGATCACTTTATCCAATACGTTCAGGAGAACGCCTGCGGTCCGCTCATCAAAGGCCTGTTGCAACTCGGCCAATAGAGCCTGTCGATTGACTGGTGTCCATATATCGCTCATCGTTTCTGTCCTCGATTTTGAATCCTAACTTAACAGTTTGCTTTAAGTTTAAAGGCCTGATAAGGATTTGTCAAGAACTTTGGGGTTATAAAGGATTTGCTCCAACGAAAAAGGACCATCGTGTGAGGAGATTATCCCGATGTCCGCTTGATCAAAACATATTCCCTTTCGTCTTTGATGGGCCGATAGTTTTTAAATTTTATTTTTCTTAATAACTTAGCCTGCTGAAGGATCTCGTAATTTTTGAAGGTATCCAGATCTTTTTTCAGAAGAATAATATACTCAACATCTTTATCATATTCTTTTAATCGACCTTCAGAGAAAGCCTGAGCCCAGCTTGTCGTGTATCTATCCAGACCGTATACGGCAAGGTCTCCCTGTTGAAGATTCTTCCAGTAAAGAACCAGTTTTTTAATAGGTTCTCCGGAGAAATAAGAATAAAGTAAAAAGAGGGTCAAATGCAGGCAAAAAAGACCTATTGTAACCTTTTTCAAGGTGCTGGCAAGGCCGTTCTTATAAAAAAGATAGGCAGATAAAATGGCTAAAAGGGGAAATAAAACCAATAAATACCTGGCCCTGTGACGCTCAACAAAGAATATAAATACCACCAGAACAGCACAAATATAGGGTAAAAATAAAGTAAATTCCTTTGGAAATACTGTTCTTTTTTTCAGGTATACATAAGCTGCAACGACTGTAACCGGTAAATAGTATACAATGACCCGGAAGTAATAGGCCATATTTTCAATCATGGATTCAAGGTTAGACAGTAAAGATACAGCAGAAGATTCGGTTTTGATTTGTTCGAATAACTCCCGGTAATGATAGGTATAAGCATACAGATACCAGGGAAAGGCAATAAGCATGAAGGCTAACAGGTTAATTGGATGAATCAAATAAATGAGATATTTTTTATAATTCTCCGGTTTCAAGTAGATCAAATAAAAAAGCATGGCGAAGAGGGGGAAAATCCCCACAAAACCTTTGGATAAAAAAGCCAGGCCCATGGTTATGTACCCAAGGAAATAATTTATTTTTAACCCCTCCGGCTGGACCAGGGTTTTATAAAAGTAATACAGGCTTAGGGTGGTAAAAAAAGTTAAAACTAAATCGGTCATGGCCAGTCGAGAATATTCAATAAAAATCGACGAGGAGGACAACAGGAGGACGGTCAGGATAGCAAATTCTTGATGGGGGATTATCAACAGTGCGAATTTATAGAGAGTGAACAGGGTTAAACACGCGATAACTAAAAATAAAATTCGAGAACTCCAGAGATGAATCCCAAATAATTTATAACTTAATACAACGATCCAATAAGGTAAAATAGGTTTTTGAAACCTTATATCTCCAAAATAGGTGGGAAGGAGGTAATTATGGCTTTTTACCATATTTATGGAAGAGGTGATATAAAAGGATTCATCGGTTTCATAGGGAACTGTATTATTCAGGATCAATCCTACCAGGATAAAATAAGTTAATAGCCATGCATAGATTGCATAGCTCGTCTTAGTCAGCTTCATAAGCTTTTGGTTTCATAGAGGGTGAGATATTTTTCTTATATTTTCCCCTCACCCCGGTTTCTTTCCCACGGTGTGGAAGAGGGGTTAAGATAAGGGCGATTTTATATTATTTCCATCAATAGATTTCCACCTTCCTCCACGTAAGCCAGGACCCAAGGTTCCAACCAGATGGTTGTATCCGGCTGCTCGATAACGGCAGGACCGGAGAGATGGATGCCCCAGGGTAGAAGAGAACGTTCATAGACTGGGCATTCTATAAACCGATCTTCCACAAACACAGGCCGGATACCTTTCTGGGCCTCTTTCAGAGAAGTTTTCGGCCTGGTCAAAAAATCTTTCAGGGACAGATTCGGGCGAATGCCTATGACCGAGGTCCGAAGGTTGAGTAAACGAACAGGGAGGCGTTCCAGGAGCGTTTCCAGTCCGCCAAAAGCTTCCTCCACCTGTCCATATTGGCGGAGGTAGGCACGGCGGAAATTCTCTGCAATCAAAGAGGAGGAAAGGGGTCCTGCCGGCAAAGACATACGGATAACATGGGTTTGTCCTTCATAAGAGATGTCGGTCTCACGGAGGATATTCAGGTAAATCAGGGGAATTTTTTCTCGCCGGATTAATTTTTCTCCCCGGTCCAGGTGTTCGGTAAAGATTTGTTCTATTTCTGTCGACTCCAATTCCGAAAGGCGACGGTTAATGGTGGTTACAAAGTCGTGTTGAAGATTGGCAATGACACATCCCCAGGCCGAAGTAATCCCGGGATAATAAGGGACCATAGCCCTGGCAACCCCGAGTTCCCGAAGAAGAAAGCTGACCAACAGAGGGCCACCTCCTCCGAAGGAGAAGAGAACAAAGTCCCGAGGGTCGTAACCGCGGTCGATGGAGATACGCCGGATACTTCCGGAGATTCGATTATTAGCGACGGTAATGATAGCCAGAGCGGCTTCCTCTGGAGAGAGGCCCAGGGGCTTTCCAATTTTCTCGGCAATAACGGATCGAGTCCGTATGACATCGAACGAGAACCCTTTCCTTCGGGCGATGGGATAATCGGGATTGATTCTTCCCAGGATCAGATGGGCATCGGTGACCGTTGGTTCGGTCCCTCCCATCCCATAACACACCGGTCCCGGCTCTGCTCCTGCACTCTGGGGCCCTACCTGAAGAACTCCCCCCGAATCGATCCGGGCAATGCTCCCTCCTCCCGCTCCGATGGAGTGAATATCGATCATAGAAACCATGATGGGAATACCAAATTCGAGTTCTATTCCATTTGAGATGGCCGGTTTTCCTCCGACCACCAGGGATACATCGAGGCTGGTACCTCCCATATCATAACCAATCAGGTTTTGAAATCCACTTTCTCCGGCAATCCGGGTAACAGCAATGACCCCGGCTGCCGGGCCGGAGAGGATGGTATTTACCGAAAAGTCTCGAGCCGCTTCCACAGACATCATCCCTCCGTTGGACTGCATAATAAGGAGACTTCCCTTATATCCCCGCTCTTCCAGGCGTTGTTGGAGCTTAGTCAGATAGCGACTGACAATGGGCTGAACATAAGCATTTACGACAGCTGTACTGGTTCGCTCAAACTCACGGATAAGGGGAAGAATATCTGCCGAGGCCACGATAAAGAGGTGGGGCCAGCGCGCTTCAAGAAGGGCTTTGGCTCGCCGCTGATGGACTGGGTTGATATAGGCGTTTAAGAAACTAATCACGATGGCTTCTACACCGGCATCCACGAGTTTTTCTGCTTCCGCCTTCCGCCAGGACCTCCGCCTCGGCCAGAGGAATAAGAATCTCTCCCTCGGCAGAGATCCGTTCAGAAACTTCCCTACGCCGATCCCTCGGAATCAAAGGCTCATAAGATCCAGTAAGACCGTAGAGATGAGGCCGGTCCCGACGCCTGAGTTCCAGGATATCCCGAAATCCACGGGTCGCTATAAGCCCACAACGTGCACCTCTCCGTTCCAGGATTGCATTGGTAGCTACCGTGGTACCATGAATGATCAGTTCGATAGCCCTGTAATCGACCTGGAGCATATCGAGACCTGCCATCAAACCCAGAGAAGGATCTTTGGGAGTGGAAGAAACCTTACCGATCTGTAAGGTATGAAGACTTTCATCCAGAACCACCATATCCGTGAAAGTCCCACCAATATCTATCCCTACCAGCTTGGCCATAAAATAATCCGGACCTCCTTTGTCCACTAAACTACTTTATTCCATCATCTGACCTGCCCAACAAATACCTCCCCCTATATGGCTTAAAAAAAGCGGTTCCCTGTAGGTTTCCCGGGTATGTCCCATCGCTGTATACCAGGCCCGCCCCCCATCATACTCGTGATACCAGGAAATGGGATGGCTTTCTCCCCTATTACCCCCGGAATAGGTCGTTTCGTCTATCTGGATGAGTACTTTTACCTGAGGACTGGGATCATGGCGAAAATTATACCATTCATCGTTCCGGATCCACTCCGAGGGTAATTGCCGAGTAGATAGATGGGTCGAATCCACCACCTTAAGAGTCGCCGGCTGAACGGCTGGATGATTTTTAAAGTAAGTTCCAACAAGTCGGCCATACCAGGGCCAGTCATATTCTGTATCCGTCGCCGAGTGGATCCCAACAAAACCTCTTCCCTTCTGAATAAACCTCTCAAAGGCTGCCTGCTGTTCCGGATTTAGAACATCCCCCGTTGTATTTAAAAATACAACCGCCTGGTACGCTGCCAAATCATTATCGGTAAAAACCGCCGCATCCTCTGTGGCTTCGACCTGAAAATGATGCTGGTTACCTAAAGACCGAATCGCTGCAATTCCATCAGGAATCGATTCGTGGCGAAATCCGGCTGTTTTAGTAAAAATTAAGATTTTCCTCATACTGGCTTATGGATTTATCATCTCCTTTAACGTTTGAAAAGCTACCCGGTAATAAACCAGGGTATTAAATAACTCCTATCTTGAATCTCTCAAGAGATTATATTCACCAGAATCGGCCGAGGCAATAAAAAAATCTACCCGAAAAACTTCCTATCTGGAATAAGCGTCATGTGAAAATTTTCTTTCTTTGGAGTCAGAGGATCGTTACATTGATATAAGCAGGGGTTCATGTTTTCATTTATTCTTTGAAATTTTTTAAGTCGATCTGGAAATATCCAGAAAGGAGGCCTATACGAAATGACAGGATCGGAACAGAAGGTTATTGAAGCTTTAAATAAAATTGGAATTCCTTACGAAACGATTCAGATTGATCCGGAATTTGCCGATACGGCAGCCTTTTGCAAAAAGTACGGCTATCCCGTTGAGCGCTCCTGCAATACCATCATTGTTACTTCTAAGAGAGGACCCAAAAAGTATGTAGCTTGTGTGGTTTTAGCCAACACCCGGCTGGATGTAAATAATCGGGTTAAGAATCTTATGGGCGTTTCCAAAGCTTCGTTTGCCTCTCCCGAGGAGATGATAACTCTTACCGGTATGCAGGTAGGTGGCGTAACCCCTTTTTCACTACCTAAGGATTTACCGCTTTATGTCGATGAACGAATCATGGGTTTAGAGTGGATCATCTTAGGAGGTGGAGGCCGTTCGTTGAAGATCAAAATCTCGCCCAGGGTCTTTACAGAATTGGGGGCCGAAATTATTTCAGGTCTGGCCTTAGAACAAAAAGAAACCTAGAAGGATTTTTACCGGGATTCCTTTCCAGAAGGGTGCAAAATCTTCCCAGGTTCAACGGGAGGTATAGGAGCAGGCTTGAAACCTGCTCCTCCGGCAAACTCACTATATACCTGGAAAGATCTTTTACCAGGCCATATCGGTAAATTTCAGGGATAGAGTTAGAGGGCGAAATATTGCTTCGCCCTGTAAGGTTTTACCCTCTTAATTATTAATTTCCGTTTGATCGGGGATAAATTTGAGAGCTACCCCGTTATTGCACCATCGCTGGCCCGTCGGGGGAGGACCATCGTTAAAGACATGGCCTTGATGACCTCCACATCGAGCACAATGATACTCCGTACGGGGGAAAATCAGCTTAAAATCTCTTTTAGTTTCCAGGTGGCCTTCGATAGAAGTAAAGAAACTCGGCCAACCCGTACCACTATCAAATTTCATCTCCGAGGTGAACAAAGGAAGCCCGCATCCTGCACAAACGTACAAGCCCTTTCTTTTCTCGGTATTAAGAGGACTAGAAAAGGGACGCTCGGTCCCTTCCTCACGTAAAACATAATATTGTTCCGGCGTTAGAATTTTTTTCCATTCTTCATTGGATTTTTGAATTTTTTCGATTTTATCGGCCATAACTTTACGATCTCCCACAAGGTTTGCAAGAATCAAAGGGGAAGTTGCAAGACTCAGAAAACCGAGGATAAAATGGCGTCGATTCATGGATCATATTTTCACTCTTCCTACGGCTGGTCGCTCAAAGCGAGGCGCAGGATTTTCTGTACCTGGTTTATAAACCGTCATTGTTATCATTCTTGGGTCTAAGACCTTCAAAAATCATATTACACCCAAGTTTGGAATTTAGGTATGTCTTTTTAGGATTTTAGCAGGGTATTAACCTATTCCTAAATCCCATTCCAGTTTCCTACTTACTTAAAAAGCTTACTTGACAATATGCTTAGGCGTAATAGGCGTTCCACAAGATTCACAGGGAATTGTATCCTGGATTTTGCTTTTTGGAACAGTTTGAGTCCGATGGCACTTGGGACATCGTCGTGTTTGTACTCTGGCGGTGGTATGGGCTATAATCCATTGAAATAAGGGGTTCATATTATCCTCCTTGATTTGGACCTTCTTGAAAAAAATTGGCTGCGGCGGTGAGCTGATCGGGGCGTCCCAGAAGCAGGACCAGATCTCCTTCCTGGAAGATATCCCGGGAAGTTGGATTTACCAGGATATCCCCATTTTGATGCTGAATGGCTATGACGGTTGCTCCGGTTTTTTCTCTCAGTCCGGAATCTTTAAGTCGCTTACCGATTAAAGGGCTTCCGGGCTTAATCCGGTAAACCTCCAGAGAGAGATCACTCAGAAAGCGATGTAATCCTTCACCCGGCCGATGGGCTTCATAGAGGGATCGGAACATTTCGTATCCATCCCGGCGTATCTCCTGGATACAATGCTCGATGACATCCCGGGGTACGAGGTATTTTTGCAAGACTCGGGTGAAAATTTCAACGGAGGTTTCAAATTCTTCCGGGATGACTTCCTGGGCACCGAGGGCAAACAAAGGTTCCATTTCCTGTAAATATCGGCTTCGTACAATGATATGCACCCCGGGATTAAGCCGTCTGGCCAGGTCGGTACTCCGTCGGGTGGCCGAAGCATCGGAGATTGCAATTACAACAACCCTGGCCTTCTCAATTCCGGCACGCTGGAGAATTTCCGGGTTTGTGGCATCCCCGAATAGGATGGGAACTCCCTTTTTACGTTCGACCCTCACGATTTCCGGGTTCATTTCGATAACCGTATAAGGAATTCCGGCGTATTTCAGAACCCGGGCCAGGTTACGACCGTTTACACCGTAACCGATGATAATGACATGATCTTCCAGAGGCTGACGGGTACTCCCATCCGCCGTTGCTATCTCTCGACTGACAAGCCAGTGCTTTGGAACCCGATTTTCCAGCCAGATCGCTAGTCGAAATCCGAGTTTATAGAGTCCTGGGGTCATGGCCATGGTCCCTACCGCAACGGCCAGAAAGAGTTGATTCAAACGGGCATCAAGAAGACCTGCCTGAGCGCCTATCCTGGATAAGACAAAGGAGAACTCCCCGATCTGCGCAAGCAAGAAACCTGTTATTACCGCAACTCTTAGAGATTGTCCCAAAAGAAAGGCCACTCCACCCGTTACCACCGTTTTTACGGCTATAACAGTCAACAGATCTGCCATAAAAAGGGAGGGGGCCGACAGGAGGGTTCGAACATCAAAGAGCATTCCCATGGAGATAAAAAATAGACTGTTAAAAACTTCGCGGAAGGGAAGTACCTCGGCAAGGGCTTGATGGCTGTACTCGGATTCAGAGATGACAAGTCCGGCAATGAAGGCTCCCAGGGCCAGAGAAAGACCAACCTTCGCGGTTGCCCAGGCAGTACCCAAGCAAAGGAAAATAATAGTTAAAAGAAAGATCTCTCGCTTTCGGGTATTAACGGCTTGGTGCAAAAGCCAGGGAATCAGGTACCTGGCAGCCAGGATGGTGACCCCGATAAACAGAAGGGCCTTTCCTACAACCCAGGGAATACTCGTCATATCTCCGCCCTGTCCGCCGAGAAAGGGAGTCAGTAACATCATGGGAACAATACAAAGATCTTGAAAGATAAGAATGCCCAGAGAAGCTTTGCCGTGCGGACTGTCCAGTTCACCATGATCGGATAGAAGACGCAGGACAATGGCGGTACTACTGAGAGAAACCAACATACCAAGAAACGTCGCCGTCGCCCAGGAAATATGAAGGGCCGGCGCAAAGATCATAATCAATGCGATGGTAAGGGAAACTTGAAGCCCGCCTCCGAAAAGAAGGAATGTCCGCAGGTGTACCAATTGCTGGATGGAGAATTCAACCCCTACCGTGAAAAGGAGAAGAATAACCCCGATTTCGGCCAGAGCCTCAACCTGGTGAATACCCTGGATGAGCCTAAGCCCATAAGGTCCACAGATGGTCCCCGTAATTAAGAATCCTACAATGGGAGGAAGATTAGCCTGATGAAAGGCTACCACCGTCAGGACACTGAGACCAAATAAGGTCAAGAGATCTTGAAGAAAAGCTAACTCAGGCATCTGGTTTTAGGATTTTTATGGGATAAATCTTCTGTTATTCTACCCAGGCTATAGACTTATTAGCTAAATCGAGCGACTTAGAGTAGGGCGAATTAATTTTTTATTAAATCCTTCCCCCGATAGGGGCTTAAAGGGTTAGAGAGAACTCGATCGGAATTGTGAATTGATGTAATCAGAAGGATAAAAACGGACCGAACCCGAAATAGGACTTTCCTTTTATTCTGAAAGGATCTGTCGGAGCTGATCAACGGTATAAATTTTTCCTTCCAGCAGCCGATAGCTTTCAGATAATTGCGAGAAAGGAAAGTCCACTAAGACTTCATAGATACTGTTATTTAATTCCGGATAGCTTTCCAAAACGGCCTTGATACAACCCTTTGCATCTGGATTTCCTTCTGTATCGACTACATAGACTTCGTTGCTTCCGTCAAAGATTCCATGGAAGTTAAGAATGGCCAGGTCTTTTAAAACTTCTTCCTTTTTGAGTACCCTCATAAGAGCCTTTCTATTTCTTAAAAAAATAAGTAAAAAGAAGCTTGAATTCAATTAGCCAGTGAAACGATTATGTCTGTAACATATCCTAAAACAGATTGGAAAGGATGTCAACAGAGGTTGCGTAAATTCACAAATGTTCTGTTTCCTTCTTGACAGAACCCTTGGGGTGTGCTAGTAAAAAGCCATATGATAGAAGGTAATTTAAAAGAACTCATCGTGGAAGCCCTTGTACGGGCCAAAGAAGCAGGGAAGTTGAAGTACTCTCAACTCCCGGAAATCATTCTCGAACGACCTGCCGAGAAAAGTTATGGGGATATTACGACTACGGTAGCCATGACCCTGGCTTCCCAGGAACGAAAACCTCCCCGGGTTATTGCGGATATTATCCTGAAACATATGAGTCCGACGCCTTCTTGGATTGAAAGATGGGAGATCGCAGGACCCGGTTTTATAAACTTTTACCTATCTCCATCTTTCTGGCATAACCAACTCCTGTTCGTTTTAAACCGGGGAGATCGATTTGGGTCTTCGGATTATGGAAAAGGGATGCGTATCCAGGTAGAATTTGTGAGCGCAAATCCAACCGGACCCCTTCATGTGGGACACGGGCGAAATGCTGCGGTAGGGGATGTGTTGGCACGGATCTTGACTTTTAGTGGGTATCAGGTAGAAAAGGAGTTTTATATCAATGATTTCGGCAATCAAATCGAGCTCCTGGGACAGTCCGTGTGGAGTCGATACATGGAGTTGAATGGGAAACCTGTACCATTTCCGGAAAATGGATATCATGGAGATTATGTTTATGATATAGCCAGAGAAATCATAGCCAGGAAGGGGTCCGAGTTTGTAGAGAAGGATCCTGCAGAGGTTCTTCCTTTTTTTGCAGAATTCGCTTCTCAGGTTATGCTGGAACGAATTAAAGCCGATTTAGAGGCATTTCGCGTCACCTTTGATAGCTGGTTTAGTGAGAAAAGCCTATATCAGAATGGATCTGTAGCCCAGGTATTGGAGACCCTTAAATCAAAGGGCTTCATTTATGAGCAAGAAGGCGCTCTTTGGTTTCGATCTACTCAGTTTGGAGACGATAAAGATCGGGTGGTTATTCGCTCAGATGGACGTCCTACTTACCTGGCTTCGGATATAGCCTATCATCAAAATAAGCTTCAACGGGGTTTTTCAAAGCTGATCAATGTTTGGGGAGCCGATCACGGAGGTTATGTTCCTCGTGTAAAAGGAATTATAAAGGCCCTGGGCTACCCGGAGGATATCCTATCGGTCGTTCTCATTCAACTGGTTCGGTTGATGCGAGAAGGCGTGGAAGTTAAAATATCTAAACGGTCGGGAAAGCTTATTTTACTCTCCGATCTTGTTGAAGAGGTAGGCGTGGATGCGGCCCGGTTTTTCTTTACCATGCGACGCACAGATAGCCACCTGGACTTTGATTTAGAATTGGCCAAAAGCCAATCTAAAGATAACCCGGTTTATTATGTCCAATACGTTCATGCCAGAATCTGTAGTCTTTTTCGAGAAGCTAAGAAACTCAGTATAGCCTTACCTTCTCCCCAGGAAGTAGATCTAAACCGGTTAAATTCTGAAGAGGAGCTTTCTTTAATTAAAGAACTCTATCATTTTCCTAAAGTGGTCATCGAGAGTGCGCTTTTTCTGGAACCTCATCGTATCACTTTCTACCTTCAAAACCTGGCGAGCATTTTTCACAGCTACTATAATAAATACCGCTTTATCAGCGAGGACCTGACCCTAACCGGAGCAAGACTCACTCTGGCCAAAGGGGTTCAGATCGTTTTAAAAAATGCCCTGGATCTGTTGGGCGTATCGGCTCCAGAAGTGATGTAGCAAAATCCAGAAGTCAGGAGTCAAAGGTCAGGAACCAGAGTCAAAAATTCTGGCTGCTGACTTCTGGCTTCTGGATCTGTTAGGTATGAAGAATCTTAACAAGATTAGAGGTAAGAGAGAATTTCATTTTGATGATAAAGAGCTTATCGCTTTAGGAATCTGTTCGACCCTTTTAATCTTTTTGGTTCTTTGGTTAGGTATTTTAATCGGTAAGGGAAATCAAGCTCAGGAGATGACCAAACTGGAAGAGAACCTCCCCCTCACCCTGTCTTCATCGGATAATCCTTCTTCAACCCAGCAAGCTCATATCCCCTCCGGAGGAAAACTAAAGGAGGAGTCCAAGCATGCTTCTTCTTCACAACCGGGAGAACCTAAACGGGATTTAAAGTTGAGTTACTATACCGTCCTCCAAGATGCCGAGCAACCTAAAGACCAGAGCGTTAAACAACCGAAAGCTAACCCCGACCTGTCGGTTGCCAAATCAGATTCTAAAGAATTGAACACAGGTCAAACGACCGAGGATTCGAAAAAGGAGGGGGTTTCCAAAGAAGGATCCGGTATAGAAGCTGCCTCAGAACCCCGAAGAACGGACAGTTTACCGCAAGTACCTTCTAAAAAGCCGGAAGAACCCGTGAAAAATAATTTTGAGTCTGAATCTGCGGTCTACACCGTTCAAGTTGCTTCCAGCCAGAATCGGGAAGAATCTGAATTACTCCGAAACCAACTTCGAGAAAAGGGCTATGACGCAACCCTTATCTCCGTTAATTTGGGCCCACAAGGGATTTGGTATCGAGTTCGGGTTGGAAACCTGAAAGATCGAATGGAAGCCGAACGCTTAAAAAAGGAACTCCAGGAAAGATTTTCCGTTTTAGCCAGGAATCCCCTGATTGTAAGGGGAAGTGAACAATAAAAGGTGTAGGGGTATAGAGGCCTGTGGAAGCAGGTTCCTGGATCACCCCTTATAATTCCCGCTCTTCTTTTTCCCGGATCCTCATCTGCCGGTCCCATTTTTCTTTAAAGATAGAATATCTTTGGGCAAGATTTTCAAACTTAAAACGATGCAGGGTCCTGGAAATGACTTTAGTTTTCCATTTTTGGATCAAAAACTCGGTTTGGGTTCTTAACTCTTTCGGTTCCTTATAGATTTTACGGGCGAAGAAATCCTCATACAATTTAATGAGTTGTCTTAGGTTTCCGTCAATAACCTGTAAATCCACTTCAATATCATCCCTTTTAACCTCAAATTTTTTCCTTAAATCATTCTGTTTTCTTCTATCATAAGGCAGCAAGGTGGACCTCCTATCTTCCCTCTATAGGTAGAGGCATGGACCCTCTTATCCTATCCATGGGGAGGGTTGGGGTAGGAGTAAGGAACTGTCGAATGGTTTCGGCCAATTTTCTGTTGATGAGAGGTACTTTCAGAAGTTCCTCTACAGAAGCTTCTCGAATCTTTTGAATATTTCCAAAATGCTTCAGAAGGGCTTTCTTCCTCTGAGGTCCTACCCCTGGAATCTCATCCAGAATCGAATGGAGCGTTGCCTTTTTCCGCACCGTTCTATGGTAAGTTACTGCAAACCGATGGGCTTCATCTCGAATTCTTTGAAGAAGCTGTAATTCTTTGGACTCCCGTGGCAGAATCAAAGGATCCCCTTCGGGCTTTAGAAAGATTTTTTCCTTATCCGTTTCAGAATATTTGACACCTTTGGCCTTAGCAAGACCGATTACATCGGGATGGCGTACACGAAGTTCTTCCAAAACTTCCAAAGCTGCACTCAATTGACCCTTCCCTCCATCAATGACAATAAGATCTGGGAGTTCAAGACCCTCCTTTAAAACCCGACTATACCTCCTTCGGAGCACTTCCCGCATCATTCCAAAATCATCCGGTCCGGGGGTATATTTGATTTTAAACTTTTTGTATTCCGATCTGGCAGCTTTTCCATCTTTCCAGACCACCATGGACCCTACAGCATACCCTCCCTGAATGTTAGACATATCAAAGGCTTCAATGTGAACGGGAAGATTTCTGAGAGCCAGGCTTTTCTGGAGTTGTTCTAAAACCTCGGGGCCTTCTCCGGATCCGATCTCGATTTCTTCCCTTAGGGCAAGTTCTGCATTTTTAAAGGCCATATCTACAAGTCGTTTCTTTTTTCCCCGTTGAGGGACTATGAGGCTAACCTTTTTTCCCTTACGGCGCGATAACCACTCGGAAAGAATTTCCTCATCGCCGATCGGTTCTGGAAGAACGATTTCTTCCGGAATGAATACCTCCCTGGCATAAAACTGCTTGATGAAGGAGGTTAATATCTCTGCCTTTTCAGGTTCGTCGGAGCGGGTTAAATTAAAATCGCTTCGCCCAACTATCACTCCGTTTCGGATGAAAAACATCTGAACATTCACTAGATCCCCCTGTACGGCATAGGCCAGGATATCTTGATTTTCAAACCCCATGGAAATGACCTTCTGACGCTCCATGACTTTTTGAACAGCCATGATCTGATCCCGAATTTTAGCAGCCTGTTCAAATTCCAGGTTGGCGGCTTTCTCTTCCATCTTGGCCTGAAGGCTTTTAACCAGATCTTCCTTCTTGCCTTCCAAAAAGAGCCGGACCTCTTGAACCAGTCTATCGTATTCTTCTTTCGTACACATGGCCGCACAAGGCCCGATACATTGCCCGATTTGATAGTCCAGGCAAGGCCGTTCCATACAATGGAAGCTGATGTTATAGGTACATTGACGGATGGGAAAGATTTTATGGATAAGTTTCAAAGTCTTCCACAGGGCATTGGAGGGAATATAAGGGCCGAAGTAAAGGGCTCCATCTTTCTTGATTTTACGAACCGCAATAACTCGAGGAAACTCCTCCTGCAGGGTTAATTTGAGGTAGGGAAAATTCTTATCATCTTTGAGGACCACATTAAATTTAGGCTTGTGTTTCTTGATGAGGGTCCCTTCCAGAATGAGAGCTTCCAATTCAGAGTCCGTGACAATATATTCCAGGTCTGCAATTTGAGAGACCATGGTATCGACTTTCGGAGATAGGGAACGGGATTCTTGAAAGTAGGAACGTACCCGATTTTTTAAAGATCTCGCCTTTCCCACATAGATGATCCGCCCTTCCGCATCTTTCATTAGATATACCCCGGGAGCATCCGGCAGGTGTTGAAGCTTCCGGAATAAATTATCTGATTTACTCATCTTGTTCTCGGTCATGGGAATCTGAATTCCTGGAGAATCTTCTTAGAATCTTTCTTTTAAGAAGCGTAAATCGGGCGTAAGGTTGGGGGTATTTTCTTTTCAGCCATTTTAGAATTCGGTTAGCCGTTTCGCTTTCCTTAGAAAGAATCGCTAATCCAATGGCCAGGAATAGAAAACCTTGCAGTATAGGAAGAAATAACCCAATCACTCCCAGAATCAAAAAAAACCAACCTACTACCAGGATAAGAATTCGCCTTACAACCGGAGTCCAATAGATAAATTTCACGCTTGAACTTTTAATTCTGGATACTCTTCGGAAAAGCAACCAGGTAAATAGTAAACTTAAGCTACTATAAAGTACATACTCTAATAAATCCTGTTCCATCTACTCCATTAATATTGGTTATCTTACAAGGTATGTCAAGGAAACAAGTTAGTCTGGTAACTGTAACAAGTTAGTAGGGGTCACTTTTTCTGTCTGAACCCCCCCCTGGCCCCCCCTCCCCCCGTATACGGGGGGATTAGAGGGGGGGCCAGGGGGGGTTCTTTTTCCACCTACTAAATTGATACGGATATGTTAGGCGAGCAGGCACACAGGCGTCTCGCCTGCTTTCTCAAACCTAACCCGATCCTCGAAGTTGTTGAAGCAGTCCATAAACGTCCCCCAGGACCCCTACTTCTGCTATTTTTTCGTCATAAAAGTGGAAGACCGTAGCACCGGCATACTCCACGAAACGCCTCGTCGGAGGGATACCGAAGATTGTACCCCAGTGGGTACCCCGGTAGGTAAGCCTGGCAAAGGCCCGATCGTTTTCCGAAATGATTTCCTCCACGTGATTGGTGAAATCAGGAAAGGCCATCTGTATTTCATCCAGGTACTCTGCAAATCCAGAGTGGCCGAACTTCTCCTCACCGAGGGAGCCTCGAAACTTGATATGATCGGTAAGTAGCTCAGGAATCTTACGCTTATCAAAGTGATTCCATAACTCTTCGTAGAATCGTCGAATCAAGTCACGGTTTCTGTTCTTCCTCCTTGCACCCCCTGCAGCTATCCAACCCACGGTGAACCTAAGCAACCTCAGATTCATGGGACGTTGGCTTAAGTGTTGGATTAACCGACAATTGCTTGACCATGAGCACTGAACTGACCGGGCAGAGGGTCGAAAACTCGGACGTACGTTGAATCTCCGGAGGGGCCATTTCCCTTGGAATCCCCTCATAACCCAACCGTTTAAAGAAGCGTTCCGCTGTGGTGGTCAGGAGATATAGCCAAACGACACCCTTTGCTCGCGCAACGCCTTCCGCATATGCTACGAGAGCTGAACCCAGTCCCTTAGACCGGCTTCGCGGAGAAACAACCAGGGATCGAAGTAAACCGACCGGGCCATCTAATTCGAGACCGACGACCCCTTCAACCTCACCATTAACTTCGCAGGCGAAGAAGGTTTTCAGCTTTTCGGGCGTGATATCCAAGGTCGGTAACTCTGCCTCCAATAGCAGCTGTTTTACCGTTGATTCGGGTGGACTTATAAGGATCTTCACCTCTACCTCCCGTCCCTCTTTATCAACTAACTGGATACTCGACCATCCCTCGTCGTAAAAAGTTGACTATTAGGCTCTCTTATATCATCTCTCCATGGAAACACCTCTTAAACTGTAGGGACGGTCCCAGGAGGCCGTCCTGTTTAAGGGTGATCCCAAGGGTCATTCCCACTCAATGAAGATTTATAAGTAGAATATCGAAAGAAGATCTGACGGTCAAGCAAAAACTGCTGAATCGGTTACCAGATAATACCGGTCGGTAGTAAAATGGAGTTAAAGTAGGGATAAGGGGATAGAAGAGTATGGGGACCCTATCCCCATACTCTGAGGAAGGGTTTTTATTTAGCGTTTCAGGATCAGGTAGAAGGTACTGTCTCCTCGACGAATCAAAAACAGGATCTGATCGCTTTTGCCTGCTTTGGCTATGGCCCGGTTATAATCGCTGAGGTTTCTGATTTCTTGACGGTTAACCTCTTTAATGAGATCTCCTCGCTGAAGTCCGGACTCGTCGGCCAGGCTACCGGGTTCTACCTCAACCACCACCACGCCATGATCTCCTTCATAACCCAGTCTGGAAGCCAGGTCTGGCGTCAAGTTCTGTACCTGAATTCCAAGTTCTGAGACTTCTTTTCCTGGAACCCCGGCCGAAGCTATCTCTGCGGGAAGTTCTGCGATCTCCACGGTTAATGTTTGGTGATGACCATCTCGAAGGATTTCAATAGGAACTTTCTCTCCAACAGGAGTTGAGGCTACCATATTCCGGAGTTGATTGGGATCGTTGACTTCTCGATTCCCATATCGGATGATGATATCTCCTCGTTTAAAACCGGCTCTTTCCGCCGGACTTCCTTTGGTTACATCCCCGACCAGAACCCCTTCCGCTTTACTTAAACCGAAACTCTTGGCTACATCTTCGGTAACGGGTTGAATCTGGACCCCCAGCCAGCCCCGGACAATTTTACCGTTTTCGATCAAACTCTGCATGATACTCCTGGCCATATTGATGGGGATAGCAAAACCGATTCCCTGATAACCTCCACTTTGACTGAAGATAGCAGTATTGATACCGATGACTTCCCCTTCCAGGTTTACCAGAGGACCTCCACTGTTTCCAGGATTGATGGCGGCATCTGTCTGGATAAAATCTTCATAGTCGGCAATACCCATGTTCGCCCGACCTTTAGCACTGATGACTCCCACGGTTACCGTTTGATTCAATCCAAAGGGATTACCAATGGCAATGACCCAATCTCCCACGTCGATATCATCGGAGTTTCCCAGTCTGGCTACCGGCAGGTCTTTGGCCTTAATTTGGATGACGGCTACATCGGATTTAGGATCGGTTCCAACGACCTTGGCCGTGAATTCTCGCTTGTCGGCTAAGGTTACTTTAATTTCATCGGCCTTGCCGACCACATGATTATTGGTCAGAATATATCCTTTCTCGCTGACAATAACTCCGGAACCCAGACCTCGATTTTTAAATTCTCTGGGAATCCCAAAGAACCGTTCAAAAAAGTCATCTCCAAAGAAATCCCGGAAAGGATCGTTACGAAATCCAAACCGAGAGGGTCTGAACGTTTGAACAACACTGATATTAACAACCGTCGGGGTGACTTTCTTGGCTACCGCCCTAAAAGAAAAACTCATTTTCTGGAGATCCTGGATTTGCCTTTCATCGGCAAAAGACGGTAAGGATGGCTTTATCCTTACATCCAGAATCCCTATCAGAAATAATAGAATGAGTCCTAGGACTATCCAGGTGGCTTTTGACTTAAACATGGTTTATGGCCTCCTTTTAAAAGGTAAAAAAACTTAGCAAGTTGTATAACAGAGTCACCGATAAGCTTCTCATCCTGTACTTCTGAACGATAGCAAAGAACCTTAAAGGATAAGGTTCTTTGCTATCGTTCAGAATCGTATCAGGTAGAGGTCCTTGAAGACTCTGCTATACAAGAGAGATATGTCCTACCACTCTCACAGGGAAAGGTTCCCTAACGCCGCGGTCTGTTTACCCCTCGACAGGTTCAGGACCCAGGAGGAATCGGATCGTTTAGGGTATCCTTTCATAGGAAACTGGTACAGGTTGTGTTCAATCAGAGGATTTTGTAAAATTAGAGTGGTTCTCTGTTAAAAAGTTCCAGAGACTTTTAGGATGTATGCAAATAAAAACCCCGCTCGGAGCGGGGCTTTTTGTTTACTGGACGTTGATTTTGATTTGCTTGGGTTTGGCTTCCTCGGGCTTCGGCAACTTTACTTCCAAAACCCCGTTTTGATAAGTCGCTTTGATTTTGTTGGGATCCGTCCCTGCCGGAAGAGGAATGGTTCTTCTGAAGGCTCCATAGGTCCATTCGCTTCGGTAGTAATTCTCTTCTTTTACTTCACTTTCCCGTTTACGCTCTCCACGAATGATGAGGTTGCCGTCACTTACCGATACATCAATATCCGATTGCTTCATTCCAGGAAGTTCTGCTCTGACGACCAGCTCATCCTTCGTTTCGTATACCTCTACGGCAGGACTCCATTCCCGGGTGCTGAGAGGTTCTAACCCCGTATCTCCAAAGGCTTCCTCAAATATTCGGTTCATTTCACGTTGTAAATTAGAAAGCCATCGGAAGGGATCCCAACCTCTTTCTAAAGAACCCCAGGGTTCTAAAGAGGAAAATGGACGCCATCTTTGAATTGCCATATTCCATACCTCCTTTACTTAAAAGGTAAGTTTTTTTATCCCTTCAAACTCAACTCTAGTAAAAATATAGAACTTGAGTCTATCTTTATCAAGTTATTTTCATAAAAATTTTTAAGTTTGGGAGAAGCCACAGAGAAATGTCTTGGTACGTATCCGTATCAATTTAGTAGGTGGAAAAAGAAACACCCCCCTCCCCCCGTATACGGGGGGATTAGAGGGGGGCCAGGTGCCCTGCCTCCAAATGACGATTATGTTCTCTGGCCTCCCCCCG
>JAUQPW010000064.1 GCA_030550175.1 bacterium
ACACTCCCATACCCCCATACCTCCATCCCCCCACACTCCCACACTCCCACACTTCTCCACTCAGGCATTCCGGAACTCTTCCCATTTTTCCAGGTAATACTGATTTTCTGTTGGCCAGATCTCAATGGAACCGATGTGTTTAATCCGTTCTTCAATGGAGCCTCCTTCTCGTCGGTGCCCTTCTGGAGAAGGAGTTCCCTCTTCCATGGACCATTCATATTTTTCCGGTACAAACAGGTAAGGTTCCTTGACGGGTTTATAGGTCCGTTTTCCTTCATAAGCCCAGCCATAATACTCCGGACCCATGGCTTTTCTCACTTCCTCGGTTGGATAAGAGGGGGTGGAGTAGCCGTATTGTTGAATAAATTTAGCGAACCATCCGCCGAGGTGGAACATCATCAAGGCATAGACGGCTTGAAGATTATCTCTGCTACCCGGTTCGGTGGGGGCCATTCCCCCAAACCAGAAGTTGGAACCTTCTTTAACCTCGGCATAGGTACAAGGGGTTCCTGCTCGCCTTACATCATAGACAATGGGTTGCCAGGCATCTGCAATCCAGACCTCTTCACTGGCCAGGAGATTAACTAAGTCTCCGTAGGAGAGCCACAGAGTCCGAAATTGTCCTTCCCGTTTCTTTTTGATCAGAAAGGCAATAACCTGATCCACCTCTTCCTTAGTCAGATCGCCTTCTCCATGCTTAGGCTTTTCCATCAAGCCAGCTCCAACCAGATACATAGCCGTAGAACTGACGGTCAGTTGAGGAGCATCAAAAAGAGCGACCTTGCCTTTCCATTTAGGATCAAAGAGTGCCCCCCAGGAGTCTACTTTATCGACATACTTGGGATTGTACCCAATCGTATCAAAGTTACAAATGTACGGAAAGAGGGAGAAGGTATCTTTCTTGATTGGATCCGCGTAAATAAACCTGTTCATTGCCTCGGCAATCCATTTTTTCTCAATCACCTTCTCGGGATCAAAGAACAAATCACCGATGGAGCCTTTTTTCCAAATGGGGATATCCGTTACGGGAACATTTTTAATGACCTTCTTTTCCTGGATAGGGGTCCAGAATGAGCAGGTATTACTGACGACATCGAAGATCTCATTCCCACCGGTTAAAAGGGTTTGATTGGTGGAAATTTGATCCTTCAGGGTGGTTACTACCTTGTATCCGGTAGCCTTTTGAAATTCGGTGACCTGCTGTTCATAGGCCGAGAAAACCTGGGCCAGCCATTGAACAGGCTCCTTTTGCTCTGATGCGGTCTGTGCCTCGGCCAGAATCCCTTTGAAAACAGGAAAAAAAGGGGCCAATCCGGTAAATTTAAGGAAATCCCTTCGGCTAAAGTCCAGACGAAAACCTTTTGGTTTCATAAGCAGGTCTAGGAAGGACCGCGTTTGAGACGCGGGGACTTTGGGACACGGAGACATTTCCCCGTGTCCCAAAGTCCCCGCGTCTCAAACAGGACCCTTCGTGGATTAGATTTTTATCTATGGTTATACGAACTCTATCTTTTCCGAATCCGTAACTTCTCCAAAGTGGGTTTCGATATCGTAAAGGGAAGAGTCCTGTTCACGCTGGTCGGTTGCTTCCACACAATCCTTGGGGACGATAACCTTATACCCTCGGAAAAAGGCATCATGGATGGTGGAGCGAACACAGATATTGGTAACCACTCCGGTGACAAGGAGGGTATGAATCTTTAGCTCCCGCAGGACGGCATCCAGATCGGTTCCGTAAAATCCACTGTATCTTCGTTTCTTAATTACGTAATCTTCCCTTTGGGGGGCCAGTTCTTCGATGACTTCAGCTCCCCAGGTGTTTTCAATACAGTGGGGAATTCGCTTTTCAAATTCCCAGTCGTCTTTATCTGCTCGATGGGTATCGTTAAGATAAATCACCGGGATTTTAGCCCTGCGACAGCGCTCCAGGAGCCTTTTTACATTGGGAATAATTTTTCTTCCTCGATCAAAGGGCATCTTTCCCCCGTCTTTTAAAAACTCATTGAGCATGTCGATGATTAAAAGGGCCGTACCTTTAGATTCCATCCTTTACTCTCCTTTTTGAATGAGGTGCTAAGAGAAGGATCGAATCCTCCAGCTTCCATCCTATCGGAACCGGGCTTCCGATCCTTCCTGGAACCCTTCCACTGTTACTCTGCTTGAGGACTTTAATCTCCTGTTTATTTTTTAATTGGAGGGTATAGATGATTTGAGAGCCCTGGAAGATCTCTTCTAAGAGCATGCCTTCCAGCCGGTTCTCACAAACCTCTGCCTCCCTTTCCAGGCTTATACTTTCCGCATGAACTGCTAAAAAGACCTCCTCTCCGGGGGAGGGGTTTTCCTCCTGTTGGGGGGCATAGACGTCTCCCACGCCAGCATCCAGGATTATTCGGTTCCGATCAAAACCTTTTACCTGAACCGGAATAAGGTTTACATCCCCCAAAAACCCGGCTACAAACACCGAACGGGGGCGGTAGTAGATCTCTTCAGGCTTTCCCATCTGCTCGATTCTTCCTCGATTCATCAAGATGATTTGATCCGCCATGGCAAAAGCTTGACTCAGATCGTGGGAAACATAGATGAAGGTCATTTTCAATTCTCGGTGAAGCCGCTTGATTTCTACTTCCAATTGTTTTTGCAACCGATAATCCAGGCTTCCCAAAGGTTCGTCCAGAAGTAATACTGCCGGCTCTACCACAAGGGATCTGGCCAGAGCAACCCGTTGCTGCTGTCCTCCACTCAATTGGGCCGGATACCGCTTCCTCAACTCGGAAATACCCACGACTTCCAGAATAGCTTGAACCTTCCGCTTCCGTTCTGCTTCTCCCATCTTTCGCATTCTGAGTCCGAATTCAACATTCTCTTCAACCGTCTTGTGGGGAAAAAGGGCGAAATCTTGAAAGACCATGGAGATATTTCGTCGGTAGGTTGGAACCTCGCGTACATCCTCTCCATGAATGAAGATGGCTCCTTCTGTGGGTTCTAGAAGTCCTGCAATGATTTTTAATACCGTTGTCTTTCCACAACCGCTGGGTCCCAGAAGAACACAAAAGGATCCCTTCTCTACGGTGAAGGATATGTTATCTACAGCGGTGACTGAATCATATTTTTTAGTTAGATTTTGGACGATGACTTCAGATTGAGCCATGGGTTGTAATATTAAACTTAAAAGGTATGGGGTTTATCCAAATAACTTCCTCATCGTGGAAATCCCAATGTTGTTCGTACTACGGCTCGTACCTCTTCAGCTATCCCTATCGAGTCTTCTGCAGCTTGTTAGTCTGCTTAGACGCCTAGGTAGCGAGTGGCGACATCAAAAGTATTTAGACAGGCTAAATTTTGCGCTCGACTTCTTTTTCAGAAACATCTTTACACCTTTACCTGGGGGTGTCAATGAAAACTTACTCAGCTTTTTCTCAGAACCAACCATCCTGTCAAACCTAACAGCAGAATAGAAAATACAGTAGATAAAGTACCTAAAGCATATAGTTCAGGAGTTGCCCGGGCAGATAGTTGGGCCAAAATTTCAGCCGGGATGGTATTATCTGTCCCTAGCAGAAAGATCCCCCGTTCGGATTCGTTGTATGATAAGGTAAAGGCAAAGAGGGCAGTTCCCAAAATGGTAGGAAAAAGTAGAGGAAGGAGGATCTCTCGAAAGATAGCCCAGTTGTTTCCTCCCAGGGTTTTGGCTGCAGCTTCATAGGTTTGGATTTTCGGATCGAATCCTGCCAGCATGATGAGGATTCCGAAGGGTAGGGTCCAGATGACATGGACCGGGAGGGCCGCCCACAGAGATTTTTTAATCCCTAAGGTTTGGTAAAACAAGGCCGTTCCCAGACCGTAGGTAATGCCGGGTATGACGATACCCAGGATAAAAAGATAAAAAATAAACAGTCTCCCTCTAAATCTTTCCCGAAGGGCATAAGCAGTCATAAAGCTCAAAACAGTGGTTAAAATCATAGTTACTAAGGCGAGCTTGAGGGAGCGGTAAACGGCTTCCATGAGCTTAGGGCTCTGGAGTAATTTCACATACCACTCCAGGCTTAACTCTTTGAAAGGAAACGTTAACCCGCCAGAATTGAAGGAGAAAACCGTCAAAGAAAAGATGGGAAGGTAGATAAACAGGATCAATACCGTCAGATATATCCTGAGCAGTTTTTCCATAGTCAGATTTATTGGTTTCTCTTTGAAATAACCCAATCCTATCCGGTTAAGCAGAGTTAGGTTCCTGACAACTTCTTACTTTTTTCTCTTCTTTTTGTTACGTTCTAACTTCCGTAGGGCTACAGATAAGGCCTTATAGGCCCATTCCTGTAACATTTCCCTATCTTCCAATACCTCCACCGGAACCTCGTAGTACTGCATCACATGGGACTTCTCACCAAATGGCTTAAATGGACCCATGCCTCTCGCTTCATAATCAGATCTGTTGGAATCGTCTACTTTGAAATACAGAGTATCTTCGGCGATGAGGGCAAAAAATACTCCCTTCCAATAAAGTCCTACACCGCCAAACATTTTTCTTGCCGTAACAGGTCCTGCCGATTTAAGTTGATCTAAAACATAATCTAAATATTCTTCACTGAAGGACATGTTTTTCTCTAAATTTAAATAAAAAACTTCTTGTCAAGGATCCTTTTCCTTGTTCATAATACAATCATGTTGGGTAATTAAACAAATAAATCTAGCAAGGAGGTGAGGGGAAGCATGAATATTGCCATCATAGGATACGGGAAAATGGGAAAAGAAATACAATCTACAGCCATTGAGCAGGGCCTGACGGTACGAGCTATCATTGATCCTTTGGTCAAAGAAGCAGATTTTCCCGACATTACCGAGGAAAGCGTAAAAGATATTGACGTTGGTATTGAATTTACAGCTCCTTCTGTAACGGTGGATAATATTAAGAAGATGGCCAGACTGGGTAAGAATATGGTTGTGGGAACTACGGGGTGGTATGATCGGCTGGATGAAGTTAAAAAGGTTGTGGAAGAGGGAGGAATCGGATTTGTTTATTCACCGAATTTCTCCTTGGGAATGAATCTGTTCTACAAATTGATAGAGGAGGCAGCCAGGCTTTTCAATCGCTATGAGATGTATGATGTATTCTGTTATGAGCTTCATAACAACCAGAAGGTAGATAGTCCCAGTGGAACTGCCAAGGTTATTGGAAAAATTTTACTGGATCATATTGACAGGAAAAAAAAATTGGTGTTTGATAGATTAGACCGAAGGATCAAGAAAGACGAGTTACATGTTGCCAGTGTTCGGGCTGGATTTATCCCGGGAACCCACGTAGTCGGATTTGATTCCGAGGCAGATACCATTGAAATCAAACACGAGGCACGAAGTCGGAAAGGCTTTGCAATGGGAGCTGTTTTGGCAGCTAAATGGATTCAAGGTAAGAAGGGTTTTTATACCATGGCCGATGTGTTAAGGTAAAAAATTTGTCTGTTGTTCGTCGTCCGTTGTATAGATTTTTACAATGGACAACAGACAACAGGCAATGGACAGAAAAGAGAAAACTATGAGTACTATGACCGACACGTCCATCTTTCGAGGTTCTATCGTTGCGTTGGTTACTCCTTTCAAGAAAACCGGGGAGGTGGACGAGGAAAAACTTCGTGAGCTGGTTAACTGGCATATCGAAGAGGGTACAGATGCCATCGTACCCTGTGGCACCACCGGTGAAAGCGTAACCATGACGCATCAAGAACAAGAGCGTGTCATCCGAATTGTAATAGAAGAAGCCCGCGGGCGTATTCCGGTTATTGCAGGTGCTGGAACCAATAACACAGCTGCTAGCATTGAAATGTCCAAGCGAGCTAAAGCCATGGGGGCACAAGGGGTTTTAATCGTATGTCCCTATTATAATAAACCAACTCAGGAGGGTATCGCCCGGCATTACAAAGCCATTGCCCAAGAAGCCCAAATTCCCATCGTCGTTTATAACGTTCCCAGTAGAACCGGAACGAATATCACCGCAGAAACACTCCTCCGCCTGACCCAGGAACCCTATATTGTAGCCGTTAAAGAAGCTTCTGGAAACATCGTCCAGATGATGCAGATTCTAAAGGACCGTCCCTCTCACTTTAGGGTCCTTGCCGGAGACGATGTCTTTGCCTACCCCCTGATCGCTCTGGGTGGGGATGGTTGTATCTCGGTGGTAGCTAACGAAACACCCAGATTATTCAGCCAAATGATTCATCTCTGCTTAGACAAAAAATTTGACGAGGCCCTTAAAATCCATAATCAATTATTCTCTCTCATGAATCTCAACTTTATCGAAACCAATCCCATTCCGGTTAAGACAGCCCTTGAAATGATGGGTAAAATGAAGGCCTACTTCCGATTACCCCTGTGCGAAATAGGAGAGGCCAACAAGGAAAAATTAAGGATCGGATTGAAAGAATTAAACCTGATTTAAAAATCAAGGGCCAGAAGTCAGAGCCAATAGAACTTCTAGGTTCTGATTTCTGGCTTCTACCCTCTTTCTGCTAACGTTTCCTTATCCCCTCAACCCTGGAAAGTCCCATACCCGGTAATACCCATTTTTAATTAAACGTGTATCCTGTCATCATAAGCGAAGTGATCTGTTTTTTTTTTTATACTTCTATTTTAACAAATGGGTTAAGACCTAAACAGACAGAGGAAAGTTATCTTATGGGTAGAAAATGTTTCTATGAATAACCGCTTTTAGGTTGACTTTTTTTTTAGATAGCCTAAATTAGGCATTAAATCCCTGTAATGCAACAAGACGACTTACCCAGCTAAAAGGAAGATTACCGGTTATGAGTACCAAAGAGGAACATTATGAGCAAGGATTTAACTTTTTTGTTAAAGGTATGGTGGATGAGGCCATTGCCGAGTATCAGAAAGCCATTACCTTAGATCCTCAATTTACGATGGCTTATTTGGCCCTGTCTATGGCCTACGAGAAAAAAGAAGCTCTGGATGAAGCCATTGCAACAATTAAAAAAGCCATTGAACTGGATCCCGAGGACCCACTCCTCCATACCAGCTTATCCAGATTCTATCAAAAGAAAGGCATGATTCCAGAAGCCGAGCAAGAAATGGTCATTGCCAGTAGCTTGCAAAGGAAATTTTAGTAAGGAAAGAACTCCCATTTTTTTCGGAAAGAAATAAAAAATCGGTTGAATCTGATAGAAAACGGGAAAAAGAACCAGGAGACCTTACTTGTAATGATTTAAAAGGAGTTTTATGATGGATATAGATCTATCAGTAGTCATTCCGGTTTATAACGAAGAGACCAATATCAAGATATTAATCCCCCAGGTGAAGAGTGTTTTGGATAAAATCAAAAAGACTTACGAAATCATTCTCGTAGATGATGGAAGTTCGGATGGAACATTCAAAACCCTCAAAAAACTGGCTGAACAGGATCCAAATATCAAGTTGATCCGGTTTAGAAGGAATTTCGGTCAAACTGCCGCCTTATCTGCCGGGTTTGATCTGGCCAGGGGTAAAGTAGTTATTCCCATGGATGGAGATCTCCAAAATGATCCAGAAGATATTCCCCGTCTCTTAGAAAAGATGGAAGAGGGATATGATGTTGTGAGTGGATGGAGAGAAAACAGAAAGGACAGGTTTTTGACCCGAAAATTACCTTCTTATCTGGCTAACAAGCTTATTTCCATAACTACCCGGGTCCACCTCCATGATTACGGATGTACCCTCAAGGCCTATAAGAAGGAGATCCTGGATGGAATTCAGCTTTATGGCGAAATGCACCGATTTATCCCGGCCTTAGCCAGTTGGATGGGAGTGCGCGTTGCCGAAATTAAAGTTAATCATCGTCCTCGGGAACATGGAAACAGTAAATACGGCTTATCTCGAACCATTAAGGTCCTTCTAGATCTGATTAATGTTAAATTTTTACTGAGTTACTCAACAAAACCCCTCCATCTGTTCGGCTCAATAGGGCTTTTCTTTATGGTTTGCTCGCTGTTTTTGCTCATTGTTTCTTTATCCTTTAAATTCACTTATCATACCCTTCTCAGTAATAACTCTACTTTTCTACTTTCCATCATCTTTTTCCTGGTCGGAATTATTTTAATCTGTATGGGACTTTTAGGGGAAATTATGGTACGTATGTACTATGAATCTCAGCACAAACCGATTTATGTCATTGCGGAAAAGGTGAACTTTGAATAAATCCAGGGATTTCTATTTAGAAAGGTTTTGCTCAGCCTGCTCTAACCCCTGGGAGGCTTCGGTATTTTTAGGGTCGAGTCTAAGGACTTTCTTAAATTCTTCGGTAGCCTTCGTGTAATCACCTTGTTGAAGATAGATCTTGGCCAGGCTCAGCCGGGCTTCCAGGAAGTTAGGATTAATTTCTAAGGCCTGTTGAAGTTTTATCAGGGCCTCAGAGGCCTTATCCTGGGACAGGAGAAGGGTAGCCAATCCATAGAGAGCCTCCACATTTTTATCATCCAATCTCAAAGCCTCCTGATAAGCCGCTATTGCTTTCGGGATCAGGCCCTGTTTTGTATAAACTTTCCCCAGGCCAACCTGAGCTTCAGGGAGAGCTTCATTTAACTTAAGAGCCGTTTTCAATTCAGAAAGGGCTTCATCATACTTTCCCATCTCTACATAGGCGATACCTAAATTCGCATGGGCCTCTGCGTACTCCAGATCAAGCTCCAAAGCTTTTTTGTATTCGGCTATGGCTTCTGGAAATTTTTTCTGAGCGGCATAAACCTGTCCGAGGTGATTATGGGCTGGAGCAAAATTAGGATTGATGTGGAGTATTTCCCGATACTTTGCTTCCGCTTCTGAATAATGGCCTTGTTTCGCATGGACAAGCCCAATGCCCAAATGGGCCCAGGCATCTTCAGGGTGTTCTTGCAAAACTTGAATAAACTCAGAAATGGCTTCCGAGTATTTACCTAAACGGTAGTAAATCAAGCCGAGATTCGTTCGTACTCCCGGAAACTTGGGATCTATTTGAAGAACTTTCTGATACTGTTCAATAGCTTCGGCATTAGCCTGTCGTCGGGCATAAGCAAGTCCCAGGCCGTAAAGCGCTTCCGGATATTCAGGTCGTATCTGAAGGGCCTGTTTATAAGCTTCTATAGCCTCATAAGTCTTGTTTTGTCGAAAATAAATGTCTCCCAAAGCCTGATAAGCCTCTGCATAATTGGGATTAATCTGGATAGCTTCCTTTAGTTCTTTAATGGCTTCGGGGTATTGATTTAAACGGGAGTAGGCAAAGCTGAGCTGAAGATGAGATTTTTCATCTTCTGGATTAAGTCGAAGGGCTTGTTGGTATTCAAAAATGGCCTCTGAATATTTACCCTGCTCAGTATAAAGTTGTCCGATACTTCGATGGGCCAGGGTCTTTAAAGAAGGTTGAAGATCCGATTTTAAAACTTCGTTATATTCTCGGATCGCAGCATTAAAATCCCGAGAGGCCTGATAAACTTTGGCCAATCCATAATGAGCCAGGGTTTCCACTTCCTTCTGGGTGGGATGATTTTTTCCGGGCTCTGATACTTTTTCTCCCAGGGACAACAGGTTTTGATAGATACTCTTGGCCTCCCCGTATTTGCCTGTTAAGAGGTAAAGCTCTCCTAATTTCAAATGGAGAAGGGGAAGTAAAAATCTATCCGAAAATTCAGAGCTACCTGTCGAAGAATTCAGATTTTGATCCCGGATTGCCATTTTAATCTCTATGGCTTTATTAAGATTCGATATGGCCCGGGGATAATCCTTCTGGACCATGTAAAGGGTTGCAAGCTGGTAATAAGCTTCCGGAAAGTCGGGTTTCAGTTTAATAGCCTCTCGATAAGCTTCAGCCGCTTTGTTCAAATGCTCAGTTTTAGATCTGGATTCTGGAATCTCCTGATCTACAGCGATCTGATGGGTCAATCCCAGATTAAAGTGGGTCTTGGGATTTGCGTAGTGGAAAGTCAAAGCCTTTTGAAAGTTATCCAGGGCCGATTCCCAATCTTTTCCATGGGTTTTGGGATTTGAAAGAAATTTTTGGTAGGCTTCTAAGCCCTCTGAAAAGTAAAAATAACTTCTCCACCCCTCATCGGTAGAAGAAGGTAGCAGAGTACTTACGTGGGCAGAAGCTAATTTATAGGCTAAAATTCGGATAAGCTTCTGAATCTTCTCGTCCGGACGTTCGGTTTCAGGTGCAGGGGGATAAACTTCCAGATCTGTTTCGGATACATTAAAGAATCTTTTCTTGCCTAATGACGCCACAAGAGAGTAGGAAGATCCAAATTTCTGGATGCTTCCTGAAAGAAATTTATCTTCCTGATTCCAAAGCTTTTTAACCTCTAAAAGAGCAGGATAGAGGGGTATTTTAAAGGAACCCAGTCGGATAGACTCGGCTTTCTTAAAAGTAACCCCTATGGGTTCTGTGGCAGGAGGTAGAAGAATCGGCTTCTCTTCTAAAAGAGTCCGGATAAGGGGGTGTTTTTCTTCCTTCGAGAATTTTTGAAGATCTTGAATTCGCACCAATTCACCGACCAATTGATTGGCCAGGCTTTCACCGAGGGCTTCCGAGGTCTCAAATCCCATACCGCTCTCAAAAGGTAAAACCGTTATATTCGGCTCCCGATTAACCAGATAGTAAACGAAAAAGCCAAACAAAGTTAAAATCAGAACGGCCAAAACGATTTTGGTCGTAAGAACCAGAAAGGTTTTGATTCGATCCAGGGTTCGAGTAAATTTATCCCAAAAGGAAAGTTCCAGCTCATCTTCTGATCTGTCCACCCTAAAATCGAACTCTGGAGGCCTTTTCAACTCGGGTCCTCTGGAAGAGACTGAAATGGGTCCGGATCCCAGGGGCGGATTTAATGGAAACCTGGGTTCTAACGGTCGTCTGGGGGGTTGTTTAGGTTCTGATGGTCCGGAAAGTCTGGGATCTGTAAGTTTAATGGGTCGATGGGGAGGCACTTTGGATTCTGAGGTCTGTTCCCCGGGCGGTTCCTTGGGTTGTGTCAGCCTAGTAGGAATACGAGGAAATCCACGACCTATGGGTTGATCGGATGGAAGGGGTCTGGGTTCAGAAGGTTCAGGAGGTTTCAATAATTCATCCCGAGTCTTTAAAAGGGCATACTCCACCGCTGCACTGATATCATCTTCCGTCAGTTTGGGGTATTTGGCAATAATCTCATTGAAAGAAGAACCTGTCGAAAGGAGATCTAAGATGGTATGAACAGGGACACCGGCCCCTTTAATAAAGGGCTTTCCGTTAAAAAGGTTTGGATCCGTGATAATGCGTGGATTCATTTACTAAATAAAGCTAAGGGTCATCTTAACAGATATACTTAATCAGTTTTAAGTTATGATAACTTTTAAAATTAGGTTACTTCAATCGGAGGAAATCTGTCAAGGATAAAAACAGGTGGAAACGTATGAACTTACGCCATACCCAGGTTTTTAAGACTTCTTCTCAAATCTTAGAGTTTTATATTTTTTGGGGTAACTGAAGAATTTTGAAAGTCCCGGCTGAAAGGGTAGACCGTAATTTCATCTATCTTGACTGGAAAAACTACTTTCCTCCAGAGGCAGATACGGGTAGGTCTCCTTGCTGGCCCCAGGGAGTTATCGTGAAACTTGTAAATTTGGATTTAGAGGTGAGGATGAACCATTCTCCGGTAGAAGCTCGAAAGATTCCTAGATCCGCCTTCTTGTCCCCATCAAAATCCGCCGGCACCTGAAGGTCTCCAAGCTGGCCCCAGAAGGTAATCGTGAAACCACCTCCTGAGAAGAGGATCCACCACTCCCCGGTAAGCGATCTGAAAACGGCATGGTCCGTCTTTCCATCGCCATCATAATCTTTAGGAACGGGAATATCACCTGCCTGACCCCAGGCTTGAATATTCTCAACACCGTTCAGAAGAACATGCCACTCTCCGGTAGAAGGTCTAAAGAAGGCAAAATCTGCAATTTTATCCCCATCATAATGACCGGGTGTGGGAATATCCTCAGAAGTTCCGAAAGATGGGAAGTTGGAGGCACCCCTCACATACCATTCTCCCATAGAGGGTCTCCAAACCGCCATATCGTCTCTACCATCTCCATTGTAATCTGCTGCATCTGCGATGGGAACAGGCAGACTTGATCCAGGGATTGGCGTTGAAGTGGGTATAACTGTTGGCTCCGGAGTCGGTGTAGCCGTCGGGGTCGGAGTCGGTGTGACCGTCGGAGTTAGTGTGGGAGATAAAGTTAAGGGAAATACCATGACGGTGCTAAGGTTGGAGATCGTCATATACACACGATTGTTAACCGGATTTAAAGTTATATCTCGAGAATCGGCGGAAGTCAGGCCTAAGGCAAAACAACTGAAACTATTCAGGGTCGAAGGAATGATGATCAGTGCGCCGCTACCAGTTGCCGGGTAAAGGGTGGTAGGAATCCTGTAGGAGCCCCCTGGAAGAGGGGTGCTACATAGAAATTACCTGCAATATCGGCAGTCATACCCCGGCTGGTAACGACAGCCTGATTAAGGATAATTTGGGGAACAGATCCCGTACCCGGATCAAAATCGGCAGGGAAAGCTATGGCATGATCTTCAACCAGTAAGGGACTGGGACCTGGTGCCGGTAGAGTCGTTAATACCATCCCCTGGGAATTGACTGCAATTCCACGTAACGGTCGGGCAGCACCCGGTATCGTGGCTGAGGAATAGATCAGCAACCTGGCGTCTAGGGAACCGTCTGGAAAAATGCGGATGCGTATTACAGAAGGGGTCGAAAAGATGGGGATAGAAAACGTATTAGAACCCTGAGTCAGGTCTCCTGTGACGAATAGATCCCGTTGGTTACCACGCCTCAGTAAGGCTATATCCCCTACGGGGATGACATTGTTGAGAATAAAACCGGATAAATTTTGAACTATACCGCTCGCGATATCATAGACGGCTGTAGCGGCTAGAAATACGCTTCGAAGATTTAAAGAGCCTAACAATAAACCGTCTTCGGGATTTATTTCGAGTATCTGTCCATTTGAAAACAGGGCCAGAATATGACCTGTGCCTGGATCTGTAACGAGTCGACCCGACTGACTGAAATCGAGGATGTTTCCAGTAGAGAACAACCAGACCGGTGTACCATTTGATGTAAGCTTCGTTAATAGAAATTGAGAACAATCGAAGTTACAGTGGGTTATAAATACATTACCGTTAGCATCTGTCGTAACCCCATCTGGAAGGAATAACTGATTAGTAAACAGTACACCGTTAAGGACACGGCGCGCTGTGCCCCTTCATAAATCCTACTAAACCTATCAGTCCTAAAACCAAACCTGACAGGTACTTTACCTGCCTCTTCAACCCGGGTCGATTCATCCAGTTCTCCGTTCACCCCCTATGAAGGATCAATACCGATTCTGCCTGAATACATCGGTTAAGAAACCTGATTTCTTTAAGAAATCGAGTTTCCAGGACGAAGTAACCCTGTGAATCGGGATAACGTTGGTACGATTATCTCAGGTATTCGGTAGCATAATCTTTTGTCTCAGACCTCCATCTTCTGCTTTTAACCAAATAAATCAAAGGAATGCTGATGACCGTAATGGTCATTTTTACGATATATTGCCCTTGAATGAGGGCAAGCAGGGGAAGCCCGGTTCCCGCAAAGGCTAAAGTGATGAACGTGATACTATCCACAAGGGTAGATACCCCATTACTCAGTAAAACCCGAGCCCATTTCCATTTCCCGATCCGTTCTCGCCACCAGGCAAAAACTTCTGTATCAATCAGAGAACTAACCAGATAAGCTATCAGGCTGGCAATGACAATTCGGGGGGTGGAGCCCAGGGTGCTGGAAAAGGCTTCCTGATTTTTGTAGAACACGGCTGGTGGAAGCGCAATGGCTAGCTGGACGTAAAGTGCAAGAAGAATATTGGCAAGGAAGGCTGTATAGACAACCCGTTGAGCCCCTTTCTTTCCTAATTCCTCATTGATGAGATCGACCAGGGTAAACGTAAGCGCGTAGATGAAAACTGCCGCCGGCACGACAATACCGTAAATGGCCACGGGCTTACTCGCAGTAACATTTGCAATTAATTCACAGGCTACATAAATACCGATAAGAAATATCGCCATAGCAGATAGAGGATAGCGGTAGGAGCCAACGGCCATTCGCCCCTACCAGGAGCAACGGGGGGTTGCTCTTACCATTGTTTTATATTTTTTCCACCTCAACCAGATTTGTATAAAACACGGCACCTCCTCCCAGAGGTTCTAATTCATGCGAAGTAATCCGATTCAGGTTTCCGTTGAAACCAGTTTTTTTGTTCCACCAGCTTTTAAAAGAAATGGCCGAGCCTTTTGGAACCGTCTCTCCTACCCTGGCATAAAGGAAACATTCTCCTCGATCGTTGTAGACCCGAACCCGGTCTCCCTCTGAGATTCCCCTTGCCTTCGCATCCTCATAGTGTAATTCGATGACCGGCCTTTTCTCTTTAGCCAGCATGGACTTAAGATTTCCAAAGGAGGAATTGACGAAGTATTTTGCACCTGCATTGATAAGGGAAATAGGATATTTTCGATGGAGTTCCAGAGATCCTTCTGCGCTTTCGGTTTCGGGAATATAGGCTGGAAGAGGGTCAAATCCTGCCTGTTTCATCCGCTCGGAGTAAAACTCGATTTTGCCCGAGGGGGTTGGGAATTTCCCATCTGCAAAGGCAATGAAGGGATAGGTAGGCGTATTCAGGCGAACCCGCTTTTCTTGTCGTAACCGCTCAAGGGTAATTCCTTTCAAGAAGGGATGTGAACTATCCAGGGCTTGTCGAATCAGATCTTCTTCGGTATCCCGAAAGCAAGGATCCTCAAAACCCATGGCCTGCGCCAGAAGTCGAAAAACTTCTACATTGGATTTGCTTTCTCCAACCGGAGGAATTACCGGCTCTCCAAGCTGGAGATAGAGATGCCAGTAAGATCGATAAAGATCCAGATGTTCAAAGCTGGTTGTCGCGGGAAGGACGATATCGGCATAATCGACGGTATCTGTAAAAACCTGTTCATGGACCACCGTGAAGAGATCTTCACGCAAAAGTCCCTGGATAACCTTATTCTGATTAGGGGCCACAACAGCCGGGTTACAGTTGTACACATACATGGCCTTAATAGGTGGATTGTTCAGTTCTGTAAGAATCTTTGCCAGCTCCACCATATTGAGGGTTCGAGGGGTTCCGGTCATAAGATCCGGTCGTTCTAAAGCCTGCGTATTTAAAGGGAATAAGCCTCCATTACTGTATAAAAATCCACCCCCCAGTTGCCCCCAGGCTCCCACCAGACCTGGAAGACAGGAAACGGTTCTCATGGTCATACCACCGTTGGAGTGGCGCTGAAACCCCCAGCCAACCCGAAGGAAGGAAGGTTTTATCCTGGCATACAGACGGGCAACGTTTTGTATATCCGGCACGGAAATACCTGTAATTTCCGAAACCCTTTCCGGAGGATAGGCCTCCAGTCGCTCCTTCAATTTGTCAAACCCATAGGTAAATCGGGCTACATAATCGGCATCGTAAAGTCCTTCCTTTACAATGACATGCATCATACCCAGGGCCAGCGCCGCATCGGTCCCAGGCCGAATTTGGAGGAAATAATCGGCTTTTTCGGCCACATCACTCCGATGGGGATTGATATGAATATAAATAGCTCCTTTAGCCCGTGCTTCCTTAATAAGGGGTAAAATATGAATGTTCTGGGAGGAGCTATTGGTTCCCCAACCGATAATCAAGCGGGCGTAGGGAATATTCTCCGGATCTGAACCGTAGGTAGCCCCGGTGGTATAAACATATCCCATTTTTCCCGCGGCAGAACAAATGGTCCGGGCCAGTAAACAGGTTCCCAGCTTGTGAAAAAATCGCCTATCCATGCTGGCATTATTAAGAACCCCTTCGGTTCCTGCGTAACTATAAGGCAGAATAGCTTCTCCTCCATAAACTGCTAGGATCTCCTTAAACTTATCCGCGATGTGTCGGAGGGCTTCATCCCAACTTATACGCTCAAACTTTCCTTCTCCCTTTTTACCCACCCGGCGCAGCGGCGTCAAAATACGATCTGGACCGTAGATCCGCTCAGGATAATACCGAACTTTTGCACAAATAAATCCCCGGGTCGTTGCATGATGGGCATCTCCGGTTACCTTAACGAGTTTTCCATCTTGTACATGGACCACTAAAGCACAAGTATCGGGACAATCATGGGGACATGCCGTCGTTTTAATCTCATAGGTCGTAACTGGTTCCATTACAGGCTCCTTGAGGATCAGCAAGTATAGGGGAAGAGCTTAATCCGTCTATACTTTTTAGGGGTTTTAGTTAATTATGAAAACAAATCTTTTATCCTACTACAATGAAAATTTTGTTATTTTATAAATTAGTCACCTGGAGTTAATCTATCAAGATAACAAACCTTAAAGATAACTGTGGAAAGACCCTAACTCCCATAGAAACCTTCTATTACTAGGCTCCGGCGTTAATGGCCGGGTAAACAAATCACGGTTGCCATCGGGTCAGGTCCCTGAATAGTTAAAACCTACCGGCTTTGGATAATGATTTATTCTAACCACTTCCTAATTTAAAGCCCTACACGAATTATGTAGAGAGTATCTGGAGATCTTCCTGTCTCTGCTTTACAGGGAAGCTAAAATTAGTTGAGGTCCCTCCGGAAGACTCAGAGTATATCCTAAGCAAAAATTAGTCTATACTGCAGCCCGAATGTCCCTGCCCGGTCTTTCGCTCACCCTGAGAGATTTTATTTGACAGGATCGGCATTTGTCATTATAAATGGTAAGAAGTTTTTAAATCTAAAAACGGGAGGTATAATTATTTCAACTGAAACCTTTTCCTATTGCTTGCGGGTGGCCTATGCCGATACCGATGCGCAAGGTCGCGTTTATTATGGGAGGTTTTTCCCCTATTTAGATCGAGCAAGGGACGAATTCTGGCAGAGTTTGGGATTTTCTGAGGAAGAGACAATACGTATTGAGGATACCGTAGTCACTGTAGAGATGCACATTCGATATTTTAGACCGGCTCGATTTTTCGATCTTTTAAGGATCTTTGTCGAGGTCATCAAGCTTGGGAATTCAAGCCTTCATTTGCGCTTCCGAATTATTAATGACAAAACTAAAGAGGAGATTTTAGAGGCTACCCAGGTGCATGTTCAGATTGATCCCGAGACCCAGAAATCTACCCCCTGGTCGGATAGATTTCGAGAGATTGTATCCCAACGGGTTAAAAATGAAACTTAAGGGAAGTAACCGGATAGAGATTCTTCTAATCCTATTTTTTCTGGGGTGTATAGGAACACTTCCGGCCTTTGCGGAAGAATGGAAGACTCTACCTACCCGGCATTTTTACCTCCATTATCTCATGGAGAACCAGAAGTTGGTGGAGCTCTTGAATCTTAAGGTAGATAAAATTTACAAAGAGGTGACAGAGGATCTGGGATATAGGCCCAAGGCAAAAATCTCGGTTTATCTCTGCCCCACCGAGACCTGTTTTAAGGAGAAACAACCCTATTCTCAAGATGTTCCACATTGGGCCGTAGGGGTAGCTTATCCGTCCTTGAATCGGATTGTCATGCGATTTTCCCTGGTTATTAACGGTCAGGTTCTAGATCCCATCCAACTTTTTAAACATGAGTTTGCCCATATTGCCCTCGAACAGGCTTTGGAAGCTACGGGCGGGGCACCGCGATGGCTTTCAGAAGGATTTGCCATGTATGAAGCCAAAGAATGGGGAGTTCCGGAGGAGATGACCCTTCAGGAAGTGGCGCTTTTAGAGAATTTTATCCCCCTATCTGAGCTCACCCTTTCTTTCCCGTCCGATGTAGCACGAGCTCGAATTGCCTATGCCCAAAGTCTGAGTCTGGTAACCTATATCCTGAATACCTACGGAAAAGATGCACTTCACCGGCTTATCAAGAACCTGGGAGAGGGAGTAAGTCCGGAAACGGCTCTACGGAGAGCGACAGGTGTAGATTTAAACACCTTGGAACAAGACTGGCAGCGAAACCTCAGGGAGAAGCATTCCTGGATTCCCGTTGTAACCAGTATAACCGTACTCTGGGGTTTTATTACACTCATTTTTTTCGGGGCCTATCTTTTTAAGAAACGAAGGATAAGAGAAATAGAAAAGATCTGGGAAGAAGAGGAGAAGGAAGTAGAGGAGTATGGAAGTAAAGACGAACTTCCTGTACCCCTGCCTCCCCACGCTTCCGTACCTCCACGCTCCCCTACGCAATGAGTTCCGTTCTACTGATCAGTTCAAACCCGGTGAATCAACGAATGACCGGGCCTGGAATACGGTACTGGGAAATGGCCACTTACCTTGCCGAAAAACATGCCGTGGTTCTGTTGGTTCCGGGTGAGACGGATCTCATCTCCTCTAAATTTCAAATTTTTAAGACGACCCGAAAGAACTTAAAGCGTTGGTTAAGCTGGGCGGATGTCATCGTTACAACGGGCTACAAGTTTCCTCTGGATTTGGTTTTTCTTTCTCAAAAGCCTCTGGTTGTGGATCTCTACGCCCCTTTGCCTATCGAGCTCCTGGAGCATCATAGGAGTTCTTCCTTATCGGAAGCCAGGTTGTCCCTGGCTTATTATTTAGCCCGGGTTCGATTGCTCTTAGATCGAGGGGATTTTTTTATTTGCAGTCATGAGCGACAGCGGGATTTTTGGGTCGGGATGCTGACCGCTTGGGGAAGAATTACCCCTGAACTTTATCGAGAAGATCCAGAACTGAAAAGATTGATTCAACCGGTTCCCTTTGGATTACCGGCTGAAAAACCGATCCATACCCAACGGGTTCTCAAAGGGGTAAGAAAAGGAATCTCAGCCTCAGATAAGGTGATTTTATGGGGTGGGGGGCTCTGGAGTTGGTTTGATCCTTGCATAGTTATAAGGGCAGTTCATGAGATTCACCGGGTACGTTCAGATATCAAGCTGGTTTTTTTAGGTAAGATAGAAGATCCCGTTCCCCAGTCCTATAGAGAGGTTCTTAAACTCAGTAAAGAGTTGGGATTATATGATCGGTATGTATTTTTCACCGGGCAGTGGATTCCTTATCAAGAGCGGCAGAATTATCTTCTAGAAGCCGATATAGGGATCAGTACCCATTTTGCAAGCTTCGAGTCTCGTCTGGCATGGAGGACTCGAATTTTAGATTACCTCTGGTGTGAGCTACCTGTTATTGCTACCCGAGGAGATTTCTGGGGTGATTGGATCGAAAAAGAGGGTTTAGGCATCACGGTTGACCCAGAATCTGTGGATCAAATGAAGGCGGCTATATTGGAATTAGTAGATCATCCAGAAAAGGTTGAGCAATGTCGAGCCAATTTACGTAGAGTTGCCGATAAATTCTCCTGGCCTTCGGTCCTTCAACCCTTAGAGATATTTTGTTTAAACCCGAAACAGACCCATTCATCGGCTTTCTTTCCTAAAACAGGTAAATTGATAAGCTTTTACCTCCGGGTCATGTATAACATTCTCCGATATAATGGATATAAAAAGGTGGGATCGGCTATTTTCTCCCGTTGTCCGGAGTTTGTTATCTGATAAAAAAACAACCGAACGGTGAAGGACTGATGAAACTCTCCATCATTATTGTCAATTATAAAACAAAGGATTTACTGGAACTTTGTTTAAACTCGATTCTGGCCGATCGTCCTGAGGATCCGGACAAGGGGGTTCAGGTTACTTCACAAACCATCAACTATGGACCACGGACCACGGCCAACCGACAGATTATCGTTATCGATAATCACTCTGAGGATGGATCGGTAGAAATGGTTCGGGGAAAATTTCCGGAGGTACAGCTACTGATCAATGAAACCAACGTAGGTTATGCCCGTGCGATTAACCAGGGTATCCGGATAGCCGAAGGGGAGTATCTCCTGTTAATGAATCCTGATGTTCAGGTAAAACCCGGTGCCATTGAGCGGATGATTCAGTTTATGGATGAAAACCGGCAGGTAGGTATTGTGGGAGGAAAACTTCTTAATCCGGATGGCACATTACAGTACTCCTGTCGAACTTTTTATACTTTCGGGACGCTCCTTTTGAGAAGAACTCCTCTTCGCAGACTGTTCCCCAATAGTAAGACTATACGAAATCATTTAATGATGGATTGGGATCATGCTTCCGTCCGGGAAGTGGATTGGGTTTTAGGGGCCTGCATGTTGGTACGACGGAAGGCGCTGGAAGATGTGGGGAGCATGGATGAGCGATTCTTTCTTTACTTTGAGGATGTAGACTGGTGTTATCGGATGAAAAAAGGGGGTTGGAAGGTTTGCTACTTTCCCTATGCCGAGATGATCCATCAGCACCGGCGGGAGAGTGCCCGGGGGTTAACCCATCGAACCTTTTTCTCTCATCTTCGAAGTATGCTCCATTTTTTCGATAAATGGAGCGATCTCATGTATTTTCTTCGCAAATATAACAGCCTCCTGACCCATGCTGTATTTGTAATCTCGGATATACTCGCCATCAATCTCTCCTTTTATGGGGCTTATCAACTGAGAAAAAGCCTCGCCGTGGGTCTATCGGATGGAATGGGCCTTTTTTTAGAGAAACCCGATCTTCCCTTTTCGATTTATAGGGACTTTTTGATTTTTATCAATATCACGACGCTTACGGTTTTCCATTTTCTCCACTTATATAAATTTCCGAGGGGACTTCTTTGGGTTGATGAACTTTTCCGGGTTCTCAAAGCCATGGGAATCAGTTGCCTTATGATTATGGCGGGTACCTATTTGGCCCAGGGTTATGAGTTCTCCAGGTCCATCACCCTTATTTTTGGAGTCCTTGGAAGCGGTTTTGCGTTTTTGTTTCGCTGGACCCTTTCGGGAGTTTTCAGATTTTTACGGAAGCAAGGTTTCGATTTAAAACGAGCTCTTATTTTAGGAACCGGTTTAGAAGCTTCCATTTTGAAAAAAGAACTGGATAAACATCGGGAGTTAGGGTATGATGTGGTAGGATTTGTGGCCATGCCCGGGAAGTCTGAAAGTACAGAAACAGGAAAATATGAAGGTAAGGAGGAAAAATACCAGGTCTCCCATGGGTCCAAACCCTCAACGACTCATCTGTCGACCCTTCCCATATTGGGTACCCTCAAAGATCTTCCTCATCTGGTTACAGATCAGAAAATCAACGAGGTGATCGTAACAGAGTTAGATCCTTTGCAAGACGAAATTTTTAACCTGATAGCTAAGAATGGTACAGAAACCCTCCATGTTCGCGTTGTAACAGATGTGAGTGAAATTTTAACCCCTCGGGCTACTATCGAGGAATTGGCCGGTATTCCTACCATTACCTTTGAAGCCGACCCCCTTCATGGCATTAATCTTTTTCTCAAACGGGCCTTGGATTTGACCCTGTCCTTAACCGGGCTTGTCCTTCTATCTCCATTACTTTTAGCTATAGGAATCTTAATCAAGTGGGAATCTCCAGGGCCTGTTTTGTTTCGGCAAGAAAGGGTCGGTCAAAACCAGCGGCGATTTTTGATGTACAAGTTTCGGTCCATGTATAAAGAAGCTGAAAAACAAAGGGAATTTCTTGAGCATCTAAATGAAGCGGATGGGCCTTTATTCAAAATTCGGGATGATCCCAGATTAACGAAGGTTGGAAAAATCCTCAGGCGATTTAGTCTGGACGAGCTACCTCAATTGATTAATGTAATTAAAGGCGAGATGAGTCTGGTTGGACCTCGACCTCCTTTACCCGATGAAGTGGCCCAATACCAGGAGTGGCAATACCGGCGGTTATGGGTTAAACCAGGGATCACGGGGCTTTGGCAGGTAAGTGGACGAAGTGGGTTAAGTTTTAACGAGATGATCAAATTAGATTTATACTATATACGAAACTGGTCCCTTTCCAACGACCTAAAGATTATTTTGAGGACAATCCCTGTGGCTTTACGGGGAAAAGGTACATATTAGCTCTCAAGGTGAAAGGAGCAAGGCACAGGGTAACTTTACCTTTTTGCCTGCTGCCTTTCACTTTTTAAGAATGAATGTTTCAGTTATTGGCACGGGCTACGTAGGTTTAGTTACCGGAGCTGTATTCGCCGATTTGGGGAATGAAGTAATTTGTGTGGATAAAGATGAAGAAAAAATAGAAAAGCTTAAAAAAGGCATTATGCCCATCTATGAACCGGGACTGAAGGAAATGGTTGCCCGAAATACCGATGATACCAAAGAGCGGCGGTTATTTTTTACCTGTGATCTGGATATGGCTGTAAAAAAATCCGAGGTTATTTTTATTGCCGTTGGAACCCCTCCCAAGGAAAATGGAGAGACGGATCTCAGTCAGGTGGAAGAGGTGGCCCGGGGAATTGCACGGGCTATCGATAGATATAAGGTTATTGTGAATAAAAGCACCGTTCCACCGGGTACCGGAGACCTGGTCCGACAAATTATAGAGACGAACAAGCGACGCAATGTAGACTTTGACGTGGTCTCAAACCCGGAATTTCTGCGGGAAGGATCTGCCATCAATGATACGCTTTATCCGGAACGTATCGTTATCGGAGCTCCGAATCAAAATGTAGCCATGATCCTGCTGGAATTATATGCTCCTCTAGAAAGTCCCATGCTGATTACCGATGTTCACAGTGCGGAGATGATTAAATATGCTTCCAATGCCTTTCTGGCAACCAAAATTTCCTTTATCAACGCCATTGCCAATATCTGCGAGAAAGTGGGAGCGGATGTAACCCAGGTCATAAAAGGAATGGGGTTTGATTCTAGGATTGGTCGCGCTTTTCTAAATGCAGGATTGGGATATGGGGGATCTTGTTTTCCCAAGGATGTGCAATCGCTTATCCATACCTCGGCCCGATACGGATATGACTTTAAACTCCTGAAAGCCGTCAACGAAATCAACATGGAACGGACCACTCATTTTATTAACGTGATGAAACGGGTATTGGGTAGCCTTCAAGGTAAAATCATAGGGGTCCTGGGATTGGCCTTTAAACCCAATACAGATGATATGCGAGAGGCCAAATCTGTGGAAATTATTTCAAAGTTATTGGCTGAAGGGGCCAAAGTTAAAGCCTATGATCCGGTTGCCATGGAAAATGCGCGAAAGATCTTCCCCCACATTACCTATTGTGAAAATGCTTACGAAGTAGCCAAAGGGGCCGATGCCTTGACCCTGGTCACAGAGTGGAACGAGTTTAAATATCTTAATACTGATGAGAAAATTAAAAATTCCATGCAGAGACCCATTATTTTTGACGGACGCAATATCTATGACCCTAAGATTACACGAAAAATGGGCTTTGAATACTATGGAATTGGAAGGTAACCCTTCCTTAAAATGAGCAACCATAAACAATTAGCAGGGATTCCATGTTGATTGTTTAGTGTTCATTGTTTGCTGTTCGATGCCACGAGTACTTATAACCGGGGGAGCCGGATTTTTAGGCTCCCATCTCTGCGATTTTCTTTTAGAAAAGGGATTCGAAGTGGTTTGCATGGATAATCTCCTGACCGGAGATATTTCTAATATTGCCCATATTCGGAATGAGAAATTTCTGTTCATCAAACACGATGTCACCAATTATATTTATCTGGAAGGACCTCTGGATTATATTCTGCATTTTGCAAGCCCGGCCAGTCCCGTCGATTATATGGAGTTACCCATTCAAACCCTGAAAGTAGGATCCCTGGGAACCCACAAAGCTTTAGGGTTGGCCAAGGAAAAGAAGGCCACTTTCCTCCTGGCATCTACCTCTGAAGTGTATGGAGATCCTTTGATCCATCCTCAAAGTGAAGACTACTGGGGAAACGTAAACCCCATCGGTCCTCGAGGTGTTTATGACGAGGCTAAACGGTTTGCAGAGGCCATTACCATGGCCTACCATCGATATCATGGAGTAGAAACCCGCATTGCTCGTATCTTTAACTGTTTTGGTCCTCGAATGCGCATTTATGATGGAAGGGTCGTACCGACCTTTATGCGTCAGGCCCTGTTGGGTGAGGATCTCACGGTTTTCGGAGATGGCTCTCAGACTCGATCCTTTTGTTATGTCAGCGACTTAATAGAAGGGATTTACCGCCTGATGCTATCTCGAGAAGTCGAGCCTGTAAATATAGGAAATCCTCAAGAGATGTCCATTCTCCAATTTGCCGAGAAAATCCTCTCCCTTACAAAAAGCAAGAGTCGAATAGTTTTTAAACCTCTTCCCAAGGATGACCCCAGAGTCCGTCAACCGGATATCAGTAAAGCGCGACGCATCCTTGGCTGGGAACCCAAGGTGAGTCTGGAACAGGGGCTGATCAATACCCTGGAATGGATGAAGCAGAAACTGGAGACCGCCAGACGTTAGAAGCAAGAAGTTTGAATTATCTGGATGAACATCCCTTGTCCTTTGTTGATTATTTCAATTTGTTGAAAAGCATTTAAACAGAGGTCAGAAGTCAGGAATCAGAATAGGACCGTCCAACTTTTGGCTTCTGACTTATGACTTCTGTCATTATGAAGATCCTTGTCACCGGCGGGGCCGGGTTTATCGGCTCCCATGTTGTAGATACCTTTTTGTCGGCAGGACATGATGTTGTAATCGTGGACAACCTGGCTACCGGAAAACGCCAAAACCTTAATCCCCAGGCAAAGTTTTATCAAATAGATATCCGGAGCGATGAACTCCATAAAATCTTCCTGGACGAACAACCGGCCGTAGTGGATCATCATGCCGCTCAGATAGATGTGCGAAAATCGGTCAGCGATCCGATCTACGATGCGGAGGTTAATATTCTGGGAACTCTTAATGTCCTGCAAGCAGCCGTCAAATCGGGGGTTCAAAAAATAATCTTTGCTTCCACCGGAGGGGCTATTTACGGAGAACAGGAAAAGTTTCCGGCCCCTGAAGATCATCCAACAAACCCTCTGTCCCCTTACGGAATTGGAAAGCTGGGTGGAGAAAAATACCTTTATTTTTATTACACCACCTACGGACTTAAATATGTATCCCTGCGATACGCCAATGTTTATGGTCCCCGTCAGGATCCTCATGGAGAAGCCGGAGTCGTTGCAATTTTTACCCAGAAAATGTTAAAGAATGAACAACCCATTATTAATGGAGATGGTGAACAAACCAGGGATTTTGTTTTTGTAAAAGATGTAGCCGAAGCCAATTTGCTGGCCCTCTCCAAAGATATCATCGGCTGCTACAATATCGGAACCGGTCGGGAAGTTTCTGTTAATCAGTTATTTGATCGTCTCGTTGAGCTGACCCAGGCGAAGGCAAAAAAAGTTCATGGCCCGGCCAAGGAAGGAGAGCAGAAACGAAGTGTTCTGGATACCAGGAAAGCCAAGGAGGTTCTGGGATGGGTTCCCCAGGTGAACTTAGACGAAGGACTGGCCCAGACCGTTGCATTTTTTAAAACATAAAAAATAGATTACGCGCTTTCTCTCACCCCTAACTCCTCTCCCACGCTGTAGGAGAGGGGAACTGGTAAGGAACCATACTTCGTTCATCTTGAACCCTTTGAGAAATCCCACCTATCTAAGGATAATCTTTTCTCCCCCGGCAAAGGATCACGTTGGATAGACTCAAGGCAAATGGGTAAATGGTGAGGAACTTCCGTTCTCATATCACAAAAAAACTTACCTAAAGGAGAGAATAAGATATTAAAATCTTTTCTTTTTATCCTTCCCTTCCCTCAAAGTCTGGGGAGAGGGAAAGGGGTAAGGGCTTGAGAGATTTACCTGTTTCGTAAATACTCTTCATAGATCGTTTTGGATTGGAGCTGTAAAAAGGCTTTAAAATCCTCTACGGTCTCACTTATTTCGGTTTTACTTGTCGGCGGATTCGGATTTACATAGGCGAAATACAACACGATGATAAAACTTAACAGATAGCAGATCAGAAAAATATTTATAGCCCTGGTTCGTCGTTCACCCTGGGCCATGGGGGGATGTTGATAAACATGTCTCAGTAGCCGGCCGGTTATTCCAAGAATAAAGGTAATCATCAGAAATACCGGGGCAAGACGCAACAGTACATATCCCCGTAGTTTTGGTAAAAAAAGGATTTGGATAAAGGACGGAATAAAATTCTTCAAGGCCCAGAGCTGTCCTTGAAGTAAGACCGGAAGGGGGATGTAGTGATTTAAATCCTGTCTTTGTAACAAAGTCTGGATCAAAAGGAGGAAATTCCAAAGACCAAGCAGAATCAGCAAGCCGTAGGTAGCCGGTAAAAGATAACTCATGAGTCGTTGTCTGGAACTCTCTGTCTGCAACTCCTTACCTGCAGCGATTGGCCTGTTACTTTTTCCCTCAAGTTGGTGAATAACTCCCGCCAGAGATAGGACAAAAAGAAAAGTATAATCCACGAAAAAACGAGAACCAAAAGCATATCCACCCCACCAATATAAAGTCCAGCTATTCAAAAAGGTTTGAAGTAAGAGGAAAACCCCCAAAGCGGTACCCAGTAAAAAATCCCTCTTAATCAAAATGTAAAAACCGGGTACAGTAACCAAAAGAAGGGGAGAATAAAAAAAGAGACCGTGGAAAGAGGAAAAGAGAAGTTCCCATAAATGCCAGTCTTGAAAACTTACATTCATCGTGCCATGGATAGGAGAAAACAGGGTTCCGTAGAGTATCTTCCAGGCAAGCATTTGGGGAATCATGGCAAATAACAGAGAACTCAGGAAAACGGTAACCTGGAGACGTAGAGATGAAAGAGCAGGGGAATATACTGCCAACTCAAGAATCGGTAGGAGGATAAAAAGAAGGTTTTGAGTTCGAACGAGGCCCATGAGTCCGGCCAGTAATCCTAAAAGCATCCATTGCCCTAAAGTTCTTTGATTTCGGGTAAAAAACCAAACGTAGAGGAAAAGGGAAAGGGTAAAAAAAGAGTTGATATGGGCTAACGTTGGCTGAATAACCAGGTAATAAAAAAAAGGGGTTCCAAAAGTAATGAGCAGAATGGCGGATAGCACCGCTTTGGGAGAGAACAGATGTTTTCCCACCTCATACACCAAGAAAAGACCCAAAATGCCGTAAAAGCTCGTTCCTACAGCGATAAAAATAAAATAAAAAACCGAATAACCGTCTGCGTTTGGAGAGGAGGAATAAAGATAAGGGCTGAGTCGGGTATATAAATGACCTGTTAAAAAAAAGGGAGCCCACAGGATTGAAGAGCCAATAGGGTACTGATTGCCGACTAAACCGGTTGAGGTTCGATATATGAAGGGAGGGAGCATATCCAGCGCCTTAAACTCGTTTAAAAAATCTAAATCCCTATCTAAGAACAAAGACCGGACGTAGGCATAGTAGCCGATCCCATCAGGATTAATCAGGCTGGGATGAATCTGGAAGAAGAGTAAATAAGAATACAGGAGCAGGAGAATTAGAAGGCTTTTACTTTTCATGGTTAAGGGTATAAACCACTATATCGTCTTTTATATCTATCTTCTTAAACTCTAGAACCTTCATCAGATAACTCTGGATCGGTTCAAAAGCCCGGGTGGAGCGATGAAGAAGAATGTATTTGATGTGAAGGAAATCCATAATCTTTTGGGCTTTCTCGCGATCCTGGAGAAGATCGGCTTCCTTAAGGTCCTGGGTCTTACCCGTTTGAAGTTTAAAGAGGGTAGACAGGACCGGCAAACTCTCATAAAAATCCAGAAAGCCGGAAGAAATCCAGGTAGCATGCCCGTTCAGAATCTTCTTTTCATGGATCGTCTGAAAGTATTGAAAATCCTTTTTCGAAGAACCCCAACGAGTCCGTTCATCACTCCAACTAAAAGGAATTTCCATAACTGTAAAATCTTCGGGGTCCCCACGTAAATCCCCGTACACGGAAGGAACCCGACTGCCGGTAAGGGGAAAGGGAATCGATGCATACTCAAAAAGGATCAGGAGTACCAGAACAAAGGTTTGGACCAGCATAGCCTTTCGGGTGGAGAGTCTAGAAAAGATATGAACACAGGTATAGGCCGCCAGAACTGCCATGGCTAACATGACCATGACGGCAAACCGGGCAGGATGTCTGGTTTCTCCCAGGATAGGAATCCGGTGAATGAGGTTATAAGGAAGGTACAAAAAGGGATATCCATAAACCTTTCGGAACAGATATCCGTGGACTTGTAAGAAAGGTCCCAGTGCGAGGATAAAATTAATAAGGGCTACAAGTGTCCAAAATTTAACCCCGGGATTGATTTTATACTGACTGAAAATAGTATAACCGGCGAGAATTAAAACGGTATAGCCGATAAACACATCTGCTTCCAGATCACTCCCTCGAAACATTTCGGTAATGAGATAAACATATCTTTCAGATTTCCGCCACAACCAATGATGGGGACTGGGATAGAAAAAGCTCATGAGGTCAGCAGATTTATTAAAGATATCTCCCCATCCCTTTGTTAAAACCACCTGACCCGTCCAAACCGCCTTAAAGATTACATATAGCTTGGGAGAAAGTCCCATCACTAAGACAAGAAAGATAATTCCCAAACTTTTCCAGGGGAAAGGAGAAGCTCTGATCCAGGACTCGGATAGGACATGTTGATCCGGGTTTGTGAAGAGTTTCTTTTTATTTTGAAAAAGTAAAAAGACGAGATAAATCAAAGTAAAAATTCCAAGATAAACCGCGTAATAACCGGATTGGAGGGCGGTGAGGAGAAAAAAGAGTCCGGCCAAAAAAGCATAGCGTTCCCCGGATACGCCTGAGCCGGGTTTTGAACTTGCAGGGTTAGATTTCTCGGAAGTTGCATCAACCGTCTTGAAGAGATAAAGCACATAGAAGGGAATTCCTTCTGTAAACATCAAGTCAAAATGTCCTCTGAGATGGGCAAACCGATAAGGGCAAAAAGCAAATATTACCCCACCTATCAAGGCTGCATACGAATTAGAAGTAAGATAACGGATCAAAAGATAGGCTCCATAAGCAGAAAGGATAAAGGAGAGGGTAAGGAGGAGATTATAGGTCACAACCGGGCCAAAAATGAGCTGAAGGGGGATTGAAAGTAGAGAGGATACAAAGGGAGAGGTATCGAATACCAAAGGAGTTCCCAGAGGGTAGAAGATATAATTGGAAAAAAACGGATGGGTATGAAGCTCCAGTAAAGCTTTCTTTATCCACCATAAATTCCAGACGTGTTTATAGAGATCGGGTTGGTCTCCGGGGAAAGCCGTTGAAAAATACCCTATCAAAGGATAGGTCAAAAGGAGGGTCAATCCCAAATAAAAACCTAAAATAAAGGGGGTGGTAAAAGTCTGTGATTCTTGGGATTCTTGGTTTATTATCGGCTGTTTACGGCCCATTATACGTTGTCTGGCATTTATTGTTCGCTACCGGGCGAAGGTTACGGATTACTACGAACAACCTATGACAGACTACGGACAGAATAACCAGGAAAGTCCACAAGCTTACAAATAATCCGATTTTAAAAGAACTGGGTTGATATTTAAACTCGACGTGCCGGATACCGGGAGGTAATTCGAGTCCTATAAACAGGGCATCCACTTCCTGGATAATCATTTCCCTGCCATCTCCATAAGCTCTCCATCCCGGATAATACTGGTTGGTCAGCACCAACCATGTGCCCCCCTCTTCCGAGAGTTCAATCTTTATATCATGGAGAGTCATCTGTTCAATTTTTACCGGGACTACCTGATCAGTGGGGATTTCTGGGGCCTTGAACAAATCTTTATCCGATATCCTATAAGCTCGTGGAAGAAAGGTTTTATTCCGAAAAATCTTAACAGGACCTTCCTGAACCAGGTCAAATTCTTGCGAACTTAAAGGAACAACCGAAACGACATATTTAACATTGAGTCTATCCAGAAGGGCCTTATAAACTACTTCCTCCCGACGAAGGGGATCCTTCCGGTACCCGGGTTTCCAGAGGGATTCCAATTTGTTACGATAGTGTTCATAAGAAGCTAACTCTATGGAACCTTTAGTCAGAGCATTGGGAATCTGAAAAATCAGACCGATGTTGGGAATTAATAAATCGGTAGCGGTCAGGATCGTCTGTTCATCATACTTATGGGACGCAAGCAAAAGTTGTGCTCCTTGTTGGGTAAGAGGAGTTGAATAAACCCTGAAGGGAGAAACACATCCAGAAAGTTCATCACTACATCCTTCTGAATTTAATTCTGCTTTTAAAAAGTCAACCGTTCGGGTTGGAAATTCAAAAGCATGGCTGCTGACTACAGGCATAAGCTTGAAGTTATGAACAAAAAGATCTGATACGACCAGAATCAGAACCAGCCCTTTAAAAAAGGCCGGGAGTAATTTCTGATAAAGAACCAGCAGGAGAATTCCACCACTTGTGAGAAGAATCGTCAGAGATCGAAGGGATGGGGTAAGGGAGTTCGAGAAAAAAGTTTGAGCCCATTCCGGCCTGAAGGAGTCGTTCCAGGTATAGAGTTTGGGAATCCAGACAAGACCCAGCTTCACCCAGGCAAGCACTCCCAGGGTTCCGGCTATCATAAGAAGAATTAAGAAGAAAGTGATCCGACGACGCTCCTTTTCAGAGTGATTCGGGTTTCTTCGGTTGTTTACAAGGGTTTGAATTTCCTCGAGGCCATACCCTGATAAAACAGGCAACGTAAAAGTAGCCAGGATAAAGAACTTGGAAGGGAATCGAACAATCCGTAACCCTAAAGGGAAAAGAAAGTGATAAAGGAAAAAGTGATCCCCCAGAGAAAAAAGGATAGCCATCCCACTTAAAATAATCAGCAGGATTTTTTCACGGTTTAAACGGAAAGTAGCTAAAATTGCTAGAATAAGGGGCATTAATCCGAGATAGATACCTTTAAGCCAGCCTTCCGGGATCGGAGTAGGTCTGACTTCCATAGGGTTTCCGTAAAAGTCAGGAATAAAAAGTTTAATCAAATGACCTGGATGGAGGGCTCCCTGGACCGCTGCGTCATAGGTCAACCCTTTACTCCGGGTGGATAATCCTATGAATTCCAAAAACGGAAGAAGCTGACCCATGACCAGACTTAGAGCAAGGATAATAGATAAAAAACAAACGACGCCTGCTAGTCCCCTCTCCCCTTTTTTCCCTTTCTTCAGAAGGAGGACCATCATTCCCATGGAAAGTAAAGTTAGAACAAAAACTTCGGGAAATCCCGCCAGGAATTGAAGGGCCAAACTGAAACCGGTAAGAAGCATCCATTTCAGTTCAAGAGATTTTAACAGGCGGTGGCTCAAGAAAAGGACCAGGGGTAACCAGATCGTGGCACAAAGGGCCGAAGTGGTATCGATAATAGAGATCAGGCTTCCACTTAAACTAAAGCCAATAGCCGAAAAGAGAGCCGGGAACCGAGATAAACCCAGCTCACGGGAAAAAAGATAGGTAAATACCCCCCCAAAGAAAAAATGCAGGACAATAAAGAACTTTAGGGCCGTTTTAGTTGGGAGTAGATAAAATAAAAAATTCGGTGGGTAGAATATCTCCGATTGCAGGTTAGCATAAAAAGGAGTTCCTACCCCACTATAGGGGTCCCATAAAGGGATGAGTCCCTGTTGGATGGAGTAGGATGCGAAAACTTTCATAGGATAAGCAAACATATACATATCTCGGAAACTGGGGAGTTGATTTAAAAAGATCAGGGGATGGAAGAATCCGAGGATAATCCCTCCAAGGATTAACAAGACGAGGATATCTTTGGAAGTCAGAAGCCGGAAGCCAGAAATTAGAGACCACAGGGTCTCTATCCTCTGAACTCCTGATTTCTGATGCCTGGGCTTTTCATTGAAGTTTCTCTGCAATAGCGATGAGAGATTGCCCAAAGGGCGGAGGAAAAATTCTTTCAATTTTTTTGATGATCGGAATGATCTTATTATAAGAAAGGAGTTGTTTTTCCGGAATTATCTGGCGTTTCAAGATTTTCCCGTTAATATACCAACCTAAGATCCCAAGGGCGTTCATATAAAAGATTTTTTGAATCCGAAAACCGGCCTGCTGAAGTTTATTACAAAGCTCTTTCCTTTCATATCGCCGAAAGTGATGATCGGCTGCATCCATGCTTCCGTATAGGGCTTGAAACGCCGGAACTAGCAGAACAAGCTTTCCTCCTGGAATTAATACCTCAAACATATTTCGGAGGGCTTTCTGATCCGCTTCTATATGCTCGAGTACATTCAAACAAACCACCGTATCAAAATTGCGAGGGCGTAAGTTTAACATCTCTTCGCTGGCACCATCACAGCAGATTACTTCAAAGTTTTTGCGATCTCCGAACTTTCTTCGTAAGTAATCACAATACTTCTCTGAAATATCCAGACTGGTAACCCACTCCCGGTCTAAAAAAAATCGGGTTAAATTACCGATTGCACAGCCTACTTCCAGGATTCTCTTTCCCAAGAAAGGAGCAATATTTTCATAAATCCAGGTGTTATAATTTTCTGCTTTG
>JAUQPW010000164.1 GCA_030550175.1 bacterium
CTGGACCGTAATCCCTACTGGAATTTTTTTCAACTCTATCGTAAAGTGGTGGATCTTCTCCATGGACAATTTTCTATGAGGGAATTTTAACCGACCGGGGTAAGAAGGGGTCCATTTTTATTATTGGATAATGAAAGCGGTTATAAGGATTGGAACACGCGGAAGCCAGCTGGCTCTCTGGCAGGCTAACTGGGTTAAGAACCGGTTGGAAGGTCTGTACCCGGATCAAAAAATAGTTCTGGAAATTATTAAGACAAAGGGGGATATCCTATTGGATACTCCTCTGGCCCGGGTGGGTGGTAAAGGGCTCTTCGTTAAGGAAATCGAAGAGGCTCTTTTGGAAAATCGCATTGATCTGGCCGTTCATAGTATGAAGGACGTCCCTATGGAGATTCCAGAACCGCTATGGATTCCGGCTATTACAGAAAGAGAAGATCCCCGAGATGTTCTCATCTCTAAAAAAAATCTGGTCTTAGTTGATTTGCCTCCGGGTGCCAGGATTGGAACCAGCAGTTTGCGCAGACAATCTCAACTCCTCCATTATCGACCGGATTTTCAGATAGTTCCCCTTCGTGGAAACGTAAACACCCGATTACGTAAATTAGAGCAGGAGGATTTAGATGCCATTGTTTTGGCTGCAGCCGGTATCAAACGAATGGGATGGGAGGCCAGAATTACCGAATATCTTTCCTACCAGGTCAGTCTACCGGCTATTGGACAGGGCGCCCTGGGGATTGAATGTCGTCGGGATGATAGGATGATCAATGAAATGGTCGCTCATTTGAATCATAGAGTGACGGCCCGGGTTGTTACGGCAGAACGGGCTTTCTTACGAAGGTTAGAAGGGGGTTGTCAGGTTCCCATCGCCTGTCACGGGGAGATACAGGCCCATGTTCTTCGTTTAACAGGTTTAATCAGTACTCCGGATGGGAAATGGATGATCCGAGATCAGGTAAGTGGCGAAGTAGGGGAGGGGGAAAACGGCAGACAGGAAGAAAAACTCGGGATTCAGTTAGCAGAACGGCTCCTTGCACAAGGTGCCGGCCGGATCCTGGAGCGATGGAAGTAAGGAATAAAATAAAAAAGAAGAGTATCGGGAGAGTGGAAGATAAGAATCTCTCCCATTCTCCCTTTCATCCCTTCTTCCCTATCTCTTTTATTCAGATGTTCCTATCTTAGTGGTGGATTTTTTCTTGGAAGTTCCTTTATTTTTAGGCGGGAAATTCTCTAATTTCATACCAAGGGACAGGCCCATTTCAGCCAGAATCGATTTAATTTCGTTAAGGGATTTTTTTCCAAAATTTCTGGTTTTTAACAACTCAGCTTCCGTTTTCTGAACCAGTTCTCCTATGGTCCGGATATTGGCATTGTTCAAGCAATTGCTGGATCGAACGGATAACTCCAACTCATCGATGCTTTTCAAGAGATTCTCATTAAATTTCTCCTCTTCTTCATCGACCTCTTTTTCCTCAACCTCGGGTTCTTCTTCAAAGTTAATAAAAATATTTAACTGATCCTTCAGAATTTTAGCAGCATGGGCAATGGCATCAGCCGGGGAGATGGTCCCATTTGTCCAGACTTCCAGGGTTAATTTATCGTAATCGGTTCGACCTCCGACGCGGGAAGCATCAACATCATAAGTGACCTTTTTAATCGGTGTAAAAATAGAATCAATGGGAAGAACCCCAATGGGCTGGTCCTCTCGCTTATTGAGCTCACTGGGTACATAACCCCGACCCAACTGAACTTCCATTTCCATATCCAGGGACCCTTCTTTACTCAGGGTTGCAATATGCAGGTCAGGATTTAGGATTTCGATATCCGGGTCTCCTTGAATATCCCTGGCCGTGACTTCTTTACTTTCCGAAGAGGAATTGGAGACTTTGAGGTAGAGTTTCCTTGGGTACTCCAGATTATCGGAACGCGGTTTTAAAATGAGCTCCTTTATATTAAGGATAATCTCAGATACATCTTCTACAACTCCTGGAATTGTCGAAAATTCATGTAAAACCCCCTCGATTTTAACAGAGGTTACCGCTATACCACGTAGAGAGGCCAGGAGAACACGTCTCAGAGAGTTTCCAATCGTAATTCCAAATCCCCTCTCAAAGGGTTCGGCATAGAAACGTCCGTAGGTTCCGGTTAACGTTTCATAGTCACATTTAAGTTCTTTAGGTTTTTGAATACCTTTCCAGTGCATAGATCCCCTTTTCCTTATCTAACACGGAACAAGCCTATGAACAGACTTTATAAGGCTTTAAAACTAAAGAACAAAAAAATTCCCAGTAACAACTCGCTTCCCTACAGAGTCTGCCCTATAGGACCGCAGGCCCTACAGGACCTAACTTCTGTACCTGGAATGGAAACAGGTGTTTCCCTTTTGTTATAGTCACTGGGAATTTTCTGCCCTAAAGTTTTGATGTGTTTGCTTCTTCTTGTATATCAGAAGACCTCTTTTTTCCTGAAAGGAAGAAAACCGGTTAGATAAAAGATGGTTCTACTAAGTTAATTATCTACGAAGTGCCTACTTTCCTGGAGTAAAATATAAAGCAAGGAACAAAATTTGTCAAGTATCCCTTTGCCCTTTCCGGGATAGTCCATGCACTGGATTCCAAAACCGAGCAAAAGCCTTTAGTTATATTTTCGGTAAACCGCGATTACTTTACCCTGAATATGAATATCTTCCTTCAGAATAAAGGGTTTTAACTCGGGGTTAGCGGGTTGTAATCGAATATGATCTTTTTCCTTGTAATACTTTTTTAAGGTCACTCCTCCATCGGAGAGGAAAGCAACCACCGTCTCTCCATTATTGGCATGATTTTTCTCTTCAACCACTATATAATCCCCATCGTTAATAAACTCATCGATCATACTGTTTCCCTGAACTTTTAACACATATAACTTCTTGGGATCTTTTCCCGAGATAAGTTCCATGGGAATGGAAAGGGTTTCCTGGGGATCATCGAAATTTTCAATGGGTTTACCGGCGGCAATAAGACCCTTTAAAGGAAGTGAAACAAAGTTCTCATCGTTTTCTATAATTTCGATGGATCTGGCCTGACTGGTTCGTCTTATCAGACCCTTCTTCTCTAAAGCTCCTAAATGCTTATGAACCGTAGCCAGGGAAGAGAGTCCAAAGTTATCGGCAATTTCTTTTAAAGAAGGAGCTGAATCATTGGCTTTAATAAAAGCTTTAATATATTCTAAAATTTCTCTCTGACGTCTGTATAAAACCGGGGCTTTCATAGTATTCTCCTTTTTGTTAGCAATATTTTAACTATCCTGAGGATTTTTAGGTCTCCTCGGCTTAAGGTCTTTATCCATCTCATCCTATCCTGACCATCCTAACTTTAATTAATACGAAGAAAAGGCAAAAATCAAGTAAAAAATTTTCTTAATAAGAAAAAAAATTTCTTGACAAATTTTAAAATCTGTATTTACTGGGCATGTCGTTTATACATTGTATGATAAGTTTTTTTTCCAGGAGGTTACTATGTCAGTACGAGGACGTGTCAAATGGTTTAATGAAGCAAAAGGTTATGGCTTCATTGAACGTGAAAATGATACCGATGTTTTTGTGCACTATACAGCTATCCAGGGAGAAGGGTTTAAGACTCTCACCGAGGGTCAAGCCGTAGAGTTTGAGGTCATTGAGAGTGAAAAAGGCCCTCAGGCCGCCAATGTAATCAAACTCCAATCTTAGCAGCTTTTACTTTTATAGGAATTTTTATTTTATTATAAAATCCTGGAGGAATCTCGGTAAAAGTTTATAACTTTTGCCGGGATTTTTTATTTTATTTAAATATTTAAACCCCACGTTTTTCCTCTTATTTTTCCCCCTTAAACGACCCTGTTTTTTACGATTCCCCCCAGATAACTTATCACGTTATCCACTGCCATATTAAGGCCCCTTTCCAGGACCTCTGGACTTGAAGGTGCACAATGAGGAGTTAATACCACATTCTCTAAGGCCAGCAGGGGATCATCGGGATCGATGGGTTCCTTATCAAAAACGTCCAAACCCGCTCCGGCAATTTTTTTTTCTCTAAGAGCTTCCAGTAAAGCCTCCTTTTGTACAATAGCTCCCCGAGCGGTATTAATAAGAATAGCGGAAGGCTTCATAAGGCTGAATTCCTTTTTTCCGATCAGACCTTCAGTAGTTTTGGAAAGTCTCAGGTGGAGGGAGATCACATCCGATTGCCTTAAAAGGGTTTCCCACGGAACATAGGTAAATCCAATTTCCCTGGCTTTTTCTTCAGAAGGATGATAGGTCCAGGCGAGAACCTGCATGCCGATTCCACGACATAACCTGGCCGTTTGCTGGCCGATAACTCCGGTGCCAATAATTCCGGCCGTTTTACCGAAAAGCTGGGTGATAAAACCCCGGGTCCAGATTCCTTTTTTCATCTGAGTATGAAGGTGGGGGATCTGCCGGGCTACGGCTAACATAAGGGCCAAAGCGTGTTCTGCAACGGATTCTGTAGAGGTATTGGGAGTATTTGTTACGGTGACTCCGTACCGTCGGGCTGCCTCCAGATCTACATTATCTACGCCGGTCCCCCAAATGGAAATGAGTCGGAGAGAGGGAGATTTCTGAAAAACTTCTTCGGTAAATTTACAATAAGCCCGAATATTAATAACGACCTCTGCCCCTTGCATGCGTCGAATAAGCTCTTCGGTAGATTCCGGCCTGGTAGTCCAGACCTTAACCTCTCCATAGGGTTTAAGTCTCTCCAACATGGGAGTACCGGAAATAACAGAAGGGAAATCATCTGGGATTACAATTTTGATCATAGGTTTACCTCCTCAACATGTAAGGCTGTAAAGATAAGGGATATGATTGGGTTCTAGAGAACCTTAGGGTTTTTATCTTCCTATGGCAATAAAATTTCTATTAAAATTTAATTCAAAGACAGATTCTGAGGAAGTTCTTGACAAATTGAAAGGGAATTCCTATAATAATAATGCAAGGTAAGTTGCTCTTTGAAAATCAAACGGAAGAAGTTTCAGCCTTTGAGTGAGATCGTAACCGACCCGTATCAAACTTTTTAATTTTTTAAGAGTTTGTTTACGGAGAGTTTGATCCTGGCTCAGAACGAACGCTTGCGGCGTGCCTAACACATGCAAGTCGAGCGAGAACGGGAGGCGACTCCCCAGTAAAGCGGCAGACGGGTGAGTAACACGTGAGTGACCT
>JAUQPW010000165.1 GCA_030550175.1 bacterium
GGGTGGGGGGGGGGTGGGGGGGTGGGGGCGGGTGTGAGTCAACCACAACAAAAACCCCCCAACCCCCCACCACCCCCACACCTCCACACCCCCACACTTCCATACTTAAATGAAGATCCCTGAATTATCTCTGTACTTAATCACGGACCGGCATCAGACCCTGGGAAGGAATCTACTTATGGTGTTGGAGGAGGCTATTCGGGGAGGGGTTCGAGCTATTCAATTGAGGGAAAAGGATCTATCCGCCAGAGAGTTATATGTTCTGGCCCAGGAGGTTCGAAAATTAACCAAGGTGGCTGGTGTAAAGCTCTTTATTAATGATCGGGTGGATGTGGCCCTGGCTGTAGAGGCCGATGGGGTTCATCTCGGGCAGCAAAGTCTCCCTCCCCACGTGGTTCGGCGTTTGATAGGAAACAAGCTGATGGGTGTCTCGACCCATAATCTTCAGGAAGCTCTACAGGCTCAAGACTCGGGTGCCGATTTTATCACTTTTGGCCCCCTTTTCTTTACTCCTTCCAAGGCTCCCTATGGAAAGCCTGTGGGTCTCGAAGCCTTAAAAGAAGTGCGGAAGTTTATTTCCATTCCTATCCTCGGATTGGGGGGAATTAAGAAAGACTCTGTTCGAGAAGTTCTGCTGGCCGGAGCAGACGGGATTAGTGTTATCTCTGCCGTACTCTGTGCACCGGATGTCTACCAGGCGGCTAAAGAATTAACCGGGGTTGTTTTATCGCAAAAGCACGAAATTGCAAAATCCTAGGGTATTTATGGAATTTGTATCAATTTAATAAAGAAAAAATACCCCCCTGTCCCCATAGGCGCTAGGATAAGGATCAAAAGCCCCGTCAAGGGCGAACCGTTGGTAGCCCCCGACTTGCGTCGGGGGATTCAGAAAATTCAGAATTTCTTCACATCCTGGTAAACAGGTCGCCCCTGACGGGGCTTAGAGGATTCTGTTATCCTGTTTCCCCTGGCTTATGCCAGGGGCTATCAACAGATCGCCCCGCTGGGGCTAACCTTCTTATCCTGGCGTTATGCCCCTGCCCCCCTTGAGGGGGGCAGGGGGGGGATGTTGAGGTAGAAAAAGACTCCACCCTTTATAGGGGTGTTCCGGTAGGTAAGAGTTGGATAGAACATTAACTTGTAGCGACACAGTGCGTTGTGTTTCTACTTTCTTTGCATCCCCTGGATAAATTTTAAGGTTCCAGCTATAACCGAGACGCTAACCTGTTCTGAACCTGTCGAGGGGAAGATGCAGAGAAGAGGTTTGGTGAGAAAGCTTTTAACTTCTTATCTGGCTCCAGGGGCCCTCTTCGCTTTACTGCTGGCAAGTTGGGAGGCTTACGTGAAAGTCTTTAAAATTCCTCCCTATATCCTCCCTTCTCCCACCAGAATTCTCAAAGTGATGGGGGAATCTTCGGATATGTTGTTACATCACACCTGGATTACGCTGGGGGAGATAATGGTAGGTTTTTTCCTGGCTTTTGTGTCCGGTCTCGCCCTTGCCATTGCTATTGTCTATTCCTGGGTTCTGGAGAAGGTTCTCTATCCCCTCATCATTGCCTCTCAAACCATCCCCGTTTTTGCCATAGCCCCCCTGCTGATCATCTGGTTTGGGTACGGGCTGATACCCAAGGTGGTTATGGCCGCCATTATTGCTTTTTTTCCCTTAGTCGTGAATACGGTGGATGGATTAAGATCGGTAGATGTGGAGTTACTTAATCTGATGCAAACTTTGAAAGCGACTTCCTGGCAGTTATTTAGTAAGATTCGATTTCCGGCTGCACTCCCTTTTATTTTCTCAGGAATACGGGTAGCTATAGCCGTAAGCGTCATTGGAGCCGTTTTTGGAGAATGGGTAGGATCAGATGTCGGTTTGGGATTTCTCATGAAAAGATCCAATGCCCAGCTTCGTACCGATCTTCTCTTTGCAGCTATCGTAGTTCTCTCTATTTTAGGTGTGGGACTTTTTGCTTTGGTTACAGTTCTGGAAAAAATCTGTCTACCCTGGCGGATAAAACATAAGGAGGGGTGGACGGTAAGCCGGGAACCATGGAGATAATGACCGGCCTATCGATTTCTGCCCCAGGTCCATGAACCCGAGTTTACAAAAGATGGATTTGCATGTCTTGACCGATAAGAGATTAGCTAAAGGCCGCTCGCATCTGGATGTGGTTCGGGAAGCTATAGAAGGGGGGGCTCCGGTCATTCAGCTCCGAGATAAGGAAGCCAACTCTCGTCAATTGATCGACATCGGGCAACAACTTCGAAGCTTAACCCGGGAAAAGGGCGTTATTCTGATTATCAACGATCGGGTTGATATTGCCCTGGCTGTAGAGGCCGATGGCGTTCACGTAGGTCCGGAGGATATGCCTGTTCATCTGGCCAGAAAAGTCCTTGGCCCCCATGCGATTATTGGTGCTTCGGCGGGAACCCTGGAAGAAGCTCTTCAAGCCGAAGAAGAAGGAGCCAGTTATCTGGGGGTAGGATCTATCTTTGCGACCTCTACAAAAAGTGATGCAGGAGCTCCTGTAGGTACGCGTCTTTTAACCGAAATTAAAGCCCATGTTAAAATTCCCGTGGTGGCTATCGGTGGAATTAATCATGGAAATGTGGAAGAAGTGCTGCGAGCCGGTGCAGATGGGGTGGCAGTGGTTTCTGCCGTCGTCGGGGCAGAGGATATTAAAGAAGCAACCCGAAGCTTACTGACTAAGATCCGTGAAATCAAAGGACTCAAAACAAATAGGAATAGAACCTGAGGTCGTATTCCCCTCATCCCTCCGATCCAATATGCTCATTACCGAACTTGGAGAATTTGGTTTAATTCAACGCATTAAACAGGTTATTGGGGAGAAAGGACCCGGAGAAGTTATCGAAATTGGGGACGATACGGCAGTTCTCAACGTCCCGGCAGATAAACTTCTTCTGGCAACCTGTGATGCGCAAATTGAAGGAAGACACTTCTTGAAGGAGAAAATTACTCCTTACCAGTTGGGGAAACGGGTAGCCGCCATCAACCTAAGCGATATTGCTGCTATGGGAGGGATTCCTCGATATGCACTGGTTTCTCTGGCTTTGCCCATCCATACAACGGTGGAATTTGTTGAGGAACTTTATAAAGGCATGAAGGAATCCTTCGGTCGTTTTGGCGCCCATATCGTAGGAGGGAATTTAGCCCGGTCTTCAAAAGAAATCTTTATCGATGTAACCCTGTTAGGGATGGTAGTTCCTGAACAAGTTCTTCTACGATCGGGAGCAAAACCCGGGGATGTGGTTTTGGTTACGGGAACTTTGGGGAAAGCCGCAGCCGGGCTTCAAATCCTTCTGGGAAACGTTGAACCCGGAAATATAAACGTGGAACCTTTGATAGAAGCCTATTTAACTCCTGAACCCCAAATTCGGGCCGGTCAGGCCCTGGCAGGCCTTCAATGCGTTACCGCCATGATCGATGTAAGCGATGGTCTGGCCGGAGATATCCGGAGAATCTGTGAACTCAGCCAAGTAGGCGTTGAGATCTGGATGGATAAAGTGCCTATCTCCGATCTCGTTGAGAGGCTAGCCGAAGAAAATCACAAAGATCCTTTGGATTGGGCTTTATACGGAGGAGAAGATTATCAGCTTTTATTCACAGCACCTGAAGAGAAAGTGGAAAGGATTATCTCTACCCTGCGTAAAGAGGTTTCCCTAGAAGTAACCTCTATCGGAAGGATCCAGGTGCCCGGGAAAGGTAACAAATTAGTCGGCAGGGATGGGACCGTCTTGCCGTTAGAAGCTAAGAGTTGGGATCATTTTGCTTAAAGGTACCCTGGGCTTGTTGTGCGTTGTTTGTGAAGGTAAACTCTGGACTACGGGCAACAGACCCAGGATAAAAGGACGATGCGATTTTTATCTAAAGGACGAATTTTTTTTGTTTTCCTGACAAGTTTATACCTTTTAACCGTTTTCGTCGGACCTGTTCGATTGCAGGGAGCAGAAAAAGACAATGAACAACGAACCAAAGTTTCTTTGCGTCTGGATTGGACCCCCTGGTCTTTGCACACGTTTCTGTTCGTTGCAAAGGAAAAAGGATATTTCGCCGATGAAAATCTGGACGTAAATCTTTATGTTCCTTCTAATCCCGAAGATACCATCAAGTTGGTGGCAGCCGGCCAGGATCATTTTGGGTTGAGTTATCAGGTTGATACGATTCTGGGGCGATCAGAGGGGCTCCCTGTGGTTTCCGTTGCGGCTATTGTCCAACATCCCTTGAATGTAATTCTTTCCTTGAAAGAATCGGGTATTACAAAACCATCCGATTTAAAAGGTAAAAAGATCGGTTCCCCTCTTATTCCCTCCGATGATGCCTACCTGGAAAAAATTCTGGGAGGGATGGGATTGCGTAAAGGAAGTGATTACACCGTTGTGGACGTAGGATTTAATCTGGTTCAGCCTTTACTGACCAAACAGATCGATGCCGTTATCGGGACCTACTCGGTTTGGGAAAAAATTCAGATTGAGCTGGAAGGGTTTGAAGTAAATGTAATTAAACTTCAGGATTATGGGGTTCCCGATTTTTATGAATCTGTTTTGTTGACCAATGAAAAACTTATTCAAGAAAATCCCGATCTCATTCGACGTTTTATGCGGGCGGCCTGGAAGGGATTAGATTTTACCATGACCCATCCGGACGAGGCCCTTGAGATTTTACTTAAACAAAATCCGGATCTTAGAAAGGATTTAGCTCAGAGATCTCTGATAGAACTGATTCCCCTTATGAAAAACAGTGTTCCTAAGGTTGGCTGGCAAACGGAAGCCAAATGGCAAGAGCTTCAGGATTTTATGATGGATGTGGGATTAATTAAGCAAAAAACAAAGGTTTCCAGCATGTTTACCAATGAATTTTTACCTTAAAGTTTAAGGACCATCCCCGGGATGGTCCCCACCGGTTTGGATATTTTTTAGCTAAAAAGGGTCAGGAGAAACCCCTTTTTAGCTATCTTTTTTCCTTCCAAGGCTGAAGTTATTTCCTTCTTGAAGGCGACCGTGTAATACCATTATTGATTTAATTTGACGTATATCTCATCCCTGGATACCAACTTAAGCCAGTCCCTATACGGGGATGGTCCCCATACTTCTTGAGAGCTTTCTTCAAGGCCAACTCTACCTCTTCTAGGAAAGCCCCCCCTTCCCCCCGCATGCGGGGGGATGAAAGGG
>JAUQPW010000166.1 GCA_030550175.1 bacterium
GGGGGGTGGTGGGGCCGGGGGGGCGCGGCGCGGGCGGCGGGCCCGGGCCAGGCCCGCGGGGGCAATGGGAGTAGGGAAGTATGGAGGTGTGGGAGGATGGAAGTATGGAGGTGGGGAAGGATTTGCGCTTACACTCCCATACCCCCATCCTCCCATACTCCCATACCCCCCACTCCCATACCCCCACTTCCGGGATCCTTCTAAAGCTGGGCCCTCTTTAAGAACAAAAGTAACTGGATAATTTGTTCGTTCCGTTGGTCGATAATGGCATCGATATCCTGGCCTGTATAATCGAAGAAGCCTTTACCGGTTTTAAGACCTACTTCGTTAGCATCGACCTTCTCTTTCATTAATTTGGGTGGTTCAAAGCGGGGATCTTTTAAAGTTTCATACATGTAAACGAAACACTTATACCAGGTATCTATCCCTAAACTATCCAAAGCTTCAAAGGGCCCAAACAAGGCATAACGTAATCCCAGGTGATAGGTCCAGGCCTTGTCTACGTCTTCCTTACTGCAAATTCCCTGCTCCACCAAATTACAGGCTTCTTTCAACATGGCCCCCTGGACCCGGTTGACAATGAACCCGGGAACTTCTTTACAGATAATAGGAACTTTACCCATTCGGGTTAAGATCTCCTTCGTGATAGAGAGGGTTTCTTCAGAGGTTTTTGCACCCCGGATAATTTCTACCAGAGGTAAAACATGGGGGGGTTGCATCCAATGGGCCCCGATGACCTTATCCGGACGTTGAGTTACCGAAGCCAACTCAGATATCATGAAGGTAGAGGTATTACTGGCCAGAATGGCTTGAGGCGGAGCCAGAGTATCCATTTGCTTGAACATGTCCTTCTTCAAACTCATTTCCTCGGGTACTACTTCCATAACAAAATCGGCGTCTCGAAGGGCTTCAGCTAGATCCGTGGTGGGTCGAATCCGGGAAAGGGTTGATTCCATTCGCTCTGGAGTCGTTAGACCCTTTTCGATGAATAATTTTAGATTGAGTTGGATTCGACGCGTACCCCGATCTACAAACTCTTGTTTTATATCGTGTAAACGAACCTGATAGCCATTGTAAGCAAATACCTGAGCGATTCCATGGCCCATGGTACCGGCACCAATAACGGCGACTCTTTGGATATCTTCTAATTTCATAATCCCATTTCACCACTTCCTACAGAGGTAGAAAGCAGTAAACAGACAGCCCACAAGCAGTTTGTGTTCTAATTTCTCTTTAGCATATTCTGCCGGCTATCGTTTGTTTCCGTCTTTGTACCTCTGTTGTCCGAAGTGGAAAACAAATCCCTTAGTTCCAAACTTTGTCTTTTTTAACTTTCTTAAAGTATCACGATAAGGTTTTCTGGAGTGGAAAACAAATCCCTTAGTTCCAAACCCAACCTGTAAGGCAGAAATATCCTCCCCTTCAAAACAAAAGGCGCCGTCTGAAATAACGCGCTTTCAGGATATGTGTGACTACTCCCGGGCATTGTGAGATCCGGACTTCCAGGGGAGAAATCCCCCGGCCAGGCGCACGGCGTGTTGTGTCTGTACCAGCCCTATAACGAAAATATTCAAAATAGAAATGAGCCGCTTTATGAGATCTTTACCATAAAAATATAATGCAAAGGTTAGCTTATATCTATTAAATCTAAAGCTGCTATAGCAAATTAAGCCCTTATAGTCCAGGCCCTATACCTATCAAGTTAAGGACTGGATAGAAGGTTTAGACATCCCCCTTGCCCCATATGCGCCGGGATAAGGCTTGGGAAGTTGACCTGGAGATGTGTCGGTTCCCATCTTCCACAGCGTGGGAGAGGGGTCGGTGGGTGAGGGAAAGAAGAACCTGTTATCCGCACAGCCCCTGTCTTACACCAGGGGAAACAGAATCCTATTCTCTCTAAGCCCCAGCGGGGCGACCTGTTTAACTGCTACGGAGCTTGAAAAATTCTGAATTCCTGAATCCCCCGACTTGCGTCGGGGGCTACCCACGGTTCACCCCTGACGGGGCTTTTCAGCTTATCCCGGTATGTATGGGGCACTCGGGGATGACCCAGGTCTCCATTCTCCCCTACCCTGAAAGAAAAGGGGAGTCAGAGGGGTTAGATTCAAAAAACCTACCCCAGAAAGGGAGGAATGGGGATGTTCAGACAGAAAAAAGTGACCCCTATCGATCAGCGTGGTATCGTTGACTTTTTCAGGTCTTCCAGATAGGCCAGGATTTTCCAAACCTCTTCCTCAGATAATTTTCCCCTCCAGGCAGGCATCTGGGTCCCCTTACGTCCGTTCAGCACAACCTCTACAAAAGCCTCATTACTGAGCCTGCTAGAAGTGAGATCCGGCCCTCGACCCCCTTTTTTTCCATGACAGATTACACAGGTACTTCCGTATAAAACTTTTCCCTCCTGGATACTTTTGGGATCTCCCGAAAAGGGATTCGTCTGCCCTTTCTTCTCCTGGGGTGTAGCCTGATTGGATTCAGCCTGGACCCCAAGGATCCCGAGACTTATAAGCAGAATAAGAAAGGTTAGAAAGAACAACACGTCCAGAATTCCCATCCCCCATTGGGGTAATTTATCAAATCTTCGACGGTGGTGAAAGTACTTACGTGGATCGTTCATGGTTAAGTTATGCTGTATTTGACAAATGGCTTGAGGAACTTTCCTGCAATCCCATAATCTTTAACAGAATTTATCGACCTCTTTCTGAAGGGTCGGCTGTCTACCTCGGTTCCTATTTAGGGGGATAGTCTTTTAACGCATTTTCTACGGGCTGAGGTTGCCAGTTACCACTACCGGCGACGTCTGGAGGAAGATTTTCAAGCCCGAAAACCCAAAGCATTCCCCCTTTGGGACTTTGAATATAAAAAGAAGGATCCCCACCCAAACCGGAAAGAATCGCCACATATTGTTTACCGTCTAACTCGTAGGTGATGGGGGAAGCGTTAATCCCCGAACCGGTTTGAAATTTCCACAAAACTTTACCAGACAGGGCATCCAGAGCCATGAAAAACCCAAATTGATCTCCGGTAAACACCAATCCACTTTTAGTGGCTAGCACACCGGCAAACAAGAACAAGGGGCTGGGCATATCCCAGACGAATTTCCTTTTTATCACATCAAACGCTTTGAGATGCCCTATGGCTGGACCCTGGCGATACATCTGGTAGTCTACTCCCATGTACACCTTCCCTTTCTCGTACTTCACCTCAGAGGCCGGATGGGCGGTTAAACCCATAGCCCATTGATTGGTGGCAAAGAATACGTATCCCAGATCCGGGTTATAAGCCATAGGAAACCAGTTTGTTCCGCCTTCCAGGCCTGGAACGATGGGTTCTACTGTTTTACCGTTGGACAACGGTCGCATCGCCTCATTCACGATAGGTCTACCGGTTTTAGGATCGAGACCTTTGGCCCAGTTGATGCCTTCAACGGTTGGAACCGCGTAGATAAATTCACCGTTGACCCGATTGAGAACATATAAGAAGCCGTTTCTGTTGGACTGTATTGCGGCCTTTACCGGTTTACCGTCGATGGTAATATCTGCAAGGATCGGAGCATTGTTTCCGTCATAATCCCACCCTTCATTGGGCGTATATTGATAGCCCCAATTGATCTTTCCCGTATCTGGGTCCAGGGAGAGGAGGGAGCTGATCCATAGATTATCCCCTTTGCGCAGGTCGGAATTCCAGGGTCCTCCATTGCCGGTGCCCCAGTAAAGCTGGTTCAATTCCGGGTCGTAGCTGCCGGTCTGCCAGGTCGTTCCCCCTCCGTGCATCCAGGTATCCCCCGGCCAGGTCTCATGACCCGGTTCGCCCGGACCCGGAATGGTGAAAGTATTCCACTCCAGATCTCCTGTTTTTGCATTATAGGATCGGATATAACCCCGTACGCCGTATTCGCCTCCGGCAATCCCGACGATGACATGATCCTTCACCACCAGTGGTGCACCTGTAGCCGTAATCCCTTCCTGCCAATCCCCGATTGTTCTCTCCCAAACCACTGAGCCGGTATTCTTATCCAGTGCAACCAGACGCGCATCCAGGGTCAATACGTAGATCAAATCCCCTTTAATGGCAACACCTCGATTGATAGGACCACAGCAGAGTACTGTTCCGAGGCCATCCGGATACTTGGGAGCATAATGCCAGAGCATACGTCCATTCCTGGCATCCAAAGCGAATACATGGGCATAAGCCGCCGTGATATATATCACCCCATCGTGAACAATGGGCGTTCCCTCCAGACCGTCCAGATTCCCCACAGAAAAAGCCCAGACCGGACGAAGGTTGGCAACGTTGTCTGGATTGATCTGTGTCAAGGGGCTAAAGCGTTGATTGCTATAGGTATGTCCGTAAATCAACCACTCAGATTTGTTCTTGTCTGCATTTAACAGATCCTCTGTGGAGACAGAGGCAGCAGTTACCGTCAGAGGGAGTAAAAATGAAATCCCCACGGCCAGAATCCCAATTAATAAGGCTTTGATAGAATTTTTTATCTTCATGATCCCTCCTTTTAAAGGGTTAAATGGATGCGAATTCAATTTCAAACTTATCCGATAAAAACCTGTTTCCTCGGAGAAAACAGGCTTCTGATTTTGATTTTTGAGAATGAACTCATAAGAGTTTAGAACGATGGTAGAACTCCTGAGTTTACAAGTCAAGAGTTGTTTACCAGGAAATTTCCAAAGCAAGATGCAGGAAATGGTCTGGCCCGATTACCGGCAAAAATCGCCCTTGTAGGGTTAATTGAAAACCATGGATTAGACTTAATCAAAAAAGAAATAAAAATCAATATTTTAGAATTGCCAAAACACCCCTATGAACATTTGCCCTAAGAGAATTTAAAGTTGGTGATAGATCCGGTGGCGGGTTTAAAGAGTTCCCGACCAGTGTGATCCTCGGGGGGGCATTTGTTGAAAATAATCCCCATAATCAGCCGGATTGGGTTTATTATATGGGAAAATATGAAGTCACCGAGGCTCAGTATTATGCCGTCATGGACCCTGGGAAAGCAAGCGATAGCCAGAAGCCGATAACGAATATTTCCTGGTTTGATGCCCAGGAGTTTATCAATAAATATAACCTGTGGCTTTTTGAAAACGCTCTGGATAAATTGCCTAAAAATGATAAGACGGTTGGATT
>JAUQPW010000065.1 GCA_030550175.1 bacterium
GAGGGCTTCTGAGTACTTGATTCCTTTCATCTTCCCCTGCTGGGTATTCAAGTTAATGATTTCTGTTATCCCTCCGTTCTCTTTTAGCATCTCTATACGACAATTTCAATAAAAAGGGTATTATAAGGAACAGGAATAAGGGGCGGCGTTGGGGAGGTTGGGGATATAAACTCATGAGGATCAATACCTCTTCGGGTAAAGAGTCCCGCACGGGTAATCCTAATTCTACGGCTTCCTCATAACTGATGGGATAATCATGGGTCCAGCGTCCTTCGGTTAGGATTTGGGCCAACTGATCGGCTTTTTCTGCTTCCATCTTATGACTTATCAAGATTTCCCGCACCCGGATATAGACCTGACGCCTAGCTTTCTCCGCGATATCCGCTAAAATAAGGATTCGGTCATCTATTTCATCGGTTTTTTTCCTCTCCACGACTTTAAAGATGGAGACTGCCGGGTATTCTCCCAACCGGGGATCCACAGGTCCCAGGACGGCATAGGTATCCATCAAAGTTTCATCGGCGGCCAGGGCAATGAGGGTTCCTCCGGACATGGCATAGTGAGGAACCAGGACAGATACCCGGGCTTTATACCGGGTCAAGGCATGGGCAATTTGTTCCGAAGCTAAAACAAGACCCCCGGGGTATGAAGAATCAAATCCATGGGCATGGTATCGGGGGTCATACGAATAGCCCCCAAAACTTCTTCCAAGTCGTTAATATCGATGAACCGCATGAAAGGAAATCCCAGAAAACTCATGGTTTCCTGTCTATGAATAAGGGAAATGACCCAGGAACCTCGTTTTTTCTCCAACCTACGCAGGAGGTTAAAGCGTTTGTATTCCAGGATTTTGCGCTGGACGAGGGGCATAATGGCCGCAAAGCTAAAAAAGAATTACCAGAACAGATTGGCTACAGATTCCATAAAAGGCTCCTTCCTTTTTGAAGTTTTGCTTAGAGAAGAGGAGGGGGTCAAAAATGACCCTTCCTTTTTCCTACCGATGTAAAAGCACGGGGCAATCCGCCTCTTTGACTACCGCTTCGGTGGTACTTCCCAAAAGCAATTCCCGTATTTTACTTTTCCCAAAAGCACCCATGGCGATGAGATCGATCATCTCTTGTTTGGTAACTACCAATATTTTCTCAACGGGATTTCCGGTCTCAACGATAAGGTGAGGTTGGAGTTCGTAAGCCTGGAGGTAATCCTCGGCCTGTTGACCGATTTTTCTCCCTTCAGAGGGGAAATCCGTGACGACCAGAATTTTCAAATCAAACTTCCCTACGGCCCCCAGGTAGGCTACTACTTGGAGAACTCGACTTGCAGCCTCATGGCCATCATAGGCGATCAGGATACGTTTTATTTCCCTATATTCATAGGGAACCGCCAGGACCGGTCGGATGGCCATCTTCATAACCTCGGCAACTACCGGACCCAGGAGTTTATCCGGAGCTTGCACCTTAGACTCGCCGGAAGCCCCTGTTTCTTCAAAAAGCCCTTCTTTCCCGAGTATAATTATATCGGCAGTTTTCCCTCTTTCACAAATGGTTGGGGCAATAAAACCTGTTTCCAAAAAGGTCCTTCCATGCCGGACACCTTCTCTATCGCAGAGGTCTTCAAAATCTTTAAGAATAGATTCCCCGATTTCGGCCAGCTCTTTTTGGAGTTCCAAATTAAAGTTAAGTTCTACATTTCCGGTATCGGGTAAGAACGCTTCAACGGCTAACGGCGCCGTGGGAGGTTGGAGAATAGTCTGAATGTCGATCACAAACAGCCCATCTATCCTGGCCTGATCCAACCGACCCAGTTGAATGCCGTATCTAAGAGCCGTCCTGGCATGCTCAGAGCCATCAAAGGGAATAAGTATACTTTTTATCATAAATTTTCGCCTCCTACGAACTATTATAACAACCAGTGATATTAAAACACCTACACATACACTTTTAATTTAACCGGTTGACCAGAAGTTATACATTTTTTTAAAAAAAATTTAATTTTTTTCAAAAAAGACTTGATTAAAATGAAAAGATGTGAATAATAAGCTTTTTCTAGAGAAGGTTCGGGGAAGGCTATATACTTCCAAGTTTCAAAATCTGAGGTATTTAAGGGTTTTCAGGGAAAAAATTCCAAAACCGATTCCCAGGAAGAAGGATTTTGTTTAAAGATTTCCAGGATAGGGACGCCGACCTTGGCACTAAAAATGCACATTTCTATCCTTAAAGAACACAACTTTAGGTTAAGATTTGTTTTTTAAAGATAAATCATCCATCTGATTAGTAATAAAAAGAGAAGGACTGCTACTAAAATTTCTAACTTAGTCAAGGAGTAACGAAATGGTAAGACCATCCAAAAAGAAGCTAAAAAAATCTAAACTTAAATTTTCACAGAAAATGACTACAGCAAGTCCTCTTCAAGCCTATTTTAGAAAGATAGGCAGCATTCCTATAACCACCCGAGAAGAAGAAATAGAGCTGGGGAAAGGGATCCAAAACGGTGATGAGCGGGCTTTTAATCGGCTTGTAGAAGGAAACTTAAAATTTGTAGTCAACATTGCTCAGCAGTATCAAGGATGTGGATTGGATTTACTCGATCTTATCAACGAGGGGAATTTGGGCCTAATCGAAGCCGCTAAAAGGTTTAACCCCTCGAAGGGAGTCAAATTTATCTCCTATGGGGTATGGTGGGTTAGACAGGCCATCATGCAGGCGTTGGCTGAGCAGGGAAGTATTATTCGGATTCCTATGCGACAGGCCGATATGATCATCAAACTGGGTAAAGTCTATAAGGATCTCATGCAGGAAAAAATAGCCGAATCCCCTAGCCCGGAAGATTTGGCGAGTAGATTAAATATTCCGGTCAAAAAAGTCGAATCTCTCTTAGGATTATCCTGGGGGCCTTTATCCCTGGATACTCCCATCTCCGATAATGAAGGAACAACCTTTGTGGATACCATCCGGGGAAAAAACTACCTCTCTCCAGAACAGTGGGTCATTAAAGAATCTCTCATGGAGGAACTCAGGGAACTGCTCAGTGGGCTTGATCCCAGGGAAGAGACCATTTTAAAACTGAGGTATGGACTTAACGGGAGCAAACCTATGACGTTGGCAGAAATAGGGAAAAAACTCAATCTGAGTAGAGAAAGAGTTCGTCAACTGGAGAAAAGGGCCAAGGATCGGTTAAAGAAAAGGGCTATAACCCGAAGTTTAGAAGACTATTTGAATTGAAGAACCGGAAGGTGAAAGTAGGGGAGGGTTTTACTTTTGGAAACCCTCCCTATTTTTATCAATTTAGCGACGGGATTTCGCCTCTTCCCGGCCCTCGGATTTGGCTTCCCCCCGATCCGGTACCGGAGGTACCTGGGCCTCATTTTGATTTTTCGGTTCCGTTTTTCCTCTGCTCAGTTTCTCCCCAACTTTTTCCATAACCCTTCCGGTTTGCTTTAAGGCTTCAGATCCTACTTCTTTACCGGTTTCAATAACCTCCTCGGCTTTCTGTTGAACTTTACCGGTATCAATGGTGATGGTTAAGTGATCCTGACTTTGCCGGATATAAATAATTCCGGTAGCAACCAAAATAAGGACAATAATCAGAATCACCAATAAAATTCTCATATCCAAGCCTCCTTTAAAGCCCCCTTTAAAAATTACCCTTTAAAAATTAGATGCTTTTCAAACAGAAAAGTTCTTCTCCTAAAACCTTTAGTTTTTTATTCCCCTTACTAATCGGGTTTCTCCGGTTCTTCTGGGGTTTCAGCTTCACTTCCCGGAATTATCCTTCGTTCGGATCTGCGAGTTTTTACCTCATCTTCCCGAACATCCCCGTCTGGAAGTTCTTTCCCCTGAACCTTTTCGGTTTCGCCTAAAGGGATTAGTTCTGGAAGGGTCTCGATCCCTTTAAGATCTTCCCGTATCTCCGGTTCCATATTCTCCAGTTGCCGGGGAACTTCCCTTTCCTCATCGATGACCCCCTGGGCGATGAGTCGATCCTTAGCTCCCGTAATTTCCTCCTGCTTATCCATGTCAAAGCCTGGAATGGACCCTTCTTGCAACTCTGGGGTCTCCCTTATATCCGCAACACCCCCAAATTCGGACTCTGCCTGGTCCTCTACGGTAACTTTATCCCTGACCCTCTCAAAAACATCGTCATCGATCCCCTCTACCCGGTAGAGATCTTCCGGACTCTCATAGGGACGACCGGATTTAACGGCATGGACCAATGCCTCATCTTTAAATATCCGGAGAAGGGCTTCATCATCGGCCCTATTAATATTAGCTCTCTCATCTACTTTATCGGAGCGCTCCGGCCCTTGTTCAGCTGGTTCACCGGTTTCCGGTCCTGTCCGTAACCAGGCCTCTTTCTTTTTAGAATAGGGTTGATCCATGAAACTATCCATTATCCGCTCCCTATTCTTTTTAAAAAATAGACGGCGGATAACGGATAAAAAAGATTATCCTTTTGATTCGAACCGGGTATCTTTCCCGGTTTTACCTGGATGGTCGGTTCCCGTTTCCTCGCTCAATTCGGGATCAACGATAGGGCCCGAAGCCGGTAGGGTAGACAATATCCCCTCTTTTCTTTCTACTTCCCCACTCAGATAGACGATCTTCTTCAACTCGTCCAGGAGTTCCTGGTTGATCCCCGGGATCCCCTGGAGATCTTCCAGGTTATGAAAAGGTCGTCTTTCTTTAATGACTTGTACTAACCGATCGCTTTTAAGGACTCTTTTTAACTCTTCATCACCGGCGGTGTTAAGATTGATCCTGGATCGGGTGATATCTGATTTCTTTTCCATTTCTTCATCTCTTGTTTTCCTAAGGATACCCCCTGGAACAGAGAATAACCTTGTAATTATAATATGACCCAAAAAAATATATTTTACTTACTCTAACGTAGAATATGCATTTAACATGCCTTTTTATAACTTATGAAGATATTTAGCCGTATAAGAGGGTAATATCGGGTTATAGTGGGTTAAATTAAACCCTGAGTAAGGGAAAGACAGGATATTGGAAACTCCTCCAAGTCCGCTGATTTCCAGGAAGATGGAAAGTGGCAGGATTCATGCACTTCAAGAGGGCAGATCACTCGGTTAGACCCTTAAAAAACTCAAAAACTTTCAAGAAGGAAGATGGATTATGAACCCAGTTTATGTAAGGGTAAATAATCCCTTCTCCTGAGAAGCACGAAGGGGAGAGTCTAAAGACTCATCATTAGAGTAAAATTAACTTATATTATAAAGGAGGTTTTATGGTTACCCATTACAATCCGAACAATCCAAATTATCCCAACTATCCAAGAGAAGAGAAACCCGGTGGAAATATGGAAAACTTAAAAGAACGCCTGGGAGAGCAGGTAACGAAAATGAAAGATCAGGTTCAAGAAGGTTATGAAGCCGGAAAGGCCCAGGTAGGTGAAATGATTGAGGGTGTAAAAAGAAACCTTCCCGAGGTAAATATGAATAGATGGAGCCTCGAAGGCTTATACAGAGATATGCTGGACTATGTTCAGGCTAATCCGGATAAAGCGCTCTTTACGTCCCTGGCGGCCGGTTTTATTCTCGGCTCTTTATTCAGGCACAAGTAGCTTTTACCATCTTCAAAAGGAAGGTTATCTCCTCTCACTCTGGGTGCTTCTTCTGTTAACCGATTAAGGAGTTTCTGGTTTTATCGTGAATTTGGAGAAGGCACTCCAGAAAGGGAGAAAAATGAAAAATGGATCAGAAAAATTATACCATGGGTTCCCAACCGGTTAAAGCGGATTTAAAGCAGTCTATACAGGAAGCGAAGGAGAATATTTCCCATACTGTTGAGAACATTACCGATGAGCTTAAGGAAACGTTGGACTGGCAGTCCTGGGTTCGAAGATATCCGACCGAATTCGCTCTAGGAGCCCTGGCCTTAGGGTTTTGGATCGGACGGAATTTTACACCTTCAGCAACTGGCAATATGTCTTCAGAAGCCAGGAGGGATATAAGTCAGATTCCCAATATATTAGGATCTATGCTTGCCGGTCTCCTTACAAAAAAGACCACAGAGTTTATTGAAGGACTGGGAAGGTCCATAACTCCCGGTTCAGGAAGAGCTGGAACTTCTTCACTTTAAAACCCCAGACTACTCAGAAGGCGAGAATTCTAATTTCGCCTTCTGTTATTTGAAACAATTATCCCTAAACCGAAATAGGGTTCCTGGAAAAGTCTTATGAAATCTTCAACTGTAGGTACCTTCTTTCTTTTCTTAATACTGGCCTTAATCCTGGTGATTCCTGCTTATGGAAAAAGTCAGAAGAGCAAGGTAAACTGACCCTCTAAGGAGGATCGGAGCCGCTTTTCTACCCGGGAAAAAATCCTTCGTTATAGGATCATAGCCAATTTTCCTTCTGTGGTAGCCGGGTTATCGGCCGGGGTTGCCGTGATAACTGGAGACCCGACAAAAAAACTGGATGATATCGAGAATGCCGGATATCTTATTTGGGAAGAAAGTTCTTATCGGATCAATGAGAAGAAGACCCAGACTACGTTTAAAATACGGGGAGGTTCATCGGAGGAGGTTAACCGAAAGGGTTACAAGGCGGCCATTTATTTTGAGGAGAAGAAAATTACAGGACCTCAGGGAATCCTTTCTATTCAGTATTCGGGATACATGAACCGGAATGGAAAAGAACTTCGAGAGACCATCAAAATTTTACCGGATAAATTGATTTCGCAAATTTCTGGAAAGGAGCCGGTGGAAAAGAGAGGAAGTTTCCTGGGGATCCTATCCCTGATGGATTTTATCAAAAAAAATGGAATGAACAAAGACCAGCGGTTTACCTTTGTTTTCAATGGAGAATCCTACGAATTAGGTCTGGCTGAAGCGGAAGAAGAAAATATAGAAGTTAACGGAAACCCTTATCCCGTTATGCGTTGGGAGTTCACTTTAAAGAACCTCGAAACCGGAAAGGTAATAAAAAACAAGGGTGAGATGATTACCTGGGTGGCTCAACAGGGTCCTTATCGAGGAGAAGTCATCCGCTTTAAGGTAAAATATAGCTCCTTTCTTACCCTTATAGGCGTTCTGGAACCCCAAACTTAGATTCGAAGAAAAGAAACCCATGCAAATCACCATCGTATTATTTCTGTTATCCCTGACCGTTCTATTTTTCATACTCGAAATTATCTCTGTGGATCTGGTTGCACTCCTTTTAATGATAGCCTTTGTAACGTTTCGTATTCTCACACCGGAAGAGGCCTTTGCCGGGTTGAGTAACGATGTCATTATTTTCTTTGGGGGGTTATTTGTTTTAACGGCCGGTTTACTTCGAACCGGGGTTATAAACTATGTCGGTCAGAGAATCATTCGGTTTGGAGGGACAAATCCCTGGAGACTCCTGGGGGTGATGATGGTTCTGGTTGCCGGAGTTTCTTCTTTTCTCAGCAACCTGGCAACGGTAGCCATTTTTCTTCCTGTAGTTCTGGGAGCATCCCAAAAAGCCAGGATCCACGAATCCAAGCTTTTAATGCCTGTGGCTTACGCTTCTATTCTGGGAGGAACCTGTACCCTGGTGGGGACCTCGACGAATATTATTATGAACGGAATCATCCAGAAATATGATCTTCCGGCTTTTTCACTTTTTGAATTTACCCCGTTGGGTATTTTGATTACCGTCACAGGCCTGCTTTATCTGCTTTTTGTAGGAATTCGATGGCTTCCGGAAAGACAGGCAGAAAGTCTGAGTGAAGAGTACCATATTCGGGAGTATGTTACAGAAGTGGTGGTACTCCCCGATTCCCCGCTCATCGGGAAAACTTTGGCAGAATGTGCTTTTAGTACAGAGTTGGACCTTAATGTTTTAAGTATTATCCGCGGAAATCGATATATTTTAGCACCTCGAACGTATGAAACGATCCGTGAAGGGGATCGTCTTTTGTTAGAGGGAAGAGTAGAGAACATCCTGAAATTAAAAGCAGAGGAAGGGCTTGAGATTAAAGGGGAAGCTCTTATGAGCGACCAGGATCTGGAATCTGAAGAGATCAAGCTCATGGAGATTTTGATTCCTCCCCGCTCCAAATTGATTGGAGAAAATCTCAAAAGACTCAATTTTCGTCCCCGGTATGGCTTAACGGTTTTAGCCATTTACCGGCATGGAGAAACTCTGAGGGATAAACTCAGCCGGATTCGACTTGAATCCGGGGATATTTTGCTGACCCAGGGCCATCGGGATAGTCTCTTACTCCTCAGACAGGATCCGGACTTTATGGTACTCGGAGAGGTAGAAGGCCGGTCATATCGTAAAAAAAGAGCTGTCTATGCCTTAAGCATCTTTACCTTATCTCTGCTGGCAGGGAGCTTTCAAATTGTACCTTTTTCCATTGCCATGCTAGTGGGGGCTATTCTGACTGTTTTAACAAAGTGTGTGACCCTTAAAGAAGCCTATGATTCCATCGACTGGAAAACCCTGGTTCTTGTTGCCGGGTTACTCTCTGCGGGTGTTGCCATGGAAAAGACGGGAACGGCCAGATTTCTATCCGATCAGCTTCTAAGTCTGATGGGACCTCCCAAACCGATGCTAACCCTTTTGTTGTTGTTTCTTTTGACTATGCTCCTCAGTCAGCCTTTATCCAATGTAGCTGCTGCCGCGCTGGTGGCTCCCCTTGCTTTCAATATGGCTACTCAGATGAATGTGAATCCCAGGGCCTTTATGGTTACCGTGGCCATGGCAGCCTCCTGTTCTTTTATGACGCCTCTGGAGCCGGCGTGTTTACTGGTCTATGGACCCGGAAAATATACCTTTCTTGATTTTTTCAAGGTGGGATTCCCTTTAACCCTTTTAGTCCTCCTGGTGGTTGTTATGATGGTTCCTGTTTTTTGGCCCCTTTAAATAAAAAACCCCACTTTTTTTCTTGACCTTTCTTCTCTTCTGGCGTAAAGCTAGAGTGACTTTGAAAGGATTTTAAGGTTTAGATTCAAAATTTTAGATTCAACCCATATGGGAATTTTAGATTTCTTCCGCTTAGATGGAAAAGTTGCCGTGGTAACAGGGGCTGGACAGGGTTTAGGACAAGGAATGGCGTTGGCTCTGGCCGAAGCAGGAGCCGATATTGTGATTGCCGAACTGAATCGAGAAGCCGGAGAAGCAACGGCTAAAATGGTTCAAGAAAGGGGACGGCACGCCCTTGTGGTAAAGGTGGATGTTTCGCAGATGGCAGAGGTAAATTCCATGGTTAGGACCGTCATCGAGTCGTGGAAACGGATCGACATTCTGGTAAACAATGCTGGAATCACGTTTGTTCGACCGGCTTTGGAGATCTCCGAGGAGGAATGGGATAAGGTTTTAGCCGTAGACCTCAAAGCCGTTTTTCTCTGCTGTCAGGCGGTAGCTCCCTATATGATCCAACAAGGGGGAGGTAAAATTATCAACATTGCGTCTATGGCCGGATTTTATATTAATCGGGATGCAGATTATGCCCATTACCATGCTGCCAAAGGCGGAGTTATCACGTTGACCAAAGCCCTGGCTGTGGAGTGGGCAAAGTATCATATCTATGTCAATGCTATCAGTCCCGGGTTTTTTCTTACCCCTATGAATGCAGCCCGGGCCAATATCCCGGCCATCCGGGCTATTCGTGTCGATCAGGGAGTTATTAAGCGTTACGGAGAGCCTTATCAGGACCTGGGAGGGGCTGTGGTTTATCTGGCTTCTTCTGCATCCAATTTTGTTACCGGTCATAACCTGGTGGTCGACGGAGGATATGCCCTTTGAACAGGAGTCAGAGGTTAGAATCCTTTCTGACTTCTGACTTCCGCTTCCTGTATGCCCGATTTATCTAATACCAAAATTCGATTTATCCTAAATCCCCGAGCAGGAAGTGGAAAATACTTAGAAAAACTCATCCAGTGGCTTCATATGACTTTCTCGGAAACAGGTATAAAATACGATATTCAAATAACCCAGAAGCGGAGGGATGGTACGAAATTAGCGCTGGAAGCCATTCGAGAAGGTTATCTTCATGTAGTTGCCGCAGGGGGGGATGGAACGATCAATGAGGTAGGCAATGCCCTCGTTCACACCGAGGCGATTTTAGGAATTATCCCCATCGGTTCGGGTAATGGGCTTGCCCGTGCTCTTAAGATCCCCCTGGATTGGAAGAAAGCCTGCCAACTTCTCTTCAATGGAAGTGTTCGGCTGATAGACACCGGAAAACTGAACTCAGGATCCCATACAAGATATTTCTTTGCCACGGCAGGTGTGGGATTTGAAGCTTACTTGGGCTGTTTATATGATAAAAATGCCACTTCACGTCGAGGCATATGGCCTTACTTTTTCTTGGCCCTTCGAGAATTCCATAAATTTCAGCCACCTGAAATGATGCTGGAATTTACCACCCCTGTGGGACAGAAGAAAATAATAGGCAATCCCCTTATTGTAACCATTGCCAACACGGAGCAGTTTGGGGGTGGGGCCATTATTGCTCCAGGAGCACTACCGGATGATGGTGTTCTAAATCTTTGTATTATTTACAAACTTAGCTTTCTTCAGGCACTCTATCATGCTCCCAAGCTTTTTACAGGAAATATCAGCCGGGTACCTCAAATGACGATGTACCCTATAACGAGCCTGAACATCACTCGAAAGTCTTCAACTCCCGTCCAGCTGGATGGAGAACCTGTGATGTGTGGTCCAGAAGCGAGTATAACCGTCTTACCTCGAGTTTTAAAGGTGCTAACCTGTTAAAATAGAAAGGAGCGATTATGAATCTTATAGCGACTTTCCCCTCTCCGGGTTTTTTTACCCTAGTTGTTTTAATCGGTATGTTATCTTTCCCCTTGCAGGCCTTTTCTGAAGAATTTTTTCTCTTTGAAACCCCCAGGTTGTCGGTCAGAGAACCACAACCCCGAATTGCGTTGAATCTTTCCCATCTTTATGTAAGTCCAGAGCCAAAACCGGTTCATCTCACCTTGCTAAGCTGGGAGGAAATATCCAACCTTTTACCCGAAAACAGTCCAAAGATTCCACGGAATTACCGTCTTCTGTATGCTGCAGGTTCACCCACCGACCTTTTAAAGACGGTTTGCTCTCCCCAAAGCACGCTATCTGCATTACTCGGAGAGAAGGGTAAAGTGATCTCTCCTTTAGAAAAAAACCTATCAGCTCCCTCTGAACCGGCCTGGGGGATTATCTCATCAAAGGCATTTATGAATCTGGGGGTAAGCTCCGATTTGGCCTTAGAACTTTACCTTGCAGAGGATAATATGCCAACTTTACTGACCGAAGATGTAACCAAACAACTTGCATTTTTTGATGGCCTCCGATCCCGGCTTCTGGAAGGGATGCCGGATATAGCCCCCTTTACCATTATAAAATCCAAAATCTCTGATTCCACAGAATCATCCGGTGGATCCTCCTCTTCTTCCCGCGCCCTTCCCATTGTACCCCTATTTAAATGGAACTCTGTAGGTCTTGCTTTAAAATGGAAGTGGTAAGGTTAAAGTTGCTTTTCAAAGCTTAATCCCTGTAAGATCTTACTTAATTCCTGCGAAAGCTGGAGACGCTGGGCCTTAAGGGTTTGAATCTCTTTCCGGAGTTGTTCAAGTTGATCTTCCCCGGCAGATAACTTGGCAGTATAACGCTCTAAAAGCTTACGTTGCTCGGGGGTATCTTTTAAGGTTTTGAGGTTCTCCCGGACCCTTTCTTGATCTTTGAAGATGGTGGTAACCTGGTCTTCTTTTTCTTTTATTTGCTTATCCATATCACTGATCTGTCCCTTTAACCGGATGATCTGATGGATGGTTTGCTCAACCTCCGGAGTGAAATATTTCTGGTTGGCAAAAATGGTGATATTTTCCTCGGTCAGATCGGTTAATATATAAGTATCCGCAAAGTTATTCTCCTCTCTGACTTCAAACTTAGTGGTAGCGTTGGGCTTTAGTTCCACCCGGAAGCGGTAGAAATTCGGAGTTGTTTCTACCAGGTTAGAATTATCGGCCAGTGTCCAGTCTGACCGATAAGGATGCTCGATATAGAGAACCTTTGCCTTCTCTTCTTTATTACGGACGGTATAAGTTTTGATTTCCACCTGCTTATAATGAATCGAAAGATTTCCGTTAACAATCTTAACCAGAAAAACCCGGTCGCGTTTGCTTTCATGGGCTGTATTTACCAGACTTCCCAAATCCACGGCGTAGGAAATAAAACTTTTTTCATTGGGTTTAAGGGTACCCAGGAGAGCTTCTCCGGCGTAGGTATTTTCATCGATGACGGTAACAGGCCCTCCTTCCAGGGTTAGACCGGTAGTATTGGTAATTCTCAGTGCCCGCAAAGGATTCTCCGCTCGAACACTTTCATTATACAAGACTATCTTTTCCCCGTCCATCTCACTTTGAACGATGGGAAGCAGAGCGGATCGATTTCGTTTGATGGTAACCGGATGGTCGATACGGTATTCAAACAGATCACCGACCTCCTGGGTAATTGTTTGAAGAGGTTGAGCTTGTGCGAGGCCGGTAGCCAGAGAAAGTTTACTTGTTTCGGCCATACGATCCTTAACCGGCACTTCCCGCTTTAGCATGGAAGCAGGTGGAGGGGCAGATGCTGGAGCCATTTCACCTTCGGCGGCTTCTGGAGATGGCTTCAGGGCTCTGGTTTTCGCAGCCGTCTCTTCGGCCGGACCTTCTTCCAGCGGAGCCTCGGCAACCTGGGGAGCTACGGCCAGTTCCTCTTTCACCTGCACCACAGGTCTTCTTTTATAACGTGGGGTGTATAAATCCTGGATGAAGGATACCGGCAGGCCCGATACCAGGGAAAGCTCGACCCCTTCCCAATCCTCATCCTGGATGTTATCGACAATGGCCCAGCCCTGGAGGAGAGGTTTTTTATCCCCTTCCAGAACCATTCGATAGGAAGTCTTCCAGACCGGTACCTCTACCGTATAACCCAACATCACATCCCGCTCTCCCGTTCCATTGGCAGAAATGGTGACCATACGGATATCCTTCTTTCGATAAGCCAGAAGGGTTGTCAGATAGTCCTGGACATCCCGGCGAAGAGACTCATCCAATACCTGAATTCCCTTGATCTCGTCCAGGTCAAAACGAACCAGTTCTCCGTTCTCCTTCATGATATTAAGGAGATGGGTATGGACCTCATGACTGTCCCGGATAAAGGTTTTGGTTTCAAGTCCGAGAATGAGGCCTGAGATCCCCTCTGCTCCCACCTGAACCTCTACCCGAGCCCCTTTAATCTGGCCCAGGAGGGTTATCAAATTAGCCTCTCCCGACAGGTTCACGGAAAAATCATCTAATAACTTTTCTAAAGGTTTTTTCGAATCAAAGGCAATTTCCGAAATATTCCCCTGACCCAGGTCTAATACCACGAGGGACTTAAGCATATCATTCATCTGACCGGCTTTGAACCGAAGGGAAATCACCTGATTATCCCTGACCTTTCCTTGATGCTCGAAATAACCCACCCCATGTTTATAGAGAACAACTTTCCGGATCGGGAGCGAGATCATTTCAGGAGGGGTAGCCCATCCCGACAGGGGGATCAGCAATAAGAGAAGCAGGTAAGTGATCAGAAAAACCGTAGAATGGAACATGAAAAATTCTCCTTTTTAAGGGTCTGGGGTCAGGAGCCGGAATGGATAGAACCCAATTTTCTATCCTCGGCTACCAGGCCGATGCTTAAACCTGAACTCCTGGCCTCTGACGCTTTGCTTCTACTATCCGCAGGTCGAGAAGATTTGTCAATAGCGAACTAAAGATTTCTGACAAAGTGACAATTCCCACGGAGGGAAGAGGTTTTTTATCTCCAGGAGTTAAAACAGGCTTCCTTTAGAAGGCCTTTAATCCGGTCAGGAAGCTAGACAGTTTAAAAAAGGGGGTATAATGGGAGGGATTGGGCTAAGGAGATAGGATTCCTCAGCCCGAAAAATAGAGGGATAGAAGGGTTTTGGAGACACCACATGAAGGATCCCCGGATAAGATTTGTTAGAATTGAAATTTTCTGAGTCCTCATAAAATACGCCAGATATCCTGAGGAGAAAGTTTAGTAGGGCTATTCTTCTTCCTCAGGATAACTAATCCCGTCGATAATGACGTTATCACTATAAATATTAACAAAGTCGATCAGCGCATCCATAGCCAGGACGCGGGCCTCCTCCGGATCCTCGCAGGCTCTAAATGCCTCCTCATTAAAGATGGAAATCAGTTCCTCCAGCGTATATTCTTGTTTTTCGGCAATTTTCATGATAACCTCCGATTTTGTTTCCTCTGTGAAATGCAAAGAGTTTTAGGACCCGTAGGTTCTCTTTCCCCTGTGCATTCCAATTTCCAGGAACCCATAGCTCATAATTCAAAAAAAATTCACTAGGAATTTACACGATGACTCTGTTTTAAACTATTCAAACTACATGCCACCTTTTCCTCATTCAAACTCGACTCAACTTACAAGAACGGTCATTATAGCTGTTACTAATATAGACATTGAAATTCGTTTTTAGTTTCAGTTCCCACACATTTTTATGTATGGGTTCCTTTATAGGTCGTTGGGTATAGGAAGTTCTTTCATGAAGATTTTTCATGAAGAATGGTATTTCGCTTTTCTTCGATGGTCCGGAGGAGTTTATCAAAGGGTTCGGCAAACAATTTGATTCCTACTTCCAGGAGTTCTGCGGTCACCTGTCCAAGATCGATACCTACTTCTGCAAGGGTCTGGAGGGTTTGACGGGCTCCCGGGATATCTTCTTCCAGGGTTGGGCGTACCCGACCATGATCTCGAAAAGCCTGGTATGTTGCGGGGGGCATGGTATTGACGGTATTTGGACCGATAAGGGATTCCACATAGAGCACATCGCTGTATTTTGGGTTTTTAGTACCCGTTGAGGCCCATAGGGGTCGCTGGATCCGTGCGCCCTTCTTCTCCAAAGCACGGAATCGGTCACTGTGAAAGATTTGTTTAAACCTCTGGTAAGCCAATTTCGCATTGGCAATGGCCACTTTACCGAGCAAAGAGGAGAGCTTTATTTTCTCCTGCTCATGGGTAGCCTGTTGGATATGGGCTTCAAGCAGTGCATCCACTGCAGTATCGATACGACTTACAAAGAAGCTGGCCACGGAGGCGACGGTATCCAGAGGTTTTCCCTCGGCCACACGTTTCTCCAGACCCGAGAGGTAGGCATAGGCAACCTGTTCATAAACTTCTTGGGAAAATATGAGCGTGATGTTAATATTAAGGCCACTGGTGATGAGCTGTTCAACGGCCGGTAAACCTTCTGGGGTAGCTGGGACTTTGATCATCAAATTCTTACGATCTACCCGTTGCCAGAGTCGCAGGGCTTCAGAGATGGTTCCCATGGTATCCCGTGCCAGATGGGGCGAGACTTCCAGGCTCACATAACCATCTATTCCATTTGTCTTTTCGTAAACAGGGTAGAGGAGATCTGAAGCCATCTGGATATCTTGGACGACCAGTTCCTCGTAAATTTCCTCTGCGCTCTTACCCTGTCTGGTCAGTTCCTTTAAGACTTCATCGTACTCTGTGCTTCCTGTGATAGCTTTTTCAAAAATGGCCGGATTTGAGGTTACGCCTCGTAACCCATCCTCTTCGATTTTTTTCTGTAGTTCTCCGGAAGTTATCAGCCCGCGGCTGAGATTATCATACCAGACGCTTTGGCCAAAAATTTGTAATTCAATAAGTGGATTTAAAGCCATAACACCTCCTTAAAAGTGTAATGTGTAAAAATCTTTTTACGTTCTTTATATCTATCTTTAGTGTGGTACACCGTTTACTTAGTTTTACTTAATTTTTAAGTGGCCCTGACCCCGGCCCCTCTCCCAGGCTGCAGGAGAGGGGGTTGGGGGTGAGGGTAGGATAGCTATTCAAAGTTTTTGACAACTGTCGCTAACCCTGGGGATTATTCCGGCATCTCCCCAAAACGTTCCCGGTAACGAGCCAACAGCGCCTCCAACTCGTCCGCTCTCTGCTTCTGCTGTCTGGCAAGCTGCTCTGCCTGTTCTGCCCGTTGTCTTTCCTGTTCTGCTCGTTGTCTTTCCTGTTCTGCTAACTCTTCCTCCGTTGGCAATAACTCGCCTTCCCTCTTTGCCCACCGCAACCACACTGCTTCTACCCCCGCATACTTTCCCTCCCACTTTACCAGCTTCAGTCCTAATCGCTTACTTACCAACCCTCCTTCAACGTCCGGCTCGATCGGTACATAGACTCCCCCTTGTAATTGAAAACCGGCTAGTTCCCCTGTAAAGGGATCATACCAAAAATACTCTGTCACTTTCAACTGATCCTGATAAACCCGCATTTTCTCCCCTTTGTCTATCCCGGCCGTACTCTCCGACAACAACTCAATCACCACATCCGGACCCTTTCCTTCCTGCCACACTACCCAACTCTTCCGTTCTCGTTTTGGTACGTCTAACACCACAAATACATCTGGCCCTCGAAAATCCTGATGGCGTAACTGCTTCAGGCTAAAGTAGATAAACATGTTCCCTCCCACGAAAAACTCTCGGTCTTTCCAAAACAGTCGCAGCGGGAGGATCAACAGGTACATTTGTAAAACATGGCGTTCGGATTCCATAGGGATTCCATCACTGTAAGGAAGTTCATCCTCGGTAGGAGGTATTTCCACCTCATCCAGGGTTACTCCGGTGTTATGTGTTTCTTCCATAAGCCTCACTCCTCGGTTTCAAAAAATAATGCTGGGTTTTAAGATAATGATATTCCCTTTAGGGTTATTATAATTTCTAATTTCGGCTATTGCTTGTAATTTGTCTATGCTTACATCCACAATGATTTTAAAATCCCCCGCACAGAGAAAATGGTTTGTGGATCCACCGTCTCGGTAATAATACCTGCAAAGGCATTCTGCAAGAACCTGCTTTTCCTGGCACGACGGGCTATCAGGTCGTTAAGCCAGGCCTTGGAAAGCCAGTTTTCGGCAACCTGGTATCCCCAATAACGAGGTCTCAACTCTTCTTCCAGGAGACGCGGAAACTCGCGCAGGTATTCGAAATTCCCCTTTACCAACGACTGGTGCACTATCGATGCGGCCAGCTCCCCGGTCTCCATAGCTTTACCGATCCCCTCCCCGGTGAAAGGAAATGTGGCCCCAATCGTTTCTCCGATGGCTAACAGGTTTCCATCCTTGAAAGGATGAGATCCTTTCAAACCACATCGAAGAAGGGCACCTTGAAGGGGGGTGAGGATTTTACCCTGCTTCATCAATTCTCGTGCCAAAGGAAACTCGGTTACAAAATTGTGGAAGATTTCCTTTAAATTCCCCCGAGTCTTGACACCGTCCCGATATGCCATCCCGCAACCTACATTATACTCCTCACCACCTACAGGAAATATCCATGCATAGCCAGGAATAATTGAACAATCAAAGGATATAACCAGTTGATCCAGATTAAATGAAGAACGTACATAACAACGTAGTGCCACTGCACTTGCCCTCGGTTGGGAAACCATCCCTAGATTCTTCAATAAAGAGATATCGGCACCCGTTGCGATAATACCAATACGTGCCCGAACCTGCCGGGGGGATTCTGAAAACGAAGCCCGAACCGTGCCATCCGAGTCTCTTGATATAGTTTGAACCGTCCCTTGGCAAAAGGTAACTCCCCTGGAAACCGCCTCCCTGGCAAGTATTTCATCGAAAATCAACCTTTTAACCGTCAGGAAGTCTCCAGGCACTTCAAACCTTATGCGGGAGGGACTGAAAGCAGTTATTTTTTTAGTTTTCCATCCGACTTTAGAAACCTTTTCATACAAGCCGGCCCTTTGGAGGCACCTGATGGCATCGGGAATAAGACCATCTCCACAGATCTTATCCCTGGGAAATCTCTGCTTATCTATCAGCAGAACCCTATGTCCCTGAGAGGCCAAATGTAAGGCTACCATGGAACCGGCAGGTCCGGCCCCTACAATCATTACCTCCCACAACATATCCGGTAGTGAGTCAATCGGGGTTGCCAGGGGTTTTGATGCTGCTCAGACATAGATGGGTTTTCTAATCAGAAGTAAAGGTACCGACGTGCTCAGGTGCATACCGGGTTTTCGACCCAAAAATAACTCCAGGTAACAAATCAAGTATCCTGTCAAGAACTCCTCACCGAACAAATCGCCTAACTGCATAAACTATATAGGGCCGTTCAGCTTCCTTCGGACTTGACCTCGTAACGCTTTTCTCCCTGGAGGGCGAGAGTGAGATCGGTCAGACCCGGCGTTCATCCTTCTCCATCGAATTGACCCGTTCGATACCCATTTAATCAAATTTAGCCTTTGGTTTCGGAAGGTATCTATCAATTTCAATTTTTGATCTGCTTCAGTAGAAACGATCTCTCTACCGGTTTGTATAGTGGGACCTACGTAGGAATATGGTCGACCATGTCAGTGCTAGCCTAAACCTTTTTTCAATTTCTCGTAATACCCTCTTAATCTATCTTGTAAGGCCTTGGGTTGAGAGGGTTGAGCCCTGAACCCGGCATGATTTATATCATTTCTATCTTGTGTTATCGAGTCATATATCTGAATAAAATCCTTACTTAGGCAGCTTATAATTTTTTGAACATCTTCTTTTCTATTTTTAGCCGGCTCATTCCATTCCTTTTCAGGAATGTTTCTATTCGCAATATGGAGAGCCTGAGCAACAAGTTCCCTTTTTTCTTCCTTGAAAATTTCACTCTTATCAAAATGTCTTGCGACAACCTCACTCATCATCGTCTCTTGAAGTAGGGTATAACCCTGTGGTATTAAATTGTGTTGAATACACCATTCAACCGCAGCATATCCGTTTTTAATATCGTTATTTTTAAAATCTTTAATTTTATTAGCTATTTTATCAAGTAAAGGATTGATTGGTTTTAAGAATCCTTCTTTTTTTATCAATTCTCTCAAACCATCAAAATCAATGCCTTCGATGAGATCAGGTCCTCGACTTGTCTGAATTAGTTCAGTGAGCTTCTTTATAAGTAATCGTTTGTTCCTAAAAAGGCAAGCAGGACTCGACTCATTGGACTTACCCCCTTTCATATCTTCTAAATATCTTATGCCGAAACACCCGTTCCGATCTCACCATGTTATCCGGCATGGCTTTCTCCACCACTTCCCGTTCGGTGGTAGAGTAAATGGGGATTAAATCAATGGAAAAGGCAAAATTAACCATTAAATAGACGGCTCCAAAATCACCCTGAATCAATATATAATCTCCAGGATCTCCACGCCCTTTCATCCATTTACGAATGGGTTCCAGATGCTCACTTAACGAAGGTTTTGTAGGAGGGATATTCTTCCAAAGGCCTTCCAGATCCAAAGATAAGGGGACAAATTCGGTGATGTTTAAAGTAGCCCTGGCGTCTTTGACTTGATCTTGGGTTAATTCATGGGAAAAGAGAAGTAGCATTTTAGGCATTTTATAGGTTCCCTGGTAGGGCGACCGACCGGTCGTCCCCACCTCGGTTAAAATATAGACACAAGAAACAAGGTTTAAGACAAAAAAATTTCATCCTCTTTTCTTAGGATTCCTTTTTCTTGCCTTTATATCAGGTTGGAGTCTTACCTTTCCTTATAAGGGTAAACCTCTCAAACACAAATGGCTCCTTTAAGGTCCGACTACACACATCAATAGCTGCCTGTGCTGCTGTTTTCGGATATGCTTATTTTTGTACAGTCCGGGATCTGAACAGGTAAAGCCATACTCACCAGTCCAGGTTGAATAAAGAAAGGATACTCCTGAGAACTATGGAGAGCATAGCTCCTCTTACTGTTTGCTTTTAACCTGCTAACTCCTTCCGCACAATCTTTGTCCCCTCAACCATCCGTTGCAGCTTCAGATAGGCCAGCCATCGGGGAACCGGGAAGAAACCACAATCGGGGTTGATATAAAGTTTCTCGGCAGGGACATATTTGAGGGTTTCTCGAATACGCTCGGCAACATCCTCGGGGGTCTCCACATAGAAGGATTTTACGTCGATGAGGCCGGCTCCTAACTCCCGGTCGATCCCAAACTCTTTCCAAAGCTCGATTTCTTTCATTTCGCGATTGGCATATTCAAAGACAAATTGTTGGGCCTTGGCTTCCAGTAAATCGGGAAACATCCAGCGATACGTACGCTTTCCGCGAGGTCTACTGAGGAGATTGCCAAAACAAATGTGAAGGGCGATTTTGGCGTTGACCCCTTCGACACATTTGTTGAAAAGCTGAATCCAATCCCGGGTGGTCCCCGGAATGATGGCATAGGAAGGCTCATCAATTTGAATAAAATCGGCTCCTTCGGCCACCAGGGCTTTTAATTCGGCATTGACAACCTCCGCAAACTCATAGGCCAGCTCTAAACGGTCTTTATAATAGGGATCGTTTTTTTCCAGGTGAATATGAATCGTTAAGGTTAAGGGCCCGGCTACGGCGACTTTGACGGGTTTCTGGGTGTTTTGTCGGAGAAATCTATACTCCTCCACAATCCCTAGGCCTTCGGGAACTTTAATTTTTTCCACGGGACGATATCGAACAGGGCTGTCATAACCATAAAGACCCGTTTTTCTCAACGGTTCAATCGGGGCAAGTCCCGTAAATCGCTTATAATAATTCTGAACAAAGAAAAATCGACGCATCTCTCCATCGCTGATAATATCTACACCGGCTTTCTCCTGATCAAAAATGGCAATTTTGACCGCGTCGTCATACAATTCTTTGATATCGGTTACTCCATATTTGCCCTGCTTGACTTCCTCTAATGCCGTCCACATCCACCCAGGGGTGGCATAACTTCCTACAACGGTGGTAGGTAAAAGGGGGTGAGGTTGTGTGGTCATGTTTAAAAAAGAGGGATACCAGGTACTGGGTCATAGTACCCCAAGATTCTTTACCCACTACTCAGTACCCACTCTTGCTGTTATCCTTTTTCTGTCAGGCCTATAACACTGAAGTTCTCAGGAACTTTCCTGATAATTTTAAGTGCTCCCTCCTCTCCTATCAGGGACGTTCTGGGCTATAAGCAGATATAAAACTAATTAGCCACAAAGGCACACAGACAGAGAGGATCATTAAAAAATAAGAAACTTGACCGATCCTGTGTATCTCTATGCCTTTGTGGCTAATGTTTAACTTAATATCTCCTTATACCTGGGGTTATTGTAGAAATATCCCCTGCTTGTTGTCAAGCAGGAAACCTTTCTTTTCAGAAAATTATCCCGGAAATAAGTCTTGAAACCCTAAACCGTTCAGCTTAGAATAAAAACCATGTTAACCTCGCGCCTTGTCAAATCTTCAGGTATTGTAAGTCTAGCCGTTATGGCCAGCCGTATTTTAGGTTTGATTCGGGAGCAGGTCTTTGCAGCCCTCTTTGGGGCGGGACTGGCCTACGATGCCTTCACCGTAGCCTTCCGTATCCCTAACCTTCTTCGGGATTTATTCGCGGAAGGGGCTCTAAGCTCGGCCTTTGTGACCACATTTACCCAGTGGCAGGTGGAAAAAGGAGAAAAAGCCGCCTGGCGTCTGGCCAACCTGGTCCTTAACACCCTCACCCTCCTTTTAGGAGGGATTGCCTTCCTGGGTATTTTGTTTTCAGACCGGATTGTCTTTTGGATGGCCCCCCGGTTCGAAGATATTCCAGGTAAAGTAGACCTCACGGTCAAATTGACCCAAATCATGTTTCCTTTCCTTCCGCTCATTTCTCTGGCTGCTGTAGCCATGGGAATTTTGAATACAAAGGATCGGTTTGGAATTCCGGCTTCAGCTTCTACGTTCTTCAACGTGGGATCTATCCTGGTAGGGGTGTCTTGCACTTATCTGATGCCCTATCTAGGCCAGGAACCCATTGTGGGAATGGCTATCGGTACTCTGGCCGGAGGACTGCTCCAGTTTTTTATCCAGGTCCCTTCTCTCTACCGGGTCGGATTTCGCTACCAGCCGGTCATAAGCTTTTCAGATCCGGGTATTCGCCAGATTATGAAACTCATCGGTCCCGCCATCATAGGCCAAGCCGCCGTACAGATCAATGTCTTTATTAATACCTACTTCGCCTCTACCCAGCAAAGCTGGGTCTCCTGGCTTAACTATGCTTTCCGGCTTATGCAATTCCCTATCGGAGTCTTCGGGGTTGCTATCGCGACGGCGACCCTTCCAGCCATCTCCAGAAGTGCCGCCCGCCAGGATGTGAATGAATTCCGCCAGACTCTGGCCTCCTCCCTGGGTCTGGTCTTTTTGTTGACCATTCCCGCTTCGTTCGGACTTATCGTGCTTGGAAATCCTATCATCCGCCTCATTTACGAGCACGGTCGGTTTACAAGTTTTGATACCCAGGAAACCGCCGGAGCTTTGGCCTTTTATGCTATCGGCCTCTCGGCTTACGCAGGAATCAAAGTCCTGGTACCGGCTTTTTATGCCTTAAAGGATACTCAAATCCCTATGCTGGTCAGTTTGATCTCCATCATTAATAATATTTTACTCAACTGGTTGTTGATTCAACCCCTGGGTCATCGGGGATTGGCCCTTTCTACTTCTCTCATGGCCATCTTCAATTTTACCTTTTTAATCTCGGTTCTACGTTATAAACTCAAAGGAATTCACGGGAGAATCCTGATTTGCTCCTTTTCTAAAATTATCGCGGCCTCCTCGGTCATGGCTATAGCCTGTTGGATAACCCGGCAAAGCCTTGCCGATTATGTTCATGCGTGGGGCTTGTTAGGAAACCTTATCTGGGTAAGCTTGAGTATTCTGGTAAGTATGGGACTCTTCTATACAGTGTGTAGAGTTCTTCAGGTGGAGGAGTTGGAGCAGGTAATGGCCGTGGTAAAAGCAAAGATAAAGAGATGAGAGGAAAGTTCTATTGTATTGATGGGGTAGTAATAATTGATGAAAACGACGCATTACGACCATGAAAACACAGTACTACACCGCATCCAGCTTAGATGGGTTCATTGCAGATCGGCAGAACTCCCTGGACTGGCTTCTTCAGTTTCAGGGGGAGGCCGGGGAAGACTACAAGGCGTTTATCCATAAAGTCGGTGCAATCACTAGGGGGTCCACTACCTATCGGTGGATCTTAGATCATCATATTTACGCCGACCCCCAACATCCCAGGCCCCGGCCGTATGAACAACCGACTTGGGTTTTCACCTCACGAAAGCTCACAGTGCTCCCACGTGGGAGCACACAAGAAAAGTAAGCCGGGGTCATCTCCAGGGTGGAGAGGACCCTGAAATCCTCCTGCACACGCTGGCTGCAGCCCTCGTCTGACCATCGTGTTATAAACCCCGGCGTTCTGCATCGTGAAATATGTCAGGGTACTCCACCTGCCCTATCCCGGCATTAAAGTCCTGAAAGATCCAGGCAGCTTAACCCTCCCACCAGAACACCAACCCCAATCCCTGCGCGTTCTTCTCTGAAGGGTATCCTTACGAAGGCGACCAATTCCTAAAGTAGCCCCGTTTTCTCTCACCCTTCTCCCGCAATTCGTACCTCCTGACCCCGGATATGTGTCTGTACCGATGAAGGTGTCACGAATCCGGAGATAAGCCACGCTGGTTTTCCTGACAGCGTCCTCTCGGCATGGCAGCACATTGGTCGCGTGGGCAGGAGTTGGGACAGAAGGGCCTATGTGCTCTTCTATGCATTCAATTACCCCTTTGATCGATTCTTTGCCAGCAATATCGACGTCTTTCTCGAAAAGCCACTAGACGAGATTCTGATCGGCGTAGATAACGACGAATTGATGGGCAGACATTTGCCCTACCTTATGTATGAATGCGGACCCGCCGCTGTGACGTCCGAGCTTTCAGAACAATTAGGGATTTCCTTCTCCAACTTTGCCCGCAAAGTAATGGAGGGAAAAAAGCCGGTCCGCGACCACAAACCGAACTACCAGCGGCTCAACATCCGTGGTGGCTCGGGCACCACGTATCGCCTGATGTACAAGGGCAAAGAGATCGGAACCATCTCCGATGTGCGCCTCTTTCGCGAAGCATACGTCGGGGCAATCTACAACCACTTTGGGAAAGCGTACCGAGTGACGGCGCAGGCGATGGACGAGGTACATTTGGATGACGTTGAACCGCACCTCCGTACCGAGGGCACCTTCTACACTGTGATTCAGAGTTCAGAGATTCTGTCAGGTATTCGGTATGCAGAAAGGCTCGCTATGTACTATATGTACTATGGAAAGCTTACGGTCTTCGAGAACTTTGGAGGAAGGAAGCGGCAATCACTATTGCACGCCAGCTGCTAACTATCACTAAAACCTCAGTACGTGAGCGGTTTGATGTGGATGTCCACGCGTGGATACCACTATCATGATGAAGGCTTTTACGATTGCCGTTAGGGAATATGCCCCGAGGTCACTGATCTTCGACAGAATAAACCTGTCCTATTTCTAGATTGGCCGAACAATTTCGTGAACAATGGATGTGCTGGACCACGATGCCTGCCAAAAGTTGGCAAAATGGTTTGAAGACCGTTGGAACGACCGATGGGGCATTGATATCTCCAATGAATTGGTTCAGATCATCGAAGAGAGCCAGGTATCCGAAAAACTCTTAATCGATAAAATTTCTGATGCTTTTGGCCGACAACAGAAAAGAAATTACCTCACAAACTTGCTTCAAGAAATGCGACGGAAGCAAATCATTCGTCCTGTAAGAGGGAAATGGGCAAAGGGTCACAGTGGGAATTGTACAAAGTGTCCTGAGAAGGATCAGATTATACATAAGTTATACAATTCTATTGATGAAAATTTTAAGTTGAACTTCTAACAAAGCTTTTTATATTATTGAAGTGGAAGAAGAAACACCCTCTAGCCCACCTTGAGAAGGGGCTTCAGCAGGATCGACCCCGCATCAGTCCCTCCTTGAGGGGAAGGGTGGGGGTGTTCAGACAGAAAAAAATGATACCTACTGAGTTGTTACAGTTACAATTCCTAAGAATACCCTTGACAGGGGTTTAAACCTTACCGTATTTTAGATGCAAGAAAATATAAAAAGGTGATGGAGTTCACCTTAAACCGCCGTTAAAACCGGCTGATAACTCCTACATTCGGAAGGGTTTCCCTGGAAGAAGGTAGGAGTTTTTTATTTCTGACCCCTACCTGGAAGTATGTCGAGATAGGGGTTTTTTTATGGAGATATCCAGAATTTCTCACTTTTTAATAAAATTTCACCATCCGCCAGGGGGACTTATCTGACAGGGAAAGGAGATTCTGGGCTATGGATGATAATCTCGTCATTGGGATCTTCGTGCTCATAGCTGCGATTATAGGATTTCGCTTTGGGATTGCCGTATCGATTTTTGAGATCGCTGCCGGTATTATTGCCGGAAATTATTTGGGTGTAGGGGTCAGCGAATGGTTAAACAAATTCGCCGAAGTAGGCTCTCTCCTCCTTATTTTTCTGGCAGGATCGGATATCGATGTGGTTTTTTTGAGGCGTCATGCTAAACCGGTGGGATGGCTGGGATCTCTCTCCTTTCTGGCACCTTTCTTCAGTGTCATGCTCTACGGCTACTTCATCGGACACTGGGATCGAGATAAACTCCTGCTCATTTCCATTGCTTCATCCAGCACCTCTGTAGCCGTAGTTTACCCGGTACTACGGGATTCCGGGCTCTTAAAAGTGGAGCTGGGAAAGTTTCTCCTTCTCGTTGCGTTTCTTCCTGACTTTTTGATTACGGTGGCTTTGTTTGCTTTTTTCACCAACTTTGGGATTCAAACAATTATTGTAATCATCGCCTTAATAGTTCTGATTATCTTCCTGCGATACGCAAGCTTTCGCTTCCTGAGACGCTATGGAGAAACCTCCTCAGAAATTAAGGTCCGATTTATTTTCGTGGTTTTATTTGCCCTGGCCTTCATCTCTGAAAAAGGTAACCTCCATGCCTCCCTGGCTGTTTTTATCATGGGAATCGTCGTTTCTGAACTGATGCAGGAGGAAAAGGCAACTGATAAAAATTTACGAGCAATTGCCTTCAGTATCTTTGTTCCCATGTTCTACTTTAAAGCCGGGTTATTGTTTTCTATACCTAAGATGCTGGAAAATGTAACTATGATTCTAACCCTTATTTTAATTGCCTTCGGATCCAAGTTTGCGGCCCTTTATCTGGCAGGAAAGCCTTATATTACAGAAAATACCTGGTATGGGGCCATTCTTATGAATGCAAGACTCACTTTTGGAACCATCGCCTCAACCTATGGGCTAACCCATGGCATCATCGATCAGAAATTTTTTTCTGTTCTTATCAGCGTTATTATTTTGTCCTCAGCCATAGCCCTGTTACTTGCAGGGAAGCCGAAAGTGGATCTGCCTGTTCATCACTAAAGTTGGATTCGATAAAACTGAGAGGAAATATAATGGATAATATTATTACGGTAAAACAAAAAATGATGCGCATTTCTCTGGGAGAAGAGGATGAATACCATGGACAACCCCTCTACCATGCTATTGTGCTTCGCCTGCAGGAGTTGGGAATGGCTGGTGCTACAGTGTATAAGGGAATTGAGGGTTATGGAGGGCACAATCGGCTTAGAAAAGCAGAAACCTTTCCGATCTCGGGGGATCTACCGGTGACCGTAGTTACGGTAGATACTCCGGCTAAGATCAAACGGGCCTTTCCTGAAATCACCAAGATGATGAAAGACGGCATCATCTCCCTACTGGATGTAGAAGTGGTCACCGTCAGTGGAGGTGAAATCGTTATAGAAAGCTAATTCATGAAAACACTTATACAGTATGGACTGGTAGCATTGGGAGGAGCCCTGGGAGCCATCATGCGATACTGGCTGGGTGGAATGATAGCAGCAAGATTGGGCACCAGTTTCCCCTATGGAACTTTTATAATTAATATCACCGGAAGTTTTATGATCGGTCTGATTTTGACCCTTATCACCGAGCGAATCACGATACACCCTTACTGGCGCTTGTTTTTCCCCATTGGGTTTGTTGGGGCTTATACCACCTTCTCAACCTTTGAATATGAGACTTTTAAAGCCATCGAAGAAAAGAATTGGTTTATAGGAACTCTAAACGTCGTGGGAAGTGTGGTCATAGGGTTTTTGGTGGTATGGTTAGGGGTCATACTGGCCAGGAAAATGTAACCAGAGGTCTGGAAGGTCACAGACCCAAACAGAATCAAGAAGCAAAAAACAAGAAGCGAGAAACAGAATTTTCTTGCTCCTTGTTTCCTGCTTCGGTTGTCTCCTACTTTCTCGTGGGAGGACAGAATTAAAATTATGCTGGAAAAAGGTCCGGCTAAAAAATTGATCATTTATGTTAGCGAAGATGATCGATATCAAGGAGTAGCCTTATATGAGGCTATTGCCCATGTACTCCATAAAAAAGGAATGGCCGGGGCTACCATCACCAAAGGCATCGCCGGATTTGGAGCCCATGGGGTTTATCATACGGCCAAAATCTTGAGATTGACAGAGAACCTCCCCATACGGATTGAAGTAACCGATACCCCGGAGAAAATCGATAGTATCCTCCCGACCATTTATGGAATGGTTGAAGAAGGGCTCATCGAAGTTCAAGATACCCTTGTCATCAAATATACTCACAAACATGAAGAACCTGCGAAAAAAGAAAAGGGGGAAGTGACAAAACTTCAAGGGCAGGCCAAAATGATTCGAATATATATCAGTGAATCGGATCTTTGGGAAGGAGAGCCCTTATATGTAGCCATTGTAAAGCGATTACGATTCCTGGGTATAGCCGGCGCAACAGTCTATCGAGGCATCATGGGGTATGGAGCCAGCAGTGTCATCCACAAACAACATCTCTTCATTCGGACAAAGGAGGTTCCCATGATGATCGCCATTGTGGATACCGAAGAAAAGATTAATCAGCTCATTCCTATTCTGGATACAATGGTTCAGGAAGGATTGGTGGTGTTATCCGATGTAGATGTTATTAAGTATTCTTCGAGATAGTTTAAGGATCTTCTGAAGCTTTTCAAGCTTTTGATTAAGATCCCTAAACAGGAGATTCTTATGAAATTAATAGGTAAAGCTAAAATGGTACGGATCTATATAGGGGAAGATGATGAATGGGAAGGAATGCCTCTCTATGAAGCAATTGTCAACAGATGTAAGGAACTGACTATTGCAGGAGCAACCGTCTATCGAGGAGCTTTAGGATACGGTGCCGGAAGTCACGGTCTCCGGAAAGAGAAAATATTCTCCCTTTCCAGCGACCTCCCCATCATGATTACCATCGTTGACCTGGAAGAAAAGATAAATCGGATTTTGCCTGTTTTGGATGAGATGATTCATGATGGCCTGATTGTACTCTCGGATGTGGAAGTAATCAAGTATACGGCCCGGGCACAAAGCAGGGCTACTTCAGAATCCTGGAAACCGATAGACCCCAAAGATAATAAGACCGATCCGACCCTTTTCCCATGACTTTCCACAGTATACTCTTTGAAAAAACCGAAGACAGCGTAAAAAAAGAAACACCTGAAGCGCCTGTCTTTTTTGTCGATTTAAATCTTGATCAGGTTATAGAGGCTATCACAGCCCGCAAGGAAGAATATAATTTAAAACCATTTTTTTACACTTCCTTGAAGGATATCGACACCATCAAGTACCGCCAGGAAGTAATGCGGGATCTTGAAAACGAAACCCTATTGGAGAAGATAGAATCATTTGCGCAAAAAATGCGCGTAATGCGTCGATGTCTGGCCCTGGCAGATAAGCTTTACTACAAATATCACAAAGAAGGGTGGTTTTTGGAGGCGGTGGAAATTTATTGCGACGCTGTTAATTGCCTGGTTCATGACTTATCCCTTGCAGACTTAAAATCCTTTGGCTTATTGGCCTTTCGTGAGTATGTGATGAACTATGCCAAATCTGACCGTTTTACGCTGCTACAGGCGGAAACAAAAAAGCTTAAAGCCGATTTGTCCACAGTCAAATATTGCCTGCTCATAAAGGGTAACAGCGTCAAGGTTCGCAAATATGAATCTGAAATGGATTACAGCGCCGAAGTGGAGAAAACATTCGAGAAATTCAAACAGGGCGCAGTGAAAGACTACCAGGTTAAACTGCCCATGGGGTCGGGCATGAACCATGTGGAAGCACAAATACTGGATCTGGTAGCCAGATTGTATCCTGATATATTTTTAAATCTTGACGATTTCTGCACGAAAAACAGCCACTTCGTAGATGAAACAATAGCCGTCTTTGACCGGGAAATACAATTTTACATCGCCTATCTGGAATATGTTGAAACCTTCAAACGAGCGGGATTGAAATTCTGTTATCCGCAAGTCTCCAATACCTGTAAGGAAGTTTATAGTTATGAAGGGTTTGATTTAGCTCTGGCCTATAAACTCATTAATGAAAACTCGTCCGTTGTCTGCAACGATTTTTACCTGAAAGACAAGGAGCGCATATTGGTAGTAACCGGTCCCAACCAGGGCGGTAAAACTACCTTCGCCCGCACCTTTGGACAGTTGCATTATCTGGCCAGCTTAGGCTGTCCCGTCCCGGGCAGAGAAGCGCAACTCTTTCTGTTCGACTCCCTCTTTACCCATTTTGAAAAGGAAGAGAATATTCAAAATCTCCGCGGTAAGTTAGAGGACGATCTGATCAGAATTTACCATATTCTGGATCAAGCCACATCCAACAGTATCCTTATCATGAATGAAATTTTTACCTCTACCACATTAAGGGATGGTGTTTTTTTGAGCAAAAAGATTATGGAAAAAATCATACAATTGGATTTGCTGTGTGTTTGGGTAACCTTCCTCGATGAATTGGCTTCCTTCAGCGAGAAAACCGTCAGCATGGCCAGCACGGTAGTTCCTGAGAATCCGGCATTGAGAACCTATAAAATTGTAAGAGGACCTGCCGACGGACTTGCCTATGCCATAGCCATCGCCGAAAAATATCGACTTACTTACAATCGTTTAAAGGAGCGCCTAAAATTATGAAAGCTTTTCTCATGTATAGAGATCAGGATTTTGACCTTCAGCAGAAATTACCCTGGAATGAACAGGCCCTGATACAGGATCTGGAATTAAACGTACTGTTCGACGCCATGGCGTTGGGTGATAAATTTTTATTTGAAGTGGCAAAGAAAGCTGTATTGTGCGGTTTAAGTAATGATCTGGATACCATATTTTATCGCCAACATATCCTTAAAGATTGTCTGAAAAATCCTTCCATTATCCGGGATATCTACCATATCGCGGTGGAAGCAATTGAAAACAAGAAAAAGCATTATTATGGCATTTTTAGCAGTTACCCCAGTTCGATACTTTCCAGTTCCATAGAAATGTTGCAGATGTTTATGGGTCTGCTTAAAAAACTAAAAAGTATTGCCGATGAACAGGCCGATAAATTTGAATCAGAGGGCTTTACAGCATTTTTTGCGATGCTTAAGAGGGAACTCCATGATGAGTATTTCGCCAGCGTCCAAGACCATCTAAGGGAACTGAAATTCCGCCATGGAGTTTTAATCAGTGCCGAATTGGGAAAAGGCAATGAAGGGACCCATTACATACTTCGTAAACCCCACAACAAAAAACAGAGTTGGATGCAGCGGATCTTTGCCCAAAAATCACCCGTTTACACCTTCTATATCGCCGATCGCGATGAAAGCGGCTTCAGGGCCCTGTCAGAATTAAAAGATCGGGGGATCAATCTTGTTGCCAATGCGCTTGCCCAATCCGCCGATCATATTCTCAGTTTTTTTACCATGTTGCGGACCGAATTGGCCTTTTACGTTGGTTGTTTGAATTTACATGGACAACTTGCCCGAATGGGGGAACCCATATCCTTTCCCCTGCCTGTGGCTCCTGATGAACGTAAACATTCTTTTAAAGGACTCTATGATGTCTGCCTGGCTTTAAGTATGAAACAAAAAATTGTAGGCAACGATTTGGATGCCGACCATAAAGACCTGGTAATCATCACCGGTGCCAATCGGGGCGGTAAATCGACTTTTTTGAGAAGCCTGGGTTTATCCCAATTGATGATGCAATGTGGCATGTTTGTACCGGCTGAGTTTTTCTGTGCGAATATCTGCAAGGGTCTTTTCACACACTATAAACGAAAAGAAGACGTTACCATGAAAAGCGGCAAACTCGATGAAGAACTCGGCAGAATGAGCGAGATCATAGACCATATCACATCAAATTCCATGGTGTTACTCAATGAATCCTTTGCTGCAACCAATGAAAGAGAAGGTTCGGAGATTGCGAGGCAGATTATCTGTGCATTGTTGGAAAAGCAGATTAAAGTTTTCTTTGTTACACACTTATATGAACTTGCCCACGGTTTTTATACCCAAAAATTGGAAAATGCCATTTTTCTTCGAGCTGAAAGGCAAACCGACGGGAGACGAACTTTTAAAATAACCCAGGGCGAGCCCTTACAAACCAGTTATGGAGAAGATTTGTATAACAAAATATTCGGAACAGATTGTTAAATTTTCTTATGTGGATTGCGAAAACCAACCCTGGATAGGTAGGAATAAACTTCTTCCCTCATTTTCCGCCCTCCAGGCAGTATCTAAATTTTATTAAGATTTGCCGGCCTTGATTTTGTCCGCCATTTTTACGGGCTTTGATAAAAGTAGCTTTCTGACTCAATCCAGTTAATTTTAAATAGTTTTCAGAACAAACTCCTTGACATTTTTTTAAATTCAGACTAGCTATAGGTGCAATGAAAT
>JAUQPW010000066.1 GCA_030550175.1 bacterium
AGGTGCAGATATTCTGGCCCATAGTGTAGATGATGAGATCGTCGACCGTGAATTTATTCAACTTCTCAAGGAGAATCATGTCATCTACACATCGACTCTGATGGTTTCTCAGCGGTATCGTGAGGTTCTGAGCCAGCAAATTCAACTGACAGCTCCTGAACGTGAAATAGTCAATCCCTATATCCTCTCAACCCTCTTTGACCTTCGAAAATTGCCTCCAGAGGATATTCCCCCACCTATTTTAAGCAGAATAAGGAATCCGAAGCCCATTTTCCCCAACCCTATTCCTTTAAAAAACTTAAAGTTACTCCAAGACGCCGGGGTTACCATAGCAGCCGGTACCGATGCCGGAAATATAGGAACCCCCCACGGACCGGCCATATTTCGTGAGTTGGAATTGATGGCAGAGGCGGGACTCTCTAACCAGCAGATTTTAACCGCTGTTACAATCCACGGAGCCGAACTCATGGGACGGTCCAAGGAGTCAGGTTCCCTGGAAGCAGGCAAGCTTGCCGATATGGTTATCCTCCATGCCAATCCCTTAGCCAAAATTCAGAACACCAGTTCCATTGATCTGATTATTAAAGACGGTCAGGTCTATACGCCGGATCAAATTCTGAAATAGCGGGATAAATTTTTTAGCACCTTTACAGGAGCCGAACTTCTACGGTGACCGGGCCCGGGAAGACGACTTCCTGATCCCCCTTATCTGAGGTAATATCCACGATTTTCCCCCGAGGAACTATATTGACATAAAGGGGATCCTCAAAGGGAAAGGTCTTCGAATTCTCTCCGGATATAAGGGTTACCACAACGGTCACCCTAGATGGTTGGGTCAGCAGAACAACCTCGACAAACCCATCAGAAGCTACCTGGACTGCATTTGAACCCACAACAATTCCAACAGCTCCAAGATCTGTAAAAACATACTTTGGTTCCATAGTTTTATATATTATACGAAAACCTTCTGGATTCTATTATTTCTCACCTTAGCATTGTTAATTAGTTATTGACTTCTTTGCAAATCTGTAGATTATATATATCCCTTAATGGAACACAAGCCAGATACATTCTAAGAAGCTGCAAAAATATCAGGGATTAACCCCTGGACTTTACATCGATGGATAGATGCTGAGAAAGCCCCTTCGACTAACTCCACTACCGGTAGAAGATTCCTCCCTGCCTGCTGAGGGAATGAACGAATTTCGGCAACTTTAGAGGGCTTGAGGCACTGGGTTCTTTTCGCATGGAGGTAATAAACCTGGCCGAGGATCAGGTTAAGGACTGGATGGAAGAGTTAACTGCCCTTTTAACTTCTTTTGCTGCAGGTCTATTCGGACAAAGACGAGGAAGAAAGAAAACCCAGGCAGCTATAAAGGTTCTCAAAGAGAGATGATCAAGGCCCCTAAACACACCCACCAAAAAGTGATGCGTCGTACTGCTGGGGTTTACCTGACGGAAGTAAAGGGTGGTAAGATTTTGACGTTGACGCCTTTGTCGCGATGCCCTTCAATATTTTGTAGATTTGTTTTGGCAATGTAAAGTAAATTGTAGGGGCCCGGCATGCCGGGCCCCTACTTCGTAATCGAAACCGCAAACCGAGAGTTCGCAGGTACACCGTAATTCTTTATAGTCTCCTGGCTTCTATTGAGCCGTTTAAAGGCAATTTGATTAAGCCATAAGATTGACCGGCTCTGAGGCTCCCCACATGACCCTCCCTATTCGGGCAACTTCTGGGATCAACAAATTTGTCGGTCAGGGTTGGTGGCTTTCCAAAACCCTCCGTGTGGGAAAAAACGGAAAAGGGGGTTTATAGAGCTGATTTTTGAAAAAACCAAGGCCAGAGAAGAAAATAACCTGAAAAGTGGTAGGGATGGATTCTAACTATAAGACTGGGTTTGTTTTCTCGGAGGACCGGTTACAGGACAGGCCCTTTATCCACGTATCCAGTCTTTTGGCAAACGACAGAAGCATCCCCATGCCGAAATCAAATCCCTGATAGGAAAGGTTCTAAAACCCCTAGACTGGACTCACCTAAAGGGTACGGCACAACAGAGTGTGCTCCTGGTAGGGGCCCAGCATGCTGGGCCCGTACTTGTATTGAGAACCTGAAGCGAGTTAAGCGCCACAAACAGGGAACGTTTCCCCGTAGTTTGAATAGACGGTTGTCTTATTTATTGGCTTTATGCCTATATGGTGGGGCGACTTTGTCAATATTGTGAGGAGTATGGGATCGGCTGGAGGAGAAAAGCCCGTATAAGACCTCTCAGCATGGTCGGTTTTGCCGTAAATGGGACAGACGAAACCGAAGGGGGGATAGGTTCAGGTGTGTGCAGGGTAGGAGGGTAACCACAAGGGATTGCCTCCTATGCTGAGGGCAACCACAAGGGATTGCCCCTACTGTACAATGTGGCCAAGAACTTAGAGCTTCTTGGGTTGGTGGGAGGGGCACGCCATGTTGTGCCCGTACTCTCGGTTCGCTGCTAAGTTCAGAACTTTATAAAATTTAGCAAAGTTCTGGATGACCATAAGCTGATAAGAAAGCTGTTTTCAACTACAATTTTTATAATATTCTACCATTTCTACATCGAAAATGGTAGGGACCTTCCATAGGGTTGTCCGATTTCAGGATGATCTGATAAAATCTCCTACTCATCAGATACCCTTTTTAGAGGGAATGGGGATTACGACTTTGTAAAGTTAGTTCCGTGAAATTCTCTGCCCTTACTCCCGGCCCCTCTCCTACGCTGCGGGAGAGGGGTGTAGGGGCATAGGCGACAGGATAAGAAGGTTAGCCCCAACGGGGCAACCTGTAGATAGCCCTTGGAGTAAGCCAGGGGAAACAGAATTCTATCCTCCTCTAAGCCCTAGCGGGGCGACCTGTTTAACAGCTACAGAGCTTGAAAAAATTTTGAATTTCTGGATCCCCCGGCTTCCGTCGGGGGCTACCAACCGTTCTCCCCTGACGGAGCTTTTCAACTTATCCTGGTGCGTATGGGGAACGAAGGGGTGAAGGCCGCCTACTTCTAGGGGGTATCCTTCGTTAATTGTTATTGACATTCAGAGAAAGGAGGGTATAGATTTTCTGTTAACTTTGAATTGAATAAGGGAATGTCGAGGCAGGGTAGTCTAAAAGAATAAAAAGAGGGGTTACCCTCACCTTTTAAAAGGTTCTCAGAGAGGTGGAGAAGCCCGGATAGGAAGTAAGAGTGCGTTGCAAGACGGCTTTTATTTAGTATCCGCTTTAAAGGTGCACAAAGGAGGCATAGGATTGTGAAAGTTGAAGAAGCTGCAGAGATACTCTGGCAGTCTATCCAGAAACGTATTCATTTTCCCGAAGCCCTGAAGGGGAAGTTAACTTTAAAGGAAGCTTATCAGGTACAGAAGGCAGTACGGGATCGCTGGCTTGCCAGGGGAGAGAAGCAGGCGGGGTGGAAGATCGGTTTAACGGCCGATGCGGTGCGTAATCTTTATCGTGCCCAGGCTCCGGCTTTTGGTTATCTTTTAGAAAGTCGGCAGTTTCCCAGCGGCACTACCTTTCAATTCGATGAGATGATCAGTCCTGCTCTGGAATCCGAGTTGTGTTTCAAGCTTAAAAGTGATCTAAAAGGGCCTGGAGTTACCAGGGAGCAGGTGCTTTCGGCTATCGATTCCGTTGCACCCGCCTTTGAGATCATTGAGCGTCGGGGGGATATGGCGGCTGACCTTCCGCTGGGAATCGCTGATAATGTGGCTCAAAGAGCCTATGTGGTGGGAGCCGAAATAAGACCTTACCCTCAAAATCTGGATCTAGGTCAGGTAACCGCCGAGGTTATGCGAAATGGGAAGTTGGAAGTAAAAGCCGTAGGGGCTGAGGTTATCGACCATCAACTTCAATCTATAGCCTGGCTGGCTAATCAACTTGTGGAATATGAAGCCTATCTGGAAGCCGGCCAGTGTATTATGAGCGGTTCCTTTACCAGGCCTTTACCGATCCAAAAAGGGGATCGATGGGAAACTCGATTTTCTTCCATAGGTTCCGTTTCGGCTATTTTTATTTAAAGCTGAAATCTTTATCAAGGTTTTTCCCCCCAAAAGACTCTCCGGCAGGACTTCAGGGGGGTTAAAGCGGATTTGTGAAAATCTTTATTAACCAGACCCTGGTCGACAGGGAAAACATTATATATTTTATCTATGGAAGTAAAGGAGGTATAATATAAACGAAGATGTCTTTATTTTTTTCTATGGAAGAACCCATAAATCCAATTTAAATAAAACCGGATTCAGGAGGAAACTTAAACCAGGACCTGCTGTTTTGAGGTATGGACCGGTGTTTCTTCTTGATCAAACTAAAGGAGGTCAGGTATGTATGAATTTAGAAATTGGGGTATACGGATCGGGATCTTAGTACTTGGGGTTTTTTTAGGACTTGCCCTTTATCTATCTCTATCGATCTCTCAGATAAAGGCTGCAGAAGAAAAAAAGGGAGATCCGGCCGCCGGTGAAAAGCTGTTTTTTGATACCCAGGGTTTAGGGGCTTTAGCCTGTGTCAATTGCCATAAGGTAAACGGGAAAGGAGCCGATGTAGGCCCTGATCTTTCCCATGTCGGTCAGAAGCCTGTGGAATATCTTCGGGAATCCATTGTTAAACCCAGTGCTTATATCGTTCCGGGATATGAAATACTCTCCATTAAAATGAAGGACGGTAAAACAATAGATGGGCTCAAAAAAGGGGAAACCGATAAGGAACTAAAAATCATGGATATTACCGATCCAGATCTTAAAATCCAAACAATCCAAAAGGATCAAATCGAAAGCATCACCCCCCAGCCGGATTCTTTTATGTTCAGTTTCGAAAAAATCCTTAAGGAGGATCAGTTGAACAACATCATAGCTTATCTTCAAACCCTAAAATAAACCGGTTGGATCTTTAACTCTAAAGAGTGAAGAATGAAAATCCCCTCATTCTTCACTCTGTTATAGGGATTTTTTCTCTTGTCTTTTACTTCCACCAGGATTTCAAAACTCCGGAGATAGAAAAAACCATCCGTGGATCTATGGTTTCTGCCAGGATCCCTGTAAAGGCATCCCGTAGGAGTCTGCTTTTTCTGGCGCGTCGCACCATAAAATCGTTGAGCCAGGCTTTAGCCAGCCAGTTTTCTGCGATTTGATATCCCAGGTATCGGGGTTTTAATTTTTCCTCTAAAAGACGTGGAAATTCTTGCAGATATTCACTTTTCCTTTTCGTTAAGGCTTTATGTATAACCGACGCCGCTAATTCTCCTGTCTCCATAGCTTTACCGATACCCTCCCCGGTGCAGGGAAAAGTTGCACCAATACTTTCTCCAATGGCCAGTATATTCTCACCCTTAAGAGGCTGTGAACCTGTCAAACCGCATCTCAGCATGGCTCCTTGAAGGGGGGTTATCATTTCGCCTTGGCTTAACAATGCCTGCGCCAGGGGAAATTCGGCTGTGAATTTATAAAACATTTCTTTTAAGTTGATCTGATCGGTGGAAGTTCCCCGGTAGAGTACACAACACCCGATGTTATATTCGTTATTAGCCATGGGAAATATCCATGCATAGCCGGGAATAATGGCACGATCAAAAGAGACGATCATATGGTCCAGATGAAGTGAAGAGCGGAGATAACCGCGGATGGCTATTCCACTTGCCTTTGGACGCGAAACCATGCCCAGTTGGCGTAAAAGGGAAACATCGGCTCCCATGGCAATAATTGCTATCCGTGTACGGATCTGTTGGGGAGAGTCTGAGATTAAAGCGGTGACCACACGCTGGGAATCCAGGGAGAGACTTTTAACCTTCCCCTGACAAAAGGTAGCCCCTCGGGAAACCGCTTCTCTGGCAAGAAGCTCATCCAGAATCTGCCGTTTGATCGTCAGAAACTCTCCCGAAACCTCGAGATCTACCCTGGACGGACTAAAAACGGTGGCCATTTTCGTCTGCCGACCAGCCTGGCAGACTTTCTCGTATATACCTGCCCTTTGGAGACACCGTATGGCATCGGGAATGAGACCATCCCCGCAGGTCTTATCTCTGGGAAACCTATATTTGTCCAGCAACAGGGTCTTATGGCCCTGAGAGGCTAAATGAATGGCTGCCATGGAGCCGGCAGGGCCAGCACCTATAATCAGTACGTCCCATAACAGATCTGGAAGTGAATCCACCGTGGCTTGCCAGCTATTTTGATCTTGTGGTTTAAGCATAAGTCCGGTTCTCCTCCTATAACAGGAACGGGTTTATGATTCATATTACTGTAAATCTATCCTTCTCTCCATCTAAAATATCCCGGGTTTTAAACTACTGTCGATCCAGAACCCTTACTTTTTTCTTACGTTGGTATGTAAATTCTGATTGACAGGTTCTCAGTCTCTCACCTATAGTCAGAACTAGACCGATTTTAAACGAATTGTCCAGGGGAAGGAGAGAGAAAATATGCCTATTTGGAATCCCGAATACGAGATGATGCCGCGGGATCAACTGGAAAAGTTGCAGGTTCAGCGACTTCGAGAAGTTATGACGCGGGTGGCGGACGTCCCGTTCTATAAAAAAAAATTCGCCGATGCCAACATATCTGCCGACAAGATTAAATCCCTCGACGATGTGAGGCGTATCCCCTTTACCGAAAAGAATGATCTACGCGACAATTACCCCTTTGGGATGTTTACTGTACCACTAGAGCAAGTCATCCGCATCCATGCTTCATCGGGTACTACCGGTAAGCCTACCGTTGCCGGTTACACGCGGGCCGATCTGGAAGTATGGACTGAGGTGATGGCGCGTACGGTAACCAGTGCCGGCGTAACCAGCCGGGACATTGTCCACAATGCTTATGGTTATGGTTTATTTACCGGTGGACTGGGGTTTCACCTTGGGGCGGAAAAGGTCGGAGCCATGGTCATTCCCATATCCGGTGGATTGACCAAACGACAGGTCATGCTTATGGAAGATCTGGGAGCAACGGTCTTGTGTTGCACACCTTCCTATGCACTTGTCATCGCAGAGGAAGCCGCTGAAATGGGCGTGGACTTTAAGAAACAGATGAAAGTCCGGATAGGAGTCTTTGGTGCAGAACCCTGGAGCGAAAAGATGCGTCAAGAAATTCAGTCCAAACTGGGGTTAGAAGCCTTTGATATTTATGGCTTGACCGAGATTATAGGACCCGGTGTGTCTGTGGAATGTGAATACCACAAGGGTCTGCACATCCAGGAAGACCACTTCCTGGCCGAAATTATTAATCCGGACACCGGCGAACAGATCCCCCCCGGTGAAGAAGGTGAGCTGGTCTTAACAACCTTAACCAAGGAAGCCATGCCGGTTATTCGCTATCGAACCCGTGACCGCACGCGCCTATATATCGACAGGTGCCCTTGTGGACGAACAACGGTCCGTATGGATAAAGTGTTGGGTCGTACTGACGATATGCTTATCATCCGCGGGGTCAATGTCTTTCCCCAGCTTATCGAGAGAACCCTGCTCTCCCTGGAGGATATCGAACCGCATTACCAGATCGTAATCGACCGTCCCAAAGATCAACTGGATACCATAGAGGTATGGGTGGAAGCCTCCCCCAGGCTCTTTCAACCCATCGATCCGGATAAATTAAATGAACTCCAAAAACGGGTAGCCAGAGAGCTGACCCAGACACTCGGCATCTCGGTCGGGGTAAAGTTAATGGGACCCAAATCTATTCAACGCTTTGAAGGGAAGGCGAAGCGGGTGATAGATAAAAGAGAGTTGTAAAAGTACAGGATCTAAAGATGAGGGGGAATAGAGTACTCGGTTTTTCTTGTGTACTTAGGGAGAAGGGGTAAAATTTGTCGGACTTTATTCCGATTCCAGACCTTTGAACTCGGACTCCCGAGATACCCCATTCTTAATCGGATAAAGGAGATCACCATGCCGCAAGTTACCGGTGGACAGGCCGTTGTGCAGGCTTTAGTGGAGGAAGGTGTAGAGGTCGTCTTTGGACTTCCCGGAGTCCAGATTATGCATATTTTCGATGCCTTTTATAACCGTTCGGATATTCGATTGATAACGGTACGTCATGAACAGACCACCACCTATATGGCCGATGGTTATGCTCGGGTTAAAGGAACTCCCGGAGTAGGTCTTGTAGTACCGGGTCCGGGCGTTCAAAATGCCTCCGCCGGGTTAGGAACCGCTTTTTCGGTTTCTTCTCCGGTGCTCCTCCTGGCGGGTCAAATTGAGAGCCCCTTGATAGGGCGCGATACAGGAGCACTCCACGAAATCAACGATCAGTTGGACATTGTTCGACCTGTGACCAAATGGTGTTACCGAGTTCGGGAAGTTGAGGAGATTCCGTTGGCCCTCCATGAGGCGATGCGCCAAATGAAGACAGGACGTCCCCGTCCCACTGCGCTGGAAATCCCGCCCGATATCCTGGCGAAAACAGCCCAGGTCACCTTTCTCAAAGCTGAAAAATATCCTCTCCCTTCTCCAGATCCCGAACGGGTCTATAAAGCGGCTGCTTTACTGGAAAAGGCCCAAAAGCCGATTATCTGGGCAGGTGGGGGAACCATCATTTCCCGCGCGTCCCAGGAAGTGATCACCCTGGCAGAAATGCTAGGGGCCGCCGTTGCAACCACGGCGGAAGGAAAAGGCATTATCCCGGAAGATCACCCCCTCGCCTTAGGAGTAGGATATTACGGACAGGGTGCTCCGGCCTGGGCCTCTTCCCAGGCAGATATGGTAATCGCCGTTGGAACTCGCCTGACCGGTCAAATGTACGGACCAACCCGACTGCGAATACCTCAACAGCTCATTCACATTGATATTGATCCAACCGTTATAGGTAAGAATTATCCGGCAGAAGTTGCTCTGGTGGCCGACGCCAGGACGGCACTCCAGGCGCTCATCGCGGAAATCCGGCGACGACCCTTGGGAAATCCGGCATGGTCTGCACAGGAAATCGCCGAAATTCGCCGGTCCCATCAACGCTGGTTAGACGAGAAAATTCCTCTCCAACAACGTATTATTTCACAAATCCGACAAGAACTCGTAGAAGATGCGATTCTTATCAGTGGAATCACAAATGTGGGGTACTGGAGCCATCTGGCCTATTCGGTTCGGCATCCTGGGAGCTATTTTAGTTCTTCCTACTTTGCTACCCTGGGCTTTGAGTTCCCAACGGCCTTAGGAGCAAAAGTGGCTGCTCCCAACCGACCGGTGGTATGTATCGTAGGTGATGGCGGGTTCATGTACGCTTTACCGGAACTGGCAACGGCTGTACAATATCATATCCCGGTCATAACTCTGGTCTTTGTAGATAACGCCTTCGGAGCTTCGAATAATGACCAGCAAACTCGCTTCAAAAAACGGTTCATAGGAACAGAATTGTATAATCCCAGCTTTGCTCAGATAGCGGAAGTCTTCGGAGCTAAAGGAATCCGAGTGGGAGTTGAACAGGTAAGCAAAGCATTAAGAGAAGCCTTGGAAGCAGATCGGCCTACGGTGATAGAGGTTCCTATCCCTACCCTGCCACCTCCCTTCCAACTTCCCTATGGATGTGAAAAGTAAAACCGTTCTGCAGCATTCATCTCTGTAGGAGACGCTTCGACAAATCTATTTATGTCATCTTCCCGATTCGTACTATCCAGGCGGCTTTTGTCCAGGGTTTTATCTACATTTTTACGGAATTTATCAGAATCCTTCTCTAACCGATCCAGGAGCCGTTTCACGTCCTTGTCGCTTAGCCGATAAGGCGCATCCTGACCTTTTGCAAGGGTTTCCAGGCCTACCCATACAAAAATGAAACAGAATACTATCCAGCCTATCTTCTTATATATACGATTTTCAGGAAAACTATCTCAAAACCTTTTCTAAACCTCCAAAAGTCCAGGAGATTTAATTAGCTTTCGAGATAGCTTCGAGTAGGTTAATCTTATAACGAGCACAAGCTCTTCCGTGGATGAATACTTGAAGCTGTCCAAGGGTGAAGGGGAGACAAAAAAGCCTCTCCCCTTCGAGAAGAACCGGAAAGCTTTCAACTCTCCAGAGTCCTTCCAATTGATTGGAGATATTCTCTGCTCAATTTGATAGGATAACTCTTTTGGCTTGCCTACCGGTTATATTGTCCTGAGCTGGTACCCTGTTGCTGTTGTTCAGAAGTGCCGGGTCGCTCGGAGGGAGTCCCCTAGCCAGAGGTAGTGCCCTGTTGGCCGACAGCGCCTGATCTCTCCCTACCACCTTCACCTGGCATATAGTAACCCAGTCGTACATGGATGGTTTGGCCTTCTTTAAGATTTTGGGAAACACCGGGTAAATGGAGCATTAAATTCCCATGATCGGTTTTCAAGGTTACCATATCATTCTTATCTACCTTGCTGACCGTCCCCATCATGACATGGTCGCCTCTAAGGCCTTCTTCTTTCATGGGAGTCTGGACTCCTGTTTCCCTCTGACCGCCCACCTGTTGGGAACCCGGGGTCGTAACGCCACCTGCCGGACTTTCCTGGACCTGCTGGGCTATGGCCACGGCCGTCATACCGGCCACAAAAAAGGCTACCACTACAAGAGAAAATACTTTTTTCATAACTTCACTTCTCCACCCATGACCGTAAAGAATACCTCTAGAACTTCTATCAGCTTCTCTATTTTCTTGAGACAGGTTTAAATTTTTCACTTACTTATACAAATAGTCGTCTCCTATACTAAAAAAGTAACCAAAAATACAATTTATCACAGTCAGATTTTTCATCAAGTCTTCAATTCCAGAGTGGAGAGTATTTACATACTGAGCCAGCCTCCGGAGGAAGATCTCAGATAAACCGGTCTGCGTACATCGAAACGGGATAAGCCCGCTTCCCGCGCAATCCGAAAAGCTTCGGCGACTTCTTGAGAAGTTGTACGACGGTTAATTTCCTTGTATTTTTCTTCTAATTTGACCTTCCCGGCCGGATAGTACTGATCCATGATATTTACATAGGTGAGAGGTGAAATTTCGGTGGCCAAAAACCGCATGATCTCTCGGGTCTCGTTCAACCCTCCTGGCATGACCAGATGGCGTACCAGCAATCCCCGGCGTGCCAATCCATTTTCGTCGAACGTTAAGTCTCCTACCTGGCGATACATTTCTTTGATGGCTGCCCTTGCAGCGGCCGGATATTTTGGAGATTTGAGGTAGAACTTTGCTTTATCCTCGTGCCAATACTTGAAATCGGGTAGATAGATATCTACGATCCCTTCCATCTGACGGAGGCTCTCCAGGGAGTCGAAGGCACTGGTGTTATAAACAATCGGCAGACGTAATCCACCCCGAACCGCGTAGGGAAGGGCTTCCAGGATTTGTGGAACTACGTGCTCGGGAGTCACTAGATTGATGTTATGGCAGCCCATGTCCTGAAGTTTTAACATCATGTCGGCCAGTTGCTGGGGTTGTACTTCGAATCCTGCTTCGTTCTGGCTGATCTCATAGTTCTGGCAGAACACGCATCGCAGATTACACCAGGCAAAAAAGATGGTTCCACTACCTTTCCAACCCCGCAGGCAATCTTCTTCACCAAAATGAGGAAAGTAACAATCCACTCGGGCATAGCGACCTGTTCGACAAACCTTCTTTTGATCCTCCAGGCGATTGACCTCACAATTCCATGGACAGACCCGGCATTTTTCCAGACTGGCTAAGGCCTGTTCGGCCCGCCTCTCCAGTTCACCGGACTCATAGAGCCAGACATAATTGGGTACATAGTCCCTGACTGCTGAAATCATAAAGGATATTATCCTCCCTTATAAGTTCATCATTCTGGTCTTTATTTTTATGTTTTGATAATCCTTCAGACCGCCTTTATCATCGGTTTTCATCTAACTTTCGCCCTTTTCCTATTCGTAGGGCTTCTAGAATTTCCTTTCGTCTTCTGATTAAGGGCAGTTTTTGAGATTTTATCCACTTACCCCTTTCCTCTGGAATTTCATTTCAGGCTGGTACTTTGAATCGACTTCGGCTGCGAACACGTTCCACAATGGTTGCCGGTGCTTTACCGGGCGATCCTGCGTTAAAAGGCGGTTGCGGATCGTATTCCAGGCTAAGCTGAATGGCCTGAGCAACTTCTTCTCCGTACTCAAGTGCCGTCAAAGTGAGGGCCATATCGATTCCCGCCGAGACTCCGGCTGCCGTAATAATCTTACCCTGGACAACCACACGTTCCGATACGGCTTCAGCTCCTAGCTGGCGTAAAAGTAAAACATGAAGGGCCAGCCAATGGGTAGTAGCCCGTAATCCTTGAAGCAAACCCGCAGCAGCCAATATTAAAGCTCCTGTACAAACCGAAGTGGTCCAGTGGGTCGTGGTATGGATCTGACGAATCCAATCCAAAATGACGCGATCCTCCATTAAATCAGCCTGTCCCGGTCCTCCTGGAATTACGATAATATCCGGTGAAGAAATATCTTTAAGCGCATAATCGGCCATTAATGCGAGGCTTCCGGCATCGGTACGTTTAGGGCCCAGTTCTTTTGCGACAAAACGTACCTGAGCTCCAGGAATCTGTCTCAAGACCTCATAAGGCCCCACGGCATCCAGTGCAGTTAACCGATCAAAAAGAAGAATAGCCGCTTCCATAAGGATACCTCCTTTATCAGGGGAGTTTTATTAAGTTTTAGAATCTCTCCAGCCGGATGTCAAGGGAATCTGCTTAAATTGAAAAAGATCAACACCTCTGAAAAACCCCCTGTTTTTTTGAAATTTATGAATAAAAAGTTTTTATTAATGATCCAAGATTAATCTTTCTTCCCCTTTACTTTGTCTATGAATTTAGAAAGATCTCGGGTCGTTTTTATTTTTTAATCAATCTATTTGAAGTGCAAGGGGTAAAATCTCAATATTCATACTTACTTCATGGCTATTATTCCAAATAAGGGAGTTTTTATGGTGGAGTTTTTAAAAAAGCTTAGGGTCAGGTTTATACAATTTCCCGGAGAAATTTATCAAACCCTTTGTCACATAAAGGCGATGATCGAAAGCTGGGTGACTGTTAACATCTGGCGAGCAGGTAAACAGAGGGTAAAGTTTTGGATAAACATCAGTAGGCTGCTCCTGCGAGACCAATTCGGACGTCTCAATATTCTTTCAAAGGGGGGCCAAGACCTTACCCTGCGCAGGCGAACGCAGAGCCTTTTAGCCGGACAAAAACGGGTGCTCGAGATGATTGCCATGGGAGCACCTCTTCCCAAGGTATTAGAAGCCCTCACCAGGACTATTGAACAGCAGTCCCCGGAACTCTTCTGCTCTATCCTTCTCCTGGATGAGGAAGGAAAACACCTTTGTCTCATGGCTGCACCCAATCTTCCGGAAGAATTTAATACCGCGATCGATGGGATTGCTATGGATGCAGGCAGTAATGGGTTTAACGCAGCGATCCGTCGGAAAGGATTGGTGATTGTAAGTGATATCAGCACAGATCCTTTGTGGGTAGACTTTCGTGATTTGGCTCTGCGGTACGGACTAAGAGCCTGTTGGTCTGTACCTATCTTTTCCCGAAGTAACGAAGTGTTGGGTACTTTCGCACTTTATTATCAAGAATCCCGTAGTCCCAATCCCTACGATCTGGAACTCATCGAAACCGCCGCTCACCTGGCTGGCATTGTAATCGAACTTAAGCGAGCAGAAGAAGCCCTGGCCAAAGAGAAAGAATACCTTGCGGTAACTCTGCGTTCAATAGGCGATGGGGTTATCACTACCGACACCGAAGGAAGGGTCGCTTTAATCAACGAAGTAGCGGAAAAACTTACAGGATGGACCCAGGAAGCCTCCAAGGGTAAACCCCTTACAGAGGTTTTCCATCTGGTTCATGAAAAAACCCGTCAGACCGTTGAAAATCCTGTAAAGAAAGTACTGGAAATCAGTGGAACTACGACCCTCCCCCATCACTTGATCCTGATAGCTAAAGATGGAACAGAACGTTTGATCGCAGGGAGTGGTACTCCCATTTGGGATAAAAACGGCGGAGTCATCGGAGTCGTCCTGGTGTTTCGAGATATCACGGAAAAGAAAAAAATAGAAGAAGAACGTATAAGAGCCAGTAACCTGGAATCTCTGGCTCTTCTGGCCGGGGGTATTGCCCATGATTTTAACAATATCCTGGCAGCGATTACGGTTAATATCTCCCTGGCCAAGTTATCCGTAAGTCCTGAAACCGAGATGTTTAAACGGTTGACCGAGGCGGAGAAGGCGTCCCTACGGGCAAGGAATTTAACTCAACAGCTTCTGACCTTTTCCAAAGGCGGAGAACCCATTAAGCGTATCACTTCCCTTACCGAATTAATCAAAGACACGGCCGGCTTTGCCCTGGGGGGTTCCAAAATTCGGTGTGAATTTTCCATCCCAGGAAATCTATGGCCGGCTGAAGTAGATGAAGGCCAGATCAGCCAGGTCCTCCATAATCTGATCATTAATGCCCGACAGGCCATGCCCAAAGGAGGAATCCTCAAGATAAGGGGTGAAAATATAACTATCGGACCGGAAAAAATTCAACAGGGATGGCCTCTCCAACCGGGAAAGTATATCAAAATATCCGTAGAAGACCAGGGAATCGGCATACCCGAGGAGCATCTGCCGAAGATCTTCGACCCTTATTTTACAACCAAGCGGAAAGGAACCGGACTCGGACTGGCTACCACCTATTCCATTATTAAAAGGCATGATGGTTATATCCATGTGGAATCCAAGCCGGGCGTAGGAACCACCTTTACCATCTATCTGCCAGCCTCCCAAAAAGAGACCGAAATCCAAGAAGACGCCATCCAGGTGGGTACCCTGATCCATCCAAAGGGTGACAAAGGGCGGATTCTCATCATGGACGATGAAGAAATCGTCCGAGAGGCTAACCGGCGCATGTTGAATTATCTCGGATATGAAGTCGAATTTGCCAAAGAGGGCACCGAAGCCATTGAACTCTATCGAAAGGCTAAAGAATCTGGAAAACCCTTTGACGCCGTTATTCTGGACTTAACCATACCGGGAGGTTTAGGAGGCCATGAAACGCTTCAGAAACTCTTAGAAATTAATCCTCAGGTCAAAGCGATTTTATCCAGCGGCTATCTGGACGATCCCGTCATGGCCGATTTTAGAAAATGGGGTTTTAAAGGGGTTATTCCCAAACCTTATAAAGTCGAAGAGTTGGATAGAATATTGCAGAACGTCCTCTCAACGGATCAAACCTCCTAACCGATAGGAGGTCCTCCATTTTCTATTTCACCTTTCTATTTCACCGGGGGGCCTTCTCCCAGGGTTAAGCGTCGCCCTTCTTGTAAGAGCTGGGTGATGGCCTCTGCCGACATGGGTCGACTAAAATAATAGCCCTGGATCTCGTCACATCGGTAAGAACGTAACACCGATAATTGCTCCTGGGTTTCCACCCCTTCTGCAATCACTTTCAAATTTAAAGTTTGGGCTATGGCAATAATCGCAGCCGTAATGGCTACATCATCCTGATCGACAGGAAGATCTCGTACAAAGGATTGATCGATCTTCAGGGCATCGATGGAAAACCGCTTCAGATAGCTTAAGGAAGAATAGCCAGTACCAAAATCATCAATGCTCAGAAGGACTCCCCTTTCTTTTAATTTGCGCAACGTCTTGGGGGCCATCCCGGCACTCTGCATAATGGTACTCTCGGTCAGCTCCAAAACCAGACAATGGGGATCCAGCCCGGTCTCTGTGAGTATCTTATCGGTCATTTTGATCAGATCTTTATGCATGAAATGACGGGCTGAGAGATTTACCGTTACCCGCAGAGGAGGAAAACCGGCTTCTTGCCAGGCCTTGATCTGCCCACAAGCGGTCCGTAAGATCCATTCACTCAAAGGAATGATGAAATCCGTTTCTTCGGCCAGTGGAATAAATCTCATGGGAGAGATCAGCCCCAGATCCGGGTGCTGCCACCGCACCAAGGCTTCCACACCGACAATCTGACCCGTATGCAGATCTACCTGGGGTTGATAGTAAATCCTAAATTCTCCTCGCTCTAAAGCTCGATTCAAGCTGTTTTCCAGAGCTATTCGCTCAAAGGCCCTGGCATTCATCGTCGGCGTGTAGAACTGATAGGTATTCGGACCCTGTTCTGCGGCCTGACGTAAAGCCAGATCGGCATTTCTTAAGAGGGTCTGGGCGTCTTCTCCATCATTGGGATAAAGGGCAATGCCTATGTTCGCTTTGACCTGGAGTTCATGGCCGTTGACACGAAAAGAAGGATGGAGGATTTTAAGCACTCTTTGGGCAACGGTGACAGCGTCTCTGACTTGAGCAATACCTAATAATAGGAGCGTAAATTCATCTCCTCCGGGATAAGCAACTGTATCACTTTCTCGTAGGGAACTGGTTAACCGGCTGGCAACATCTTTGAGTAACCGATCTCCTAAGGCATGACCCAGGGTGTCAACTGTTCTCTTGAATTCTTGCAGGCTTAGGAACATGATTGCCAACATTTCCTGGTTCCGATGGGCATGGGCTAATACAATATTTAACCGATCTTTAAACAACTTCCAGCTAGGTAGGTTCGTGATGACATCGTAATAAGCCAGGCGACGAATGGTCTCCTCCTGACGTCGACGTTGGGAAAGATCTTCTTTAACCATAAGGAAGTGGCTGATGGCACCTTCTTGATCTTTAATCGGTAAGATAGAAGCAAAGGCTGGATAAGGTTCCCCTTCTTTCTTCTTACCGGAAAGCTCCCCTTCCCAGGGCCTTCCTGAAGTCAAAACTTCCCAAATGGCTTGATATTGCTCGGGAGATAGTTCCATGAGGTCCCGAAGATGGACTCCCTGGATTTCTTCGGAGGTATAACCGGTAACCTGGGTGAATGTAGAATTAACATATTTCACGTGACCGATGGCATCTGTAAGCACAATAATAAATGAACCCTGTTCTACCCTTTCTCTACCTGTCTGCTCCATAGGTAAGCCTGTAGAACCTATCGGAAAAGTCCTTAATTAAGGATTCCTTTCCTTGGGATCTGGATTCTTCAGATAGGTCATCTTGCCGAATCGTTTCCTGCCGATTACTTTCGGATCCTCTTTTTTTTATATTATCTGAGTTAATATACGTTTGTTAACTAACTGTCAAGAAAAATTATTTATAATAAATGAAAATTAATAACAAGGTTTGCATCTTATCCTCTTCGGCTCTCGGGATCTATCTATCTTTATCAGGCAATCATCCGAACAGGGAAAGGGGAAGTCTTCCCATGAAAATTCCATTCATCCTGAATAATTTAATTGACAGATCGGGCGAATCTTTTTACCATCTCCACCGGTTGGAAGTTGGTGTGGGGAGAGTTATATTAAAGTCAAAGGAGAAGTTAAAAATGAAAAAGATTCGTGTAGGTCTGATTTTTGGAGGTAGGTCCGGGGAGCATGAAGTCTCCTTAGCTTCGGCGGCTTCGGTCCTGAAGGCCATCGATAAGGAGAAATATGATGTCGTCCCCATCGGGATTACCCGGGAAGGAAAGTGGATCGTGGGCGGGGATCCGCTCAAAGTTCTTAAAGAGCATACCGGGTATTCAGATACCCTACCGGTAACACTTCTAGTCAATCCAGAAACAAAAGGATTACTCAAGCTAGGCCATTCCAAACCGGACCCCAGTCATATGGATTCGTTGGATGTTATTTTTCCATTGCTTCATGGTACCTATGGGGAGGATGGAACGGTACAGGGATTGTTGGAACTGGCAGATATTCCCTATGTGGGGGCCGGCGTTTTAGCTTCCGCCGTAGGAATGGATAAAGCCCTTATGAAAAGTGTCTTTCGGGATCACGGTCTTCCCATTGTAAACTTCCTGGTTATCAAAAGGAAAGATCTGGAGAAGGATCCCGATACCGTATGTAAGCAGATTGAAGAGCGTTTAGGGTATCCTTGTTTTGTAAAACCTGCCAACTTAGGCTCCAGTGTAGGGGTTTCCAAAGCCAGGGATTTAGCTGGTCTTCATAAGGCTTTAACCCTTGCGGCTCAATACGATCGCAAAATCATCGTGGAACAGGCGATCAACTGCCGAGAAATAGAGTGCAGCGTCTTAGGAAACGATGATCCTCGGGTTTCGGTTCCCGGTGAAGTCATCCCCCAGGGAGAATTTTATGACTATACCTGCAAATATACCGAGGGAATGATGAAATTTATTATCCCCGCACCACTTTCCCCGGCTACTCAAGAAGAGATTCAACAGATTGCCATTCGGGCTTATCTGGCCATTGACTGTGCCGGGATGGCTCGGGTAGATTTTTTTATTGATAAGGACACGGGAAAGGTTTATCTCAATGAGATCAATACCATACCGGGTTTCACCGAGATGAGCGCTTATCCGAAATTATGGGAAGCCAGCGGGATCAGTTATCCCGAGCTGATAGACCGATTGATCCAACTTGCCATTGAGCGACATAGGGATAAGAGCCGACGTATCTTTAACCGTTAAAGTTTTCTCGAAGGAGATTCTTCATGATCCACGCCGTCTTAACTCTACTGGTAGGGAGTATCGGAGGTTATTTAGGTTTACGTTTTAATCTCCCTTCTGGAATCATGATGGGAGCTTTAATAGCAGTAGCTATTTTTAAACTCACCGTTATGGAAGTAGACCGATTTCCGGCTCCTTTGGATTTCTTGATTCAGGTAGCGGTAGGAAGTGCCATCGGTTTATCTGTAACTCCTCGACTTCTCAAAGACATACGGGCAAATTGGTTTCTGGTTTTCTTTTCTTCAGCTCTTTTAATCGGTTTAGGTCTTTTGGTGGGTCTTATTCTGGCTAAGTTTAAAGGCATGGACCTGATCACGGCGCTTCTCAGTACGATGCCGGGTGGAATTGCTTCTTTAGGGGTTGTTGCTGTTAAAAGCGGGGCTAACGCTTCCATCGTGGCCCTGTTTCATTTTGTCAGGCTTCTCTGTATTTTATTTTTTGCGTCTTTTCTGGTAAAATGGCTAGAGGGTTAATCAGATTTTGTTTTTTGAAGTAAGTTCTGGACGTGGGTCAGGAGTTTTTGGGAGGAAACCGGCTTGAGTAAAAAGAGATCAGCCCCGGCCTGATAGACTTCTTCCTCTTCCATATCACTGGCGCTGGAGACAATAATCGGAATATCTTGCAATTCCGGATCCCGTTTGATGTACTGGCAAATCTCAATACCACTGATATCTGGAAAACGAATATCCGTTAAGATCAGGTTTGGTTTAGATTCTTTAACCTTTGCCAGCCCGGTCATTCCATCATCGGCGATAATAACCTCAAATCCCTGCTGCCTGAAAATCTCCTCCTGGACTTCCAACACTTCCTTACGATCCTCAATGATTAAGATTCTTTCCAGTTTGCCAAACATGCTGTCCTTTCTTTTGTTCAACTCTTTCAGAATATTTTCTCTATTCTACGAGTAAAAGAATAAACACTTTACCAGGACCTGTCAAGTTTTATCCATTTTAAGTATCTGAATTAAGTTAGGGGGTGGAAGAAGAAACGCCCCCCTAGCCCGTATGGGGGGTGAGGGGGTTAGGTTAGAAAAAAGATACCCCTGACCGTCCCTGTAGGGGGGGGGCTAGACCCCAGGTTTAATCTTTAGCTTGATGCGTATGGGTTGCCTTTACCCAGGATACAACCCTTTAGAAGGGAGGGATAGGATGCGACCTATTCCATCAGAATGGGTATGTCTTCTTACTGGAAAAGGAATCCGAAAGTACCGGGTTTATGATGGTGGAAAAATGTTCGTTTTGGGCAGGATTAAAGAGGAAGTAGAGGGGATTGAGACGGGTAACCAACTTATCCCAGCATCAAGCTCAACAGGGCCATTCTTACGCTAACTCCGTTCCTCACCTGCCGAAAATAAGCTGCCTGAGGAAGTTCATCGACCTCAGGTGAAAGCTCTTCGCGTCGAACCATGGGATGCAAAATCATAAGGTTACTTTGACCCTTCTGGACCAACTTTCGATCGATGACATAATACTTCCTCTTCAGCTGTTCAAGTTGATGGGGATCTGAGATTCGATGATGCTGGAGCATTACCACATAGAGAATATCAATTTCTCCGATCACGCTCTCCAGGTCCGGAGTTTCCACATAGTTGAGGTTTTGTTCTTCCAATTTCCTCAAAAAAGGCTCAGGGACTTTGAGCTCAGGTGGGGAAACCAGTTTGAGATCCACTTTAAATTTGGTCAGTCCCTTCAAAAGAGAATGAACTACGCGGGCATGCTTGAGATCTCCTACAATGGCTATCTTTAATCCATCAATGGAACCTTTTTCCTTTTGAATCGTGTAAAGATCTAAGAGTGCCTGGGTAGGATGTTCATCACAGCCATCCCCTGCATTAATAATGGGAACAGACGAGTAGCGACAGGCTAATTGAAGGGCTTCTTCTGAAGGATGACGCAGGATAATGATGTTGGCATAAGCTCCCAGGACCCGGATTGTATCTTCCAGGGATTCTCCTTTAGAAAGGGAGAGGCTTTCAATATCGGGTAATTTTAACACCTGTCCTCCCAGCCGTAACATGGCAACCTCAAAACTGAGCCGTGTCCTTGTACTCGGCTCAAAGAAAAGAGAAGCCAGAACCATTTGGGAGAATTTTTCCTTATCCACAGGAAAAAGGTTCGTTTCGAGTTCTTGGGTTCTCCTGAAAATAAGTTCTATATCTTCCCGTTGGAATTGGTCCATACTGACCAGATGGGAAGTTTCCCATGAAAACGGTTTTAAAGTCATGATCTTATCTGCAATAAATTTTCTTAGGGCTATCAACCAGAGAGACCTGATCTAACATGGTTCTAAACCAGAGGGCTGAACCCCTCCTATCCTCTTCCCAGGCTTTCTGATGATTGATCCACGATAAAGGGACCCTCCCCGTTCTATGGGGGTTGATTTTTTGAATTTTGAAGAGCCCGTAGCTTTTCCAGCAGGGCATAGGCCCGTTTTTGATAATCCCTGGCTTTTTGATTGTCCGGATTGAGGGCCAGCACTTTATCCCACTCGGCAATGGCTTTTTCCAGTTCCTGGTCGTTGAAATACTGAATTCCTTGATTTAAGTGGAAGGTTATTTGCTTTTGCAGAGTTTCTCGGGTTTCCTCTAAATAAGCTTTGGCTTGAGGATGATGGGGATCTAAGTTTAATATTTTTTCAAACTCTGCAATGGCTTCGGCATATTCTTTCTGTTCTTTATAGGAACGACCTCTTTCCAGGATCTTCTGGATCTGCTCTGAAAGATCGGGGGTTTTCGGACTCTCTTCTTTCGGTGGGTTTTCCTCTCCGGGCATCGACTCCTCTTCTGCTATGATTTCCACAGGCGATTCCTGTACGCTACGGTGGGATTCCTCTTTTAAGGCGACCGCCTTAAAATCCTGGAACGAAGGGATATGAAGGATTTCTCCAGGTTTCACCGGGGAGGTTACAGGGAGATGGTTAAAATCTGCCAGAATTTTTACATCCTCTGCCTTTCCCATTTGAGTTTTGGCGATACCGATCAGGGTATCTCCTTTTTTAACTCTATAGGGAACCGAACGAATCCTGGAAATAGCCTCCAAATATTGAGCTGCGCCGGTGTTATGGGGGTTAATGGTTAAGGCCTTTTCAAATTCCCGTTTAGCCGCATTTAAAAGCTTCTGTTTGTAAAGCTCTACCCCTCGGCGGTAAAAAACCTGATCATTGGAATTCTCGATTAAATCTATTTCTTTGAGACGTTGTTGGGCTTGGGCGTGGGAAGGATCCAGACGAAGAACTTTCTTCCATTGGGCTCTGGCGTTTTGATAATCTTTATCTTTAAAAAAATCTTCTCCTGACCGAAAAGCCTGTTCAATTAAGGCCTGCTTCCTGGCGGTAAGTTGAGTGATCTTCCGAGAGAGCTGATTTTTCTGGTAGGGTGCAACTTGAATCGCCTTTTCATACATCTCGATAGCCCCGCGTAAATCCTCCGTTTTTTCCAGCCGTTCTCCTCTACGAACATACTGGGTATACAGGGCATCTTTTTGATCTAATTCTCGCTTTGTTTGACTGATCCTGAGCTGAGCCTGCAGGTAGTCTTTATCCTCAGGAGGGACCTTTTCCCACTGATAGATCGCTTCAAGGTATCTCCCTGAGTTGTAGAGGATCTGACCCTTCTGGAAAGGAGAATCGCCTGCACATCCAACAGGAAGAAGAGAAAAGCTGACTAAGAGAAGTCTATAAAATTTGACCATATCTATTTCTGAATAGCCAGGCGGAATCCCTTTAAACATCGGGACCATTCCGCTACTGGGGTTTAAGGTATTTTATCAGGGTAAGTTCGTTGTAACCCCGGGGGTCTGAGGTATAGTTAATCTCGTCCATTAGGGATTGAAGCAGAAATAACCCCAGGCCGCCATCTCTTTTCTCCTTAATAAATTTTGAAAGGTCCGGCGGATTTATGGTGCCGGGGTTAAACGTCCTTCCATAATCTTTAACCGAGATAATCAACCTGGAAGGGGTCACTTCCAGACAGATCTGAATAGGTTTGCTTCCTTCCTCTCCTTCATAGGCGTGTTCAATAACATTGGCACAGGCTTCATCCACGGCCGTTTCAATCTTGTAAAGCTCTTCTTCGGCCAATCCGACTTCCGAAGCAACGGTAGATATAAGCGATCGAATCTGAATCAGATAATCGGTCTCACCGGGAATGCTGAATACAATTCTTCTGCCTTCCTGCTTCATCTTTAAACGTAAAACCTGAAACATAGAAGCTAAAACGGGATATCGATGCTTCAAATCCTCCCCTTTTTGGATTCCATGGGAAGCACTCTGCTTTATGTTTTAGGTTTTATTCCTTAGTAAAGGCCAGGATGGCTTCTTCTTCTTGATTCAGCGTTGTAAAAATCTCGGTAAACCCTAAGAGATCAAACACCTTGAATATCTTAGGCGGTATCCTGATAAGAATGATATCTCCGCGATTATCTCGAACATCTCCGATGACACTCATAAAAACCCCTAATCCGGCGCTACTAATGTAAGAAAGCTCCTCCAGGTCCACAATCATTTTGTAGAGGCCTTTTTCAATTAGGGATTGCACAACCTCTTCCATCTCCGGAACCGTATGGGCGTCTAAAAAGCCACTCACTTTTATTTTGACAATGTCCTTGTGAGGACCAACCACCTCGGTAGAAATTCTAAGTTTCTGCATTACGCAAAGTCCTAGGTTTTAGGTTCAGGAAGTAAGAAGCAAGAATTAGAAGAGAAAGAATTCTTACCTTTACTTCCCGGTTAAAGTATTCTCAGGTTTTAGCTGGAGAACCCTTGGGTCTGGCTTGGATGGATACGGGCGTTCCGCTCCTGAGTCATTACCATAATACCAACTCATGATCCAACAAAATTAACCAGAAAAATAGTTAAAGCACAAAGTTCGTACTTGAGGCTTTTTCTAAGCAAACAAATAACCGGAGGACTTCTTAAAGACTCCCCGGATAGAAGGGAGGATTATTTTGACCCCGGTAAACCTTAAAAACCCCCTGGAGGTCTGTAAACCCTATGGAGAACTTCTTTACCTTTAGGGGTTTGTTCGCCATTCTTATAACTCCTTGGGATTTGTGACCCCACGAAGAATTCTTTACCCTAAGAGGTCGTAAATCGCATAAATAAGGGTTACCATAACCGCAAAGGCGAAGATAGCCTGCCATAAGGTTGCATGGATAATAACCCCCACAAAAATCCTTGTAATTTTTAATACCGAGATAAGTAAAACGATTAGAATAGCAAGAAATAAGATTTGCTGCTTAGTCAAGATTTTAGTCACCTACCCGGTGGAATCCTTACCTGTAAAGGTTCAGGCAAGTCCACGCCTCCTTTATTTTGTTTTATTTTGGCATCACAATTTGAGGAGCTGGCATAATTGTTGCTGCAATAATAATAGAAATACCGATGATCATACCGGCAATAACAATGCCGACGGCAATATTTTGATCTTCTTCCAGTTCTTTGGTTAGATCGAAGGGAACGATGAGATCATAGACCTTATAGGCCAGGATGAACAACAGGATTCCTAATAAGGCAGAGAAGATACTTGCAATAAAGGCTCCCATATCCGGTAAGCGTAGCGATCAGCCTTGAGGGAATAAGACGTAAATCGTAAAAAATAGAGTTTCTCTGTTATGAGGCCGATTCTTTGAGAATTACGTTTTACGTTTTATGCTGATAGCTAGCCGTTCACAGTATTTTCGATTTCACGAGTTTTTACAAGGATGATCTGATGAGGACATCCTTAAAAGCAGGACCCTCCTTTAGAGTAAGGCAGCTATAGAGAGCGGTCTATACAAGAAAATGGACCTTACAACAGTTTATATTCAAACCTTGAGTAAGTGTTCAAGGTATCAACTAATACAGGCCTCGTCAAGAGAAAAATATTGTCTTCTCCTTAGCCTTACTATTTTTATGTGAGTTCTCCGTCGATAGATGTGAAAGCTATTCGTAACAGGCTGGAGAACCTGGGTTCCGAAGGGGGATCTGGTCTGTTACAACTTCAAAGGATAATCAAAAACCAACATTTTCGGGTTTCCGTAACTCTTTTCAGATTCGTTTTTAGACTTGACACGAGGGAAAAAGATGCTAATATATCACTATAGATACTAGCAGGATCGGACTGTCAGAAGTTCACCTGTAAAAGCTTGATTTTATTAGACGAAAGAAGTTTTCCCCCAAAAGGTAACTTCCTTCAATAAACTTTAAGAGGTGAGTAAGGTATGGACAACTCCTACAGAGACCAGGATAAGAAAAGTTTCATGAGAGACACGATGAAAAAACTATCCTCCCATATTCCCATGAGCGAGGCCTCTTTGAGATATCGCTTATCTCAATGTGAACGGGAAAGCCAGGAACTCCAGAATCAAATAAAGCTTCTCGAGAGTGAATCTGAGGAGTTGACAAGAAAACTGGAAAAAAACCTCGGTGAATTCGAAATTTTAAGAAGGAAATATTACCGAACCAAAGAACAATTGGCGGAAGCCAAAAGACAGAATGAGAAACTTGTAGGGATTCTACAAGAATCTAAAATTCAGATTCAGGAATTAAAGGAGGAGGTTGACAAACTTTGTGCACCTCCCAACAGTTATGGAACTTTTATAGAGAGTAATGATGACCATACCATCGATATCGACGTGGAGGGGAGAAGGCTCAAAGTAAACGTGAGACCTGGGATTGATACCAGTCAAATTCAGAGGGGTCAACAATTAGTACTCAACGAAGCGCTGAATGTAGTAGATGTTGCCGGGTATGATACCAAGGGGGAAGTGGTCCAGGTTAAAGATATTTTAGGTGAAGATCGGGTTATTGTGATAGGTCGGGCCGATGAAGAGCGGGTGATTCAGCTCTCGGATAAACTAAGGAAGGAGAAGATCAATATCGGGGATCAGCTGATGATTAATCCTCGATCCAACTATGCCATTGAAAAACTACCCAAATCCCAGGTAGAGGAAGTGGTTTTAGAAGAGGTCCCCAATATTACCTATGCCGATATCGGGGGATTAGACAAACAGATCGAAGAGATTCGGGACGCCATTGAGCTTCCCTATATTTATCCTGAAGAATTCAAGAAGCATAAATTGACCCCCCCGAAAGGGATTCTTTTATACGGTCCTCCGGGGTGTGGAAAAACCCTTATTGCAAAGGCGGTAGCCAACAGTTTGGCTAAGCAAATGGAGAAGAAAACAGGGGTTAAAACCAAGAGCTACTTCCTTAACGTTAAAGGCCCTGAGCTCCTCAACAAATATGTTGGAGAAACAGAGTATAAGATCCGAGAGGTCTTCAAAAAAGCCAAGGAGAAGTCCAAGGAGGACTCTCCGGTGATTGTATTCTTCGATGAGATGGATTCTCTCTTCCGGCTCCGGGGTTCCGGGATTTCTTCAGATATGGAAGCTACGGTGGTTGCCCAGTTTCTCTCGGAGATCGATGGAGTAGAATCCTTAGGGAATGTTATTGTAATTGGAGCCACTAACCGGCAGGATCTGATTGATCCCGCAGTTTTAAGACCGGGTCGGCTCGATATTAAGATCAAAATAGATCGTCCTAATTTAGAGGGAGCCAAGGCCATCTTTGCTATTTATTTAACGCCAGACCTTCCCCTCCATGAAGAGGAGCTGGCGCGATTCAACCATGATCGGGAGAAGACTGTTAAGTATCTCATTGATAAAACTGCCGAGCGGATGTATAGTACCGAAGATGAGAACAAATTCCTGGAAGTGACCTATGCCAAGGGAGAAAAAGAGATTTTCTATTTTAAAGATTTTGCCAGCGGTGCCATGATCGAAAATATTGTCCGAAGAGCGAAGAAAAGAGCATTGAAGCGATATATCGAAAAAGGGGAATGGGGAATTAAGTCTGAGGATCTTCTAGAGGCTGTTCGAGACGAGTACAAAGAGAATGAAGATTTACCCAACACTACCAATCCAGATGATTGGGCTAAGATTTCCGGTCGAAAGGGTGAAAAGATTGTTAATGTACGAACCCTTTTAGGTGGTGAAAAAGGTGGCGGTGGACGCAGCATAGAAAACATCACGGCAGGACAATATTTGTAGGGTTACGTAGGGACAAAGCATTCGCAGGTAAAATCATGGGGTTAGAACCCCATGAGCGAATGCTTTGTCCCTCCAGACATTTTTTTATGGCTATTGAAAAGATCATAGGCACTGAGACGGAATATGGAATTACGACTAAAAATGATGTGGAATTCGATGCAATATCCCATTCCATGCTCCTGGTAAATAGTTATCAACCGGACCCTACGGTTAAAATTATTTGGGACTACGACCAAGAGAATCCCCTGGTAGATGCCCGAGGATTCAAAGTAGAAAGAAAGATAGAGGCTCCCCGAGAAAAAGACAACGCAGCCATTAACAAAGTTCTGAATAATGGGGCGCGGTACTATGTGGATCATGCCCATCCTGAATTTTCCACCCCGGAATGTTCCAATGCCCGAGATTTGGTTAAATATGAGAAAGCCGGAGAGTGGATCGTTAATGTCAGCCGGATGCAAGCAAACCAACTGATCCCGGCCGGGGAAGAGATTCTCATTTATAAGAATAACAGCGACCGGAAAGGAAACAGCTACGGATATCATGAGAACTACCTCATGGATCGAAAAACTCCTTTCGAACTGATTGTGACTCACTTGACTCCTTTCTTAATATCTCGGCAGATCTTTACGGGAGCCGGGAAGGTGGGATTTGAAAATGACAGTGATCCGGTGGATTATCAGATTTCTCAAAGAGCCGACTTCTTCGAAACTGAAATAGGTCTGGACACCATGGTTAAAAGACCCATTATTAATACCCGGGATGAACCCCATGCGGACCGCGAAAAATACCGAAGGTTACATGTGATTGTAGGGGACTCCAACATGTCGGAGGTTACCACGTATCTGAAAGTCGGAACCACGGCCCTGGTTCTCAAAATGATTGAAGACAAGTTCATTGATAAAGACCTGACTCTTCGTAACCCGGTGAAGGCGATGCGGGATATTTCCCACGATATTACCTGTAAGAAGAAGATCCAGTTAGATAACGGTAAAAAATTCACGGCGATTCAAATTCAGAAGGAATATCTGGAGTTGGTTAAAAAGTATGTCAGTCAGCAAGAGAAGAATCCTATTACAGAGGATATTCTGGCAAGATGGGAAAGGGTACTGACCAAATTGGAAGAGGAGCCGGACCAGCTGAACCGGGAAATTGATTGGGTGATTAAAAAATACCTGATCACAAATTATATGAAGAGCCGTGGTTGTAACTGGACAGATTCCAAAGTTCTTATGATGGATCTCCAGTACCATGACGTTCGTCCTGAAAAGGGATTATATTATCTATTACAAAAACAAGGAGGAGTTGAACGTATTTTAACCGATGAGGAGATTTTAGAGGCCGTTGAGAATCCCCCCATCGACACCCGGGCTTATTTTCGCGGAAGCTGCTTACGAAAGTATAAATCGGAAATATTCGGGGTGAGTTGGAGTGCTTTGTCCTTTAGTGTCGATGAGGTTTCTATTAAGAGAGTTCTCATGTCAGAACCGGCGAAAGGATCCAAAGCCCATGTACAGGAGCTTCTTGAACGCTCTGCAACGGCTAAAGAATTGTTAAAGAATCTTGCAGCTTAACCCGACAGAGTGAACTAAAGTGAGCTAAAGTTTGCAAGTGCTTGAAGTGGGGTTTTCCACTTCAGACACTGTAGGCACTTTAGATATTTTGAAGGAGAAAAACTATGACATCCCTAAACCTTTTAGGTCGCCAATCGGAAAGTAACCCTGAGACTTTCTTCCATGTGATAACTGCCAGTGCTGATCAACAGAAAAAAGTTAAAAAACCCGAAGCGCCTCAACAAGAGAAAAGTGAGAGAACCGGAACGGGAGTTGCCGAGAAAGGTGAAAAGATTAAAAAGGATCTGGATAAGCTCATGGATGAAATCGATGAGGTACTCGAAGAGAATGCAGAGGAATTCGTGAAAAGTTATGTCCAAAGAGGGGGAGAATAATCTCTAGGTAGCAGATTACAGATCTTCAGGATCTGAAATCTAAAATCCTCAAAACTTGCGATGATTCTCAAGACCCAATATGATGGTTCCAGCTTTTTTGAACTTTTAAAAGTTGATTATCCTCACTTACTCCCTACCTACAGGAGTGATCCCACACTCCTGAGCGAGGATTCTGTGTCCATACCTCACGGGACCACCATCCTGGCCTTAAGGTATCAAAATGGAGTCCTCATTGCAGGGGATCGTCGGGCCATTGAAGGACCTCAGATTTCCTCCAGAACTATGGAGAAGGTCTATAAAACCGATGATTACTCTGCAATGGCCATCGCTGGTGCTGCAGGTCCTGCCATTGACATGGCGCGCTTGTTTCAAGTAGAATTGGAACATTATGAGAAACTCGAAGGGGAGCGATTAACCCTGGAAGGTAAAGCGAATCGATTGGCCCAAATGATTAGGCAGAACCTCCCGGCAGCCTTTCAAGGCTTGATTGTGATTCCTATTTTTGCCGGCTACGACCTCAAGCGAAAAGAAGGTCGGATCTTTAAGTACGACGTAGTCGGTGGAAAGTACGAAGAGGAGGAATTTTATGCCACGGGTTCTGGTGGAAAAGACGCCCGTAATACCATGAAGAAGCTCTACCGGAGAGGACTCCAAGAAGAAGAAGCTCTTAAGGTGGCTCTGGAAGCTCTCATTGATGCGTCGGAAGAAGATGTAGGAACCGGTGGACCGGATCTGGTTCGAGGGATTTATCCCACCGTCAAAAAAATCACCGAACAGGGCATCACGGATATACCAGAAACAACCGTTGCATCTATTTGTAAGGTGATTATAGAAAGTCGCAAAAATCAATAGTTCGCCGTCCGTTGTCCGTTGTTTTTATTCACTGCGAAGGATCCTTTGCAGTAAACAACGAACAACGGATAACAGGCCCATATGGTTTTACCCTATTACGTCTCACCGGAACAGATGATGCAGGATAAGGCGGAGTACGCCCGGAAAGGAATCGCCAAGGGTAAATCTCTGGTGGCTATGGAATATCGAGATGGGATTATCCTCACCGCAGAGAACCCGAGTTCCTCCCTGCATAAAATATGGGAAATCTACGATCGGATTGCTTTTGCCGGGGTAGGTAAATACAGCGAGTTTGAAAATTTGCGTAAATCCGGCGTGAGATATGCCGATACCAAAGGATATATCTACAGTCGAGAAGATGTTACGGCTAAGTCCCTAGCGGAAGCTTATTCTCAGGCAATAGGAAATGTCTTCACCCAGGAAGTTAAACCCTTAGAAATCGAAATTTTGGTTGTGGAAGTCGGAGAAGTTCAGTCGGAAAACGCCATGTACCATATCCTTTTCGACGGTAGTATCAGCGATCGGAAGCAATTTGCGGTGATTGGAGGTCAAGCGGAAGAAGTAACCCGTTTTTTAAAAGAACAGTATCGGGAAAATAGTTCCTTGGCAGACGCTTTGTGGCTGAGTCAAAAAGCCCTTAGAGTCGTGGAAAATAAACCGATCAGTGAAACGAATCTTGAGGTCGCGATCCTGGACAGGAATCGTCCAGGAAGGAAGTTTAGACGTATCCCCCCCGCGGAGATACGAGACCTTATGAAAAGTTATCTTTAGTGACGTATGGAAAAACGAATTTACGGGTTAGAAAGTGAATATGGTATTATTTTTACCTCCAACGGACGTAAAACCCTCCCGGTTGAAAAGGTAGTCCGATACCTCTTTGAACAACTGGTCACAACGGAAGGATTTTTGAACGTCTTCCTGGAAAATGGAGCTCGATTCTACCAAGATACCGGCTATCATCCCGAATATGCTACCCCGGAATGCACCAACCCCCTGGATCTCGTTCGATATGATAAAGCCGGGGAGCGTATCTTAGAAAAACTCCTCAACTACGCTGAATATAAAATAGCCAAAGAAGGCATATCGGGAAACTTGGCCATCTTTAAAAACAATACCGACTTCATAGGTAATTCCTACGGCTGCCACGAAAATTACCTGGTCGATCGAAATGCCAACTTCTACTACCTGGCCGAGCAACTCATTCCCTTCCTGGTCACCCGACAAGTCTTCTCCGGCTCAGGTAAGGTTTTCCAGGACCGAAAGGGGGCCGATTATAACATCTCTCAACGGGCCCAACATATCTGTCAGAAAATCTCCGGAACGACCACCAACGACCGGAGTATCATCAATACCCGTGATGAACCCCACGCCGATGAGGAGAAATACCGTCGACTTCACGTCATCGTTGGAGACTCCAATATGTCCGAGTTCGTGACCTATCTGAAAACCGGAACGACCGGGCTGGTTCTCCAAATGATTGAAGATGACTTCATCGACAAAGATCTCTCCCTGCGAAATCCGGTAAAATCCATTAAGGACATCTCCTGTGATATCACCTGCAAACGAAAGATCAAGCTGGATAACGGAAAAAAACTCTCTGCCGTAGAAATTCAAAAAGAATATCTGGAACTGGCCCTCCGATACTACAGCGCTCGGGACTTCAATCCCATGGTCAAAGATATTCTCCAAAAATGGGAATAT